>JBEBGG010000127.1:0-10109 GCA_040081555.1 Vicinamibacterales bacterium
GGGCTGGAACGTGCACGTGGCGAAACATCTTGAAACCGTTCCAGTGCCTTGACCTGACATCTGTTCATTTGCTTATCTGGTGACCTGGTCGAGTCTTGTCCTTGGATGATTGAGTCATGTTGAATCGACTTGTCCTCTTCTTGTTGCTGGTCATCACGGTGGCGTGCGGAACAGCGCCCACAGAGAAGCCGGCGTCGACCATCGCGCCAGCGGCGCCCGCGCCCGAGCGACCGTACCTCCTGGAGCGGGTGGACGATGCGGCCGTGGTGCAGTTGTATGCGGACGGCTTCACCGCGCTACCGATGCGTGAGAAGACGCTGGTGTGGCATCTCTACCAGGCAGCCATCGCCGGCCGCGACATCTTCTACGACCAGCGCTATGCGCACAACCTCGAAATGCGTGACGTGCTCGAAGCCATCGTGTCGCATTCCGCGGGCATCGACGCCACGACGTTCGCAGAGATTCAACGCTACACGAAGCTGTTCTGGATCAACACCGGTCCCTACAACAATCTCACCGCCCGCAAGTTCGTGCTGACGTGCACGCCCGCTGCGTTCGCCGCAGCCGCAGCGGTGGCACAGAAGAACGGTGGGGTCTTCGCGTTGCCTGCCGGCACCACACTCGCGCAGTACCTGAAAACACTCGAACCGTATTTCTTCGATGCCTCTGTCGATCCGATGGTCACCGCCAAGACACCAGAGGGCGGCAAGGACATCATCACGGCGAGTGCCAACAATCTCTACGTGGGCGTCACCGCGAAAGAGATGGACGGCTTCAAGGAGCAGCACCCGCTCAACTCGCGGGTGGTCAAGCGCAACGGCACGATCTCGGAAGAGGTGTACAAGGTCGGCGGCCGCTACTCGGGACAAATTTCCGCGATTGTGAAGCACCTCGAGGCCGCGGTCGCCTTCGCCACGCCGGAAATGGCCTCGGCGTTGACCGCGCTGGCAAAGTTCTATCGCACGGGCGAAACCGCCGATCGCGTGGCGTACGACATCGCCTGGGTCAAGGACAAGGCGTCGCCCGTCGACACGATCAATGGTTTCATCGAGGTGTACCTCGACGCGCGCGGCCAGAAGGGTGCCTGGGAGGGCCTCGTCTTTTACGTCAATCCTGAGAAGACGTCAGCGATTCAGAAGCTCGCAAAGGATGCGCAGTGGTTCGAAGACCGCATGCCGTGGGACGCGAAGTACAAGAAATCGAACGTGCAGGGAATCACCGCTAACGCCATCGATGTCGTCATCGAGACAGGAGACTCGGGCCCTATCACTCCGGTCGGCATCAATCTACCCAACGATCAGCAGGTGCGCGAACGCTACGGCAGCAAGTCTGTATCGCTCTCAAACGTGACCCTTGCGTACGACAAGTCGACCCCAAGCTCAATGCGGACGGAGTTTGCGTGGACACCCGAGGAAGCGGCGCGAGCGGAGAAGTGGAGTGCCTTCTCGGGCGATCTGCACACCAACATGCACGAGGTCATCGGCCACGCCTCAGGAAGAATCGCCGAGCGGTTGAATGGCAAGCCGCAGGTCGCGCTCAAAGAACACTACTCGGCACTCGAAGAAGGCCGCGCCGATCTCGTTGCGCTGTATTTTCTGGCCGACCCCAAGCTCTCGGAGCTGGGACTCATGGCAGCCGCCGACCAGGCCGACATCGTGCGCGCTGAATACGAGGCCTACACGCGCAACGCCCTGGTGCAGCTGCGGCGCGTCCGCACTGGCACGCAGATCGAAGAAGACCACATGCGCAATCGTCAGATGATCGTGCACTGGCTGATTCGCAACACGAAGGCCGTCGAAGTCCGTCGGCGCGACGGCAAGACCTACTACGTGGTGGCCGACGTGAAGGCGTTCCACGACGGGGTCGGCCAGTTGCTCGCCGAGATCCAGCGCATCAAAGCAGAAGGGGACTACGCCGCCGCCAAGACCCTCTTCGAGACCTACGGCGTCCACTTCGAGCCAGCGCTGCGTGACGAAGTCGTCGGCCGGGTTGATCATCTGAACCTGCCGTCCTACACCGGCTTTGTCATGCCCAGGCTGTCGGCAGTCACCAACGACACTGGCGCCGTCACCGACGTCATCATTTCGTATCCGCGCGACCTCACGACGCAGATGCTGGAATACTCGGCGGCGACGCGTTCGCTGCGCTAGATCACCGGCGGATGCGCAGCGACGACGCCACGCACCCGGAGGCCGGCCGATCGAGAGGGGCGCGCTGGCGCGGCCTCCTTGCCGCCAACGTCTTCATTCTTGTCGCATTGGCCGCGACCGCCGTTCCCGTCGTCGCGCAGAGCGCAGCGACCACTCAGCTCCTGCTGCTGCAGGCGGAAGGCAAGCGCACCCCGACGGTGGCCGACGTTAACCTGATGCGCATCAGCGCGCGCAGCCGCAACGCCGACACGGCTCGCATGGCGCTGCGCATGCTCGGCCGTCTCGAGCGTCCCTCGCTTACCTCCGACATCCTGCCCGGGCTCCGCCATTCTCTGCCGGAAGTTCGTATCGAGGCTGCCAATGCTCTGGCGCAAGCGACGCAAGGCATCTGGGTAGCCCCGCCCGCTGGGGGCCTCGGCCCGGCGAACTTGCTGAGTAGCCTCCAGTCGGCCCTCATCGCCCGGCTCGAGGTTGAGACGGATCCCACGGTCCGCGCAGCGATCTGCGAAGCACTGGCTCGGCTCCCCTACAAGACCGCGGCGGACGCCACACGTGCCGAGACAGCGATCGTCGGTCTGGGAACGCGCACCACCGCCCTGCCCGATCGGCTTGGCGTTGCCAAGGGGCTCGAAACGTTCGTGCGCGTGCAGGCAGCGGTCAGGCCCGCCAGCCCGGCAATCCTCTCGCTACTTCGTCAACTGGCGAGAATCGATCGGGTGACGCAGGGCTTCGACTTGTCGCGCGAGGCACGGGTCAGGAGGCTGGCGGTCGCCGCCTTGACGACCGCCGGCGCCTTGGACGCCGACGCCATTGCGAAGGCGGCTGACGATCCGGACGCTCAGGTGCGCCAGTTGGCCATGCGTGCGATTGGCATCACCCGTCAGGCCGCGCACAAGGCACAGGACGGCTTGGCCGATGTCTCACCGTTTGTGCGCATCGAGGCGCTGCGAGCCATGCGAGCCCGGGGCAACGACACCGTCTGCGCCGAAGCCACCAACGCCACCGCCGATGGCGATACGAACGTGGCGCTGGCAGCCATTGATGAACTGAGCGGTTGCGGTGACTCGACGGCCAGCATTGCGGTCCTGGCTCGCATCGCCGCCCGAACTGAAGACCTGGCCATCGTCCGCGGCTGGCATCGCCAGGCGCGCGCCATAGTGGCGTTGGCCACTGCCGCGCCCGAGCAGGCCCGGGCACTGCTTGCGCTATATCAGTCGGCGCGCATCTGGCAAGTGCGGGCTTACGCGGCGCGCGCGGCGACCATACTTGGCGATCGCGATCGACTCGACGCGCTGGCGCTCGACCCCGAAGATCGGGTCGCCAACGTTGCGTTGGCCGCGCTCGCTCGGCCAACCAGACGCCGCGCCGGCGTCCGGCCGAGTGCGCTGCCGTCGACCACCGCTGCAGACGTACGTCGGCTCTCTGCGCCGCACGCACGCATCGCCGTTCGCGACGTTGGCACTATTGACATCGCGCTCTTCACGACAGAGGCGCCTGGTACGGTGCTCCGCTTCGTGAGGCTGGCGGAAGAGGGCTACTACAACGGCCTGTCATTTGACCGACTGTCGCCCGATGCCATCGTCCAGGGCGGCGACAAGGGCAGCGGGGCCGCGGCGTTTCCGGCAAAGGAAGCCGGGACCTGGCCCCACGTGCGCGGTAGCATCGGCGTCATGGCCACAGACACCAACGACGCGCAGTTCTTCGTGAACCTGGTCGATCACCCCCGCTTCGATCATCAACTGACCGTCTTCGCGCAAGTGTTGAACGGCACGGATGTCCTCGACCGGCTGCTTGAAGGAGATGTGATCGAGTCGGTCACAATCGTACCCTGATGTTTTCCGGCCGCGTACCCGCACGCCTTGAACTGAACAAAGTGTCGCAGGCCTTGGCGACGCGGCGACGGGAGGGCCGGCCGTTTCTCGACCTGACGATCTCCAATCCGACCCGCGTCGGCTTGGCCTATCCGCCCGACCTGCTCGCGCCCCTCGCCGACCCCTCCGGACTCGACTACACGCCGACGCCATTTGGATCGACCGAGGCCAGGCGGGCGGTAGCCGTCGACTTCGCGCGGCGAGGAATGGATGTTCCGATCGAACGCATCGCGCTCACGGCCAGCACCAGCGAAGCGTACTCACTCCTGTTCAAGCTGCTTTGCGATGCAGGTGACCAAGTGCTGATACCGCGACCGAGCTACCCCCTTTTCGATCACCTCACGCGTCTCGACGCGGTGACCGCAGTACCCTACGACCTCGAATATCACGGCCGATGGAGTTTGGATCTCGGCAGCGTCCAGCGCGCCTGCACCTCTCGAACCCGCGCGCTGCTGATCGTCAATCCCAACAACCCCACAGGCAGCTTCGTATCAGCCGACGAATTAGCCCATCTGGCGCACCTCTGCGCCGCACGCGGCATCGCCATCATCAGCGACGAAGTGTTTGCCGACTACGAACTGGCGCCTGGGGCTGCAGCTTCCGCCGGACGCCTCGCCGAGCGGCGCGATGTGCTCGGCTTCACACTCGGCGGCCTGTCTAAGTCGATCGGCCTGCCGCAGGCCAAGTTGGCGTGGATCGCCATCTCTGGCCCTGACGATCGGATTGACCAAGCGCGGGAACGACTCGAGCTTGTGGCCGACACCTATCTGTCAGTCTCCACTCCAGTCCAGATCGCTGCCTCCGCCCTGCTCCGGAACGGCGCGACGGTGCGTGAACAGATTCAACGGCGCATCACGGCGAACTTCGCATTGCTCGGCGCGGCAATCGACTCCGTGCCCTCGTGCCGGCGGCTCGAGGCCGAAGGGGGATGGTCCGCCATCGTACAGGTACCATCGCTTTCGAATGAGGAAGATCTAGTGCTGTCGCTGCTTGCAGACGACGATGTCCTGGTGCATCCCGGATTCTTCTTCGATTTTCCCACGGAGTCGTTTCTGATCATCAGCCTGCTCGGTCCCTCGTCAGAACTTTCCGATGCCGTTGGCCGCGTTATCCGGCGGTTCGCGCAAAAGACGGGGGGCCGATGACCGCCAGAAGACGTGCAGGGCTGCTGATTCCATTGTTCGCCTTTCCGAGGAGCACTAGTTGGGGCATCGGCGACATCGGTGATATTGACGCGATGGCCGCTTGGCTCAGTGCCGCTGGACAACGTGTCCTGCAGTTGCTGCCACTCAACGAAATGGCCCGCGGCCAGCAGTCTCCCTACTCCGCGATGAGCGCCATGGCGATTGACCCGATCTATATCGACGTCAGCCAGATCGACCACTTCGCGGCGGCTGGTGGCGAAGCCGCATTGAGCCCGGACGATCGACTTCGTTTGAGCCAGGTGCGCGAAGCGGCGACCGTGGACTACTCCACTGTGCGCGACCTAAAAGATCGAGCGTGTGAGATCGCGTTCGCCCGTTTTCTCGGCGAATGGAACTCAGACACCACACACGCACGCGGCCTGCGTGCCTACATCAACACCGAATCCTGGTGGCTCGACGACTACGCCCTCTATCGGGCACTGCATGACCACCAAGGGCACCGGCCATGGACGGAGTGGTCGAGGGAGTGGCAGGAGCGTGATGTCGGGGCGCTCGCCGAGGCACGCCGTATGCTCGAGCGCGACATACTGTTTGCTCAGTACCGGCAGTGGATCGCTGACGCCCAGTGGCACATAGCGAGGCAACGGGCACACGCGCACAACGTCACGCTTCTTGGCGATCTGCCCTTCATGGTGGACGGCGATAGCGCCGACGTCTGGGCGCATCAAGATCAGTTCCGGCTTGATCGGTCGGTGGGGGTTCCGCCTGACGCGTTCAGCGCCACCGGACAGGACTGGGGCATGCCGGCCTATCGTTGGGACGCTATCGCTGCGCAGGACTTTGGGTGGCTACGCCAGCGCGCGCGGCGTAGCGCAGCGCTCTTTGACGGCTATCGCGTCGATCACCTGGTCGGCTTCTATCGCACCTATTCGCGACCGCGCGCCGGCGGCGAGCCGACGTTTGAGCCGGCCGAGGAATCGGCACAGCTCAGGCTCGGCGAATGCAACATGGCGGTCTTTCGAGAGTCCGGAGCCGAGATCATCGCTGAGGATCTTGGCGTCGTGCCGGACTTCGTGCGGCAGTCGCTGACCCGCCTGCAGGCGCCGGGATTCAAGATCTTTCGGTGGGAGCGTGAGTGGGAAAGGGAAGGGCAGCCGTTCCGGGATCCAGCCGGCTACCCGGTGGTCTCAGTCGCCGCCTCCGGCACCCACGACACCGAGCCGATGCGCACGTGGTGGGAGCAAGCCAGCGACCAGGAGCGACGCGCGATTGCTGAAGTCTGCAGAGTGGCTCGGCTCGATGCCAGCAACGCGGCTTTCACACCGGACGTTCGGGACGCGCTACTGGAGATGCTCTTCGCCTCTCGCTCAGAACTTCTGCTGTTGCCGATTCAGGATGTCTTCGGCTGGAGTGACCGTATCAACGTTCCCGGTACCGTCACACCGCACAACTGGAGTTTCAGGCTCCCCTGGCCGGTGGACCGCCTCGAAGAGGAGCCGTCGGCGCGTGAGCGGCGACACGCCTTGCGCGATTGGACGAAGCGATACGACCGGTAACCGTGACGGCCCGGCTGTAGCCGGGCCGTCAAAGCAACAGCGGCTAGACGACGACTTTGATGACGACGCGCCGGTTCTGCGCGCGGCCTGCGCTAGTCTTGTTGTCGGCCGCCGGACTCTCTTCGCCGTAGCTGATGGCATTCATCTTGTGCAGCGGCACCTGGTGTTTCTCATAGAGGTAGCGCTTCACGGCCTCGGCGCGCTCGAGACCCAACTTCTCGTTCAGTTCCGGCGTACCGATGCTATCGGTGTACCCGGCGATCTCGAAGTAGGCCCCTTTCGGATCAGCCTTCAGTGCCGTAATCATCTCGTCGAGTCTGGCCTTGGCGGCATCCGGCAAGTCTTTCTTGCCAAACTTGAAGTTGCCCTGGTCCTCGCTGAGGACCACTTCGAACACGATCCGCTTCACGGCTTTGTCGACGGCCTCGACGCGGGTGTTGGCGGCGGTCGCGGCGCTGGCCGCACCGGCCGCAGCGACATTCGCCTTCTCGGCGGTACCCTGGGCGTTGGCCGCGGCGCCTTGCGCGCTGGCGGCCGCCGCCTGTGCCCGTTGGTCGACGTCGGCGATCTTGGCCTCGTTCTGACGCGTTCGCTCCTGCGTAGCCTCGAGCGAACGGCCAAGAGAATCGACCTTGTCGTTCACCTGACCGACGCTGGTCCGAACAAACTTCTTCGACGCACACGCAGTCGTACCGCCGGCCACGATCGCGGCGACGGGCACAATCATCAGCAATTTGCGAAACATGGTGTCCTCCTAGTGTGAAACCGGGCGAGTCTGCCCGGAGAAATAGCCACTTCGTGCACGTACTGTCAGTTCCTTGCCGCGCATGCGGAGCTGCAGCGGATGCCAGCCCGGTTCCGCGCTCGCTTCAAACGCCATCAGATACTGCTGCCGCAGCTCGTCAACAATCCGGCGCGCTGTTCGACTACGCTCGGCGATCGTGCTCACGACAAACGCATCGCCACCGGTCCAGAACGCCAGATTGCTGAGCGTGCCCGTCAACGCCGACCGGGCCATCGTCGTGGCCGACAGGTCATCGAGCGGGTTGTCGATCGCGGGCACGATGCCAACGATGTAGACCGGAACGTCAATCGCGCTGGCAAGACCCGATACTTCGCTCGCAGTCAACCGACTGGCCGTGTCCTGCCCGTCGGTGAAGACCACGACGGCGCGACGCAGTGAGTCACGGGTCGCTACCTTATCGGCCGTGCGCGCAATCGCATCGTGAAGAGATGTCGCGCCAAACGGCCTGACCGCGGCAAGCTGGGCCGGTAGTTCTATCTGGCCCGACGTGAACCCACGCACTTCCTCGAGCCGTGTCTCGAAGGTGTAAACCGCGGCTTCATCATCGGCTTTGAGCCAGCCCAGAAGGTGCGTCGCGGCCTCCCGCGCCATCGGCATTCCCGCTTCCATGCTGCCACTCACGTCGAACAGCAACGCGAGCGACAGGGTCGCGGGCTCGTGTTGGAAGTCTATGATCGCTCGACGACGGCCGTTTTCGAACACTTCGAAGTCGGCCGCCTGAAGGTCGGTCACGAAGCGCCCCTTCCGATCGCGAACAAACGCGCTGACCCGAACCAGATCGACGCTCGACTTGAACGTGGCGGTAACGTCTGCCGCCGGCGTGGCCGGGCCTGGCTGCTGGGCCCAGGTCGCCGCTTGTTGGTTAAGCATCATCATCACCATTGCCGCTCCGGTGATCTTGATCGTCCGTCGCATGCTGACGAGAGTTATCCAAAGGCCCTGCCATCCCCGTAAGTGATAGAGGATACGGTGGATATAGAAAATGGTCGGCGGTGGCACGAGGAGGAACTGCAAGAAAGAGCGTAATTGTTACGCAATTATGCATCCACAAGCTCAGCCGCTTAGTAGAAATTACATCCTGGCGCCAGGGACCGTTCGAGCCAGCTGGGAACCCGACCCTGCGAGCTCCTCGTCCTACCCTGCATACGAAGATGGCTTCTAACTCGTGCGTCCCCTCCAAATCGCTCGAGAGGCCCGGGCCTGAGGTTCTCTGGCGGCTCGTTCGCCGGGGCGCGGAGTGGTCGTGCGAGCTTCGTCCGCAGCGGGTCGGTGTCGAGGCAGTGATCCTGCGCGACGGCGCCCCGTTTACGGTGCGCTCGTTCCATATGCACGACGTGGCGGCAATGTGGGCTGCTATGGAGCGTGAGGATCTCTAGTAAAATTCGCCGCGTGAGTCCCACGCACAGTGCCATCCCTATCAGTCCTCGCATCGGGCGCTTCTCGTACGCGATTCGGAACATCGTGGTGGAGGCCCAGCGCGTAGAGGCCGCCGGCCGGCAGGTGCGATACCTCAACATCGGCGACCCGATCCTCTTCGGCTTCAAGACACCGCTGCACCTCATTACGGCGGTCGAGAAGGCGCTGCGCGACGGACATAACGGATACGGGCCATCGGCCGGTATCCAACCCGCTCGCGAGGCGGTGGCCGCAGAAAACACGGCCAACGGTTGGCCGATCAGCCCCGGGCGCGTCTACATCACCGCGGGAACCTCAGAAGGAATCGAGCTGGCACTGACCGCGCTACTCGACGAGCACGGCGAAGTGCTGGTGCCCAATCCCACCTATCCGCTCTACACCGCGGTCATCGCGAAGATCGGTGCGCAGGCCCGCTACTACCGCACGGACCCCGCGCGGCAGTGGGCACCGGACCTCGATCACCTTGCGACGCTCGTCACGCCGAACACGCGCGCGATTGTCATCATCGATCCGAACAACCCGACGGGCGCAACCTATCCCACGCCCGTCCGTCAAGCGCTGCTCGAATTCGCCGATCGTCACGGCCTCGTCGTGCTCGCAGACGAGGTCTACGCCGATCTCGGATACGACCAGGCAGTCGCGCCGATTGGTAGCTTTGACCACGACGCGCCTGTCATTTCATTCTCGAGCCTCTCGAAGGCCTATCTGGCCCCAGGTTGGCGCACCGGCTGGCTCTCGATTGGTCGCTCACCACGACTGGACGATGTGGCAGGAGCCATTCGTAAGCTGGCGGACGGTCGGTTGTGCAGCACAGTGCCGATGCAATACGCGGTCACGGCGGCGCTTGAGGGCGACAAGTCGCATCAGGCCACCTTCCGCGCCGCGTTGAAGGAGCGAGCGACGATCACCGGCGAGCGGCTGCGCGCGATGCCTGGCGTGACCTGCATGACGCCGACTGCCGGCTTCTACGCGATGCCAAAGGTCACGCTGCCGCCGGGAAAGACAGACCAGGACTACGTGCTCGGCCTGCTGCGAGCCACCGGCGTCCTTTGCGTCTACGGCTCCGGCTTCGGCCTGCCGGCTGACGACGGCTACTTCCGCATCGTGTTCCTTCCGTCACCGTCGGAACTGCGCGAGGTCTACGACTTGATGGCGGACTTCACAGC
>JBEBGG010000128.1:0-10020 GCA_040081555.1 Vicinamibacterales bacterium
TCCGGGCGGTCCGACGCGCGCGACCCTGCCGCATCCGGAGATCTTCGAGGCCCTCGCCCCGGGCCAGGAACTGTTGATCGACGATGGCCGCGTGCGCCGGATCGGACACGTCAATCACCCGCAAGCCGGCCTGCAGGCCGGCCTGCTGATCATCCTCGACCACAACCACCATCTGCCCGCTGACGTCGACGCCCTGGGCCACTCCCGGCGTGGCGACGGTGCGCAGCAGTACGGGCACGGACGGGTCCGACACGTCGATGATCTGAACGCCCGCGGAGCCGTCGGCGACAAACGCCAGGTTCCCCGAGACAATGACGTCGAGCGCGGTCCCCGGTGTGTCGTGTGAACCGACGAGCCGCGGAGTCGCCGGGTCGCTGACATCGATGATCTGCAGGCCGGACTCCCCATCGGCCACATACGCCAGGTTCCCGACCACGCGCACGTCGTGCGCATCGCCGGGCAGGGCGAGCGAGCCGACGATGGACGGCGAAGCCGGATTGGCCGCATCGACGACCACGAGGCCGGCGAGACCGGCGGCCACGTAGACCATGTGGCCGTTGGCGTCGACGTTCCGGGCCAGGCCGGGGATCACTACGGATCCTCGGGCGGTCGGCGAGAACGATCGCACCGTCCCGGCGGCTATCCCGCTGAACCCGGCCACGGTCGCAGTGACTGTGCACACGCCGGCATCGCCAGCGAAGACCTGGCCGGCGACAGGGCCGAAGTTACACGTCGCGAGATCGCTCGAACTGTAGTTGACGCCGCGCGTCGTGAGGTCGATCGTGCGATCGTCGAGCAGCGTGCCGGTCACGGTCAGCTGTTTGGACGCCGAGCCAATGATCGTGTTGTAGCTGAGGAGGAACTGGGCCGGCGTCACGCGAACGGAGGCAAGCGCCTGACCCAGGTTGACGCTCAGCGGGTCCAGCGGGTCCGAGCCAGTGCGCACTTCGAGACCGTCGCTGACCTTGTCGCCATCGGTATCCCACAACAGAGGGTCGGCGCCTCGGGCCACCTCCTCGCCATCGAGCAGGTCGTCCGAATCGGTATCGGCCTGGCGGATGCTGGTGCCTCGCTGGTATTCATGAAGATTCGCCAGACCGTCGCGATCGAAGTCCTCCTGCGCATCGACGGCGTTGCGCGGATCGAGACCGAGGCTCAATTCGGCATCGTCGGGGATGCCGTCGAGATCTGAATCGGATCCGGCCGGGGACACGAGGATCGAGGTCATCCCTGACGCGCCTTCGTTGGTGGCCTGGACCAGGACCGTCCCCGCTTGAACGGCTTGCAGCAGGCCGTCCGCGGTGAGGGTCGCAATCGCCACATTGCTGATCGTGTATTGGGTGCCGCTGCTGGCCGTCGTCACGTTCTTGGTCGTGCCATCCGAGTAGTGCGCCGTTACCGTCAACTGCTCAAGCGCGCCAATCGTCGTGAGGGTGTGCGCTGGAGCGGTCACCGTCAGGGCCGTCGGGATTGGCGTCATCTTGCCGAAGTCCACCGGCGGTACGTTGACTGAGCCGTCGGCGGGCACGAGAAACGGTTCGGACTCCGCCGACACGGTCAGCCCGTTGACGACGCAGGTGACGCGCGCGCGCACATAACCGAAGTTGGCCGGCACGTTGGGCAGCACCCAGGAGCCATCCGGATTGACTCGCACGTTGCGGTTGAGAATGCTGACCGTGCAGTTCTGATCCAGTTGCGGTGGTTGCTGCGCCCTGGCGTCGCCAGCGGCGACAAGCGACAGGAGGGCAATCGCGCCGGCGGCGGCGAGATGCCGGCACGAGGTGGCCAGGCTCGAGGCCAGGCCCAGCGAGCGGGATCTACGGCTTGACGGGTTGATTTGCACGACGGGCCGCCAGTTCTTCTTCGATGTAGGTTATGAGTGTGTCGAGACTCGGCACGCCGTCGATCCGCTTGTCGTTGACGAGGATCACGGGACTGCCGCGGATGCCGCGCGCGCGGCCGGCCTGCAGGTCAGCGTCGACGCGCGCCGCGTAGCGATGCTGGTGAAGGGCCTCGGCAAACGCGGTCTCATCCAACCCGAGCTTCCCGGCGAGCGCGATCAAGTCCTGTTCGTGCAGCGACTCCTGGTGCTCAAGCACGTAGAACGCGAAGTCCCAGAACTTCCCGTCGCGCGCCGCGGTCATCGCCGCTTCGTGCGCGAGTGCCGCTTGCGGGTGAAAGGCCAGCGGGAAGTTCCTGAATTGCACGCGCACATCCTCTGGATAACGCCCGAGGATCTCCTTCAGCACCGCCGCGGCTGGCCGGCTGACCGGGCTCTGCAGATCCGCGAAGAATTCCAACGCAATCGGCGCGTTGGCCGGTCCGAGGCTCAGCCGACCCTCGGCGATCTCGGCGAGCACCCGCGCCCGTCGCTGTTCGCCCACCAGAATCGGCCTGAGCTGCGCGAGCGACTTGGTGCCGACGTATTCCTTGCCGTTGACGTAGAAGGTCGGCGTCCCGCTGATCCGTAGCTTCTCCCCATCCGCCTGGTCGGCGCGGATCAACGCCTTGACCCGATCACTGTCGAGATCCTTCAGGAAGCGCTTCATGTCGAGGCCGATCTTCTTGGCGTAGCCAATGAGATCCTCGCGCTGCGCGTTCTGACGGTTCGCAAACAGCGCGTCGTGCATCTCCCAGAACTTGCCCTGCGCCGCCGCGGCGGCGGCGGCCTGATGCGCCAACAGGGCCTTGGGATGGATCACGAGGGGGTAATGCTTGAACCGCACGGACGTCTTCACGCCGTCCACGCCGTGCTTCTGCACTTCGCGCAGCGGCGCCGCAAAGGCCCCACAAAAGGGGCACTGAAAATCAGAATAGACGACGATCTCAACCACCTGCTCGGCAGCCACGGGCGTGACTGGCGGCGGCGCGGAGACCGCAAGCTGGGCGGCCACGAGCAGGATCAACAAGGCGACATTCATGTGCGAGGTTTCTCCGTCGAGTCGGGAGGCCAGGTTCTGGGACGATGCGTCTCGTCGAGGATCCGATCCGTCGTGCCTGGAGGCAGCACCTGCAGCGTCTTCAGAAATTCAATGACGCCGTCCCGTTCAGGCGCCGGCAATGCTTGGAACGCGCGCCGAGACGCGTTCGCCTCCCCGGCATGCGCGAGCACCGATTGGCGCAGTGTCGTGAAGAGACCGTGATGAAAAAAGGGCGGCTCGTTCGCCGCGCCCCACAATCGCTTCGTCAGGAACCGGCAGTTTCCGGCGGCCAGGTTCTTCGACCACTGCGACTGGTTCTGGTCGAGCGGCTCGGCCGTCCCGGACTCGCAGATGTCGTGGAGCTTGAAATCGGTATAGGCATCAACCCACACCGTGCCTGACGCATCGGGGTGCAGCCTCGGCGCCGGCAGCAGCGCACTCGTCAGGTCGACCTTCACGTCGCGCGTCTCGCCGGTGCGAAGATTGCCGGCGGGATTGAACGGGTTCGGCTCCGAGAAGATCCAGCCCTGCTTGTCGAGCGGCAGCTGCGGAATGTGGCACGCGGCGCAGCCGATCCGCTCAAACGTCCGCTCACCGAGGAGCACCGCCTGCTCGACGTCATGATCGCGAGGAATCACGCGTCCAGGCACTGGCAGCGTCGCCTGCCAGATCGAGACCGCGGTCACGTCGGCACGGGTGAGCTCGTTGGTGAAGCCATCCCCATCCGGATCGGTGTCGAAACCGAATCGTTCCGTGGACTGAATGCCGTGATGCTGATTGAACGCGGTGTTGCTGAACTCGCGCAGCGAGACGACGTTGCTGGCCTGGTGCCAGGGACGGATGACGAGCGACGGCGGATTGTGTGAGTCGGTCGACAGCAGGCTCAACCGACCCAGCCCCTCGACCTTCGTGGTGTCCCAGAGGCCGTTGGCGCCGAGCGTCAGCTGGCCAAAACGGATGCCCTTGGCGACCAGCGCCTTCGTCTCGCCGATACGCATGCTGACGCGTATCCGCTGAAGCTCCTCGGTCATCTGGCGCGCCAGCATCTCGAGGTATCCGGCGCCGAACATCCCGGTCGTGGCGCGGAAGTCCGCCGCATCCTGCAGCGTGACGCCCTTGCCGCCTTCGTCTACGGCACCGCGGGTGGGCAGGGTGTCGCTACGGTCGAACGTCGCGAAGTCGAAGCGCTGGCCGAGCACGAAGACGTTGGTGACGACGTCGCCGCCGCCGCCGGAAATGCCAGACGGCGCGTTGTGGCATCCGGCGCACGAGTTGGCGTCCGGCGCTGACACGCGATTGAACGCGCGCACGCCCGTCAACGGCTTCGACTGATCGGCCAGCGGCCGGCCAGTCCCTTTGGTCAGCGGCCGCCCGGCACCTTCCTGCCCGGTCCAGTTCGCGTCAAACAGTAGCCTGCCGTGCGCAAGCAGGTCCTGAAGTCCGGTGGTGAGTTCCTGGCCGTCGGCCAGATGCTTGGCGACCGCCACCTCGCGGCCAATCTGAGAACCGCCAGGCACGACGGCGGCCGGCGCCTGTGCGGAGAGCAGGCCGCGCCCACACACCGCGCCACAACTGATGAGGCCGACGACGCCGACTGCGACACGCCACGTCATGCCAGCGCCAGGACCTCGGCGTGCGCGGCGAAGTGCGCGGTCACCGGGCCACCTTCTGCAACCGCACTTTCTGACGCACCGGAGTATTTACGGGCGGCACCACGATGTGCGAGTTCGCAAGCACGAATGACCCGCCCGTGGTATCGGTCAGGCCGCTGTAGCCAAGGTCGACGGTGCCTGGCGCTGCCTCGCCCTGAAACGTCGTCGGCTCGAGGCCTCTTTCATCGACGATGGTGACGTATGACCGGCCATGGTTGCGGCCGCCAATGATGAAGCCAGCGCCTGCCGGCGTGATTTTGAACTCGGAGAAATTCGCCGTGGTGGTGTCGAGGATCGGCGCCTCTGACGCCGGCTTGAGATCCGCGGTCAGAATCTTGAGGCGGATTTCCTGGTTCGTCTTGCTGCTCTGGTCGTAAGCCACGGCGTAACCGCCGGTGCTGGTGCGCGCGATGGCTCCATAGCGGCCCGGGAACGTGGTCTCAGTCGAAAGCACGCCACGAGCGTCGTACCGGCCCACCCAGACGGTGGACGGTCCGGATCTGGTCGCGTCGTATTGCCCCGAGTTGCCGACGAGCACGAACCCGCCATCGGACGTGGCGATGCCATCGACGAAGTATTCCATCTTGCCGCGGTCGTCGGTCGTCTCCCATAGGAGGTTGCCCGCGGCATCCACTTCGATGAGGAGCCCGTCGAACGACTCGTGCCCGATGAGCAGGAACTTGCCACCCGGCGCCGGAACAATCTTGAGCAGCGTCGCGAAGCCGCCGCCAGGCCGCCCCAATTCTTTCGTCACCGTTTGCTTGCCGTTCCGATCGAGGCGGACGATGGCCGGGCGGCCCGCTTCGAAATCGACCAGGAGGAGGGCCTGCCCGTTGCCGAGCGCGACGACGTCTCGAACCGAGGCAGAGTTGGTGCCCTTGCTGTTGCGAGTCTTCCTGATCTCCGTTTCACTCACCAGACGCCCCGCCGCGTCGATGCGCCAGAACAGAAGCCGAATCGGGCTTGCGGCGCTCCGGTCGAGCGCGTCCCGTTCCGAGGCAGCGACGAAGACGTCGCCGTTGTCGGCGGTCGTGATGGCGCGAAATTCCGTCGAGCGCACATCCGAGCCGTAGGTTTTGTCCCACACGATCTGAAACGGCGATGGCCCCGGCGCCTTGCCCTGCACAGCCGAAGAGGGCGAGGTCGTCAACGTCACGAGCCCGATCGCCGCACACGCCTTCGTCAGGAAGCCGTGCCTCATTGACAGCACTGGCAGTACTGCTTCTGCCTGTCTTCATATGCGTTCTTGCCAACACCGAGCCCTGTCGGTGACAAGCCCCGATAGTAGATGTCCGCCCAATCGAAGCAGATCGCCCACGCGCCGCTGTTCCTGTCCACCCCGTCCGGGTTGTTGTACGCGGCAAGACAGGTCTGATAGGCGATGTCGTGCAGTCCGAGATCGCAGACCTCTCGGTTTACCGTCGTGTCACCGGTCACACACGTCTGGTAGCACTCGTCGTGAAGGTCGCAGGCAAACAGATGACTGGGCTGGGTGGCCGGGTCGTTGTCGTCGGCGAGGTGGTGATCGGAAAACAGTGTGTGCGCACCCTGGGCCGGGTTGTTCCTGAGCGGCCCCGGGATCCACGTCGGGAGGCTGCAGCCGTCATACTCGCCCGGTCGATTGCTCGGCACGCGGTTCGGGCACTTCGACAGATCCGACTTCGGATCGGCGGGGTCCAACCGCTTGTCGATCACGTCGCCCTGATAGCAGCATTTGTCGTTATCGTGATCGACGTCGCTGTTGTCTGACACGACCGCCCCGTTGTTGCAGCGATCGATTCTGCAGTCGAGCGGCGTCTGCGGCGGGGTCTGACTGTTGTCTGGTACGCACTGGTTCCCCTGTGTCGTGAGGCACAGCCCACACGACCCGGCGCTACCGCTCGGCGTGGGGTTGCCACCGCCATGCCAGCCGGCCTTCAGCACGCCGACGCCGGCGCTCGATCGGATCACCTGGCCGTCGTCGCTCACCACGCCAGTGCCGATGGCGACAAACGCACCGATATCGTGATCGAACGAGTACAGCTCGGTCACCTCGCGCGGCCTCAAGCCGTCGACGTTGGGCAGCGTGATCGGCGCCGGTGGATTGAAGAGCGCGCCCGCCGGCTGAATCGTCACGATGAAGCGGGCCTGCTGCCCGAACGCCGGTACCATCGGCACTTTGTCACGGTGCACAGCTGTGACGCTGACGCACCCGGTCTTCGACCCACCGGGAAACGTGACTTGGCCCGGCGCGAAGGTCAACGAGAAACCCGGGGACTCAGGCAGGGTCAGCGTGCCGCCGCCGGTCGTCGCCGTCACACAGAGCTGATCCGTGGTCGTCAGCGGCAGCAGATAGATCGGCTGGCCGACGGTGTTGTCGTGGCCGGCGACGGTCACGATGTCGTACTCGAGAGCGGGATACGTCCCAGGCCGCTGGGCGGTTGAGCCATCCACCAGCAGCTTCACCAAGCCCACCGGGGCCTGAGGGATGACGAACTGGCCCTGCGCGTTGGTGAGCACCGCGACGGCGGCCTGGACCGCGCTGAGGCTCGAGTGCAGCGCGTCGGTCAGCACACCGCGAACGGTGACGCCCTGAATCGGCGCGTTGCTATTGTCGAGCACCACGCCGGAGATGGTGGTGTCTGAAGGGTTCCCTGCCGCCCGGCCTGACGCCGTGAACGCGGCAGGCAGACCGGCATTGGAGGGAAACGTCGCCTCGACGACGTTGTTGGCGTTGCCTTCCTGAAAGCCCAGCGTGAGCGTGGCTGCGACCCGGCCGTCAGAATCGGTCTGCGCCGTACGACTCGCCGCGCCGTCAAACGTGCCGCCACCCTGCCGGACAGTGAAGGTCACAGGAATCCCGCCGAGCCGGTTGTTGCCGCCATCCACCACCACCGCGATGAATGGCCGGGGCAGGCTCTGACCGGTGGCGCCGGTTTGCTCGTTGCCGGTGTCAGCCACGATCCGCCCGGCTGGGCCTGGCGTCCCGCTCGCCGTGAAGATCGCCGTGCCGTCGAAACCGACGGCGTACGCTTCCACCGTATTGCCGCCAGCCCCTGCCCGGTTTCCCAGCGTCCATCGAACCGGCGCGTGACCCTGCGCGTCGGTCGTGGCGACGACGGTCGCCGCGGGCGGACCATCGGCCGCCACCACGCCGTCGTTCTGCGTCGCCTTGAAGATCACCGGCTTGTTCGGGACCGGCGCACCGAGTCCATCAGTCAACGCGATAACGAGAGGCTCGCCGAGCACCGAACCGATCGGCGCCGTCTGGTTGTTGCCCGAGACGAGCCGGATCCCGGACGGTGTGGCCGCCCGGCGCGTCACGGTGATGGCGCTGGTCGCCGCGTTACCCGCGCGGTCACGCCCGACGGCCTGAAGGATGTTCGGCCCGAGCGCCAACGGCACATCGGTCACCAGGAAGGTCCGGTTCGCGACCCGGGCGGGAGTTCCGTTGACGGAGACCTGCGCCTGCTCGTCGTTGACGGTGCCGACGACGATGTCGTTGATGTTGCCGGCGAGCGAAATGGACGCGTCGGCGGTCACGAACTCGTCGGTGGGCGTGGTGATGGTGACGTGAGGGGGCGTCGTATCCAGTGTGACGGTGATGCTGGCAGTGCCGATGGCGCCGCCGGGACCAGTGGCGCTCGCCGTCACGATGTTCGGCCCTTCGGCGAGCGGCAGAGGCACGCTGAAGCTCCCATTGATGACCGGGGCCTGGACCGAGTTGATGACGACCACCGACGCCGCACCCTCGACGGTGCCGGTCACCGTCGTCGGACTGATGTTGAGATAGCTGAGGTTTTGCGGCGACGTGATGGTGATCGCCGGAGGACGAGTGAAGGTCACCTGGAGCGACGTCGTGGTCGTGTTGCCGGCGACATCCGTCGCCGTTGCGACGACCGTGTTCGAGCCCGCGGCCAAGGCGACCTGGCAGCCGATGCTGGTTCCGCCCAAGGTTGCGGCCGCCCCGTTGCAGGTCGCGCCCGCCACACCGGAGCGATCGTCAGCCACCGTGCCGGCGACAGCGGCCAACGGCGTGAGCAGCACGCTTCCGTCGGCGGGAGAGGCCAGCACGAGCGTCGGCGGGATCGTGTCGATGTTGACGACCGCCGAGGCTGCCTGTGTATTCCCGGCATGGTCGATAGCGACACCAGAGACCGACTGGCCGGCGCCGTCAGTCGTCACCACGCGATCCGGCGGACAGGCGGCGACACCAGAGCCGGCGTCCGTGCACACGAAGTGCGCCGTCACCGGCGTGTGGTTCCACCCGCTCGCGTTGGGAGACGGCGTCAGCACCACCGTGATGGTCGGCGGAAGAAAGTCGATGCTGAAGGGATCGCTCGTCACGGAGGCGGTGTTTCCGGCGTTGTCGGCAACCGTCGCCGTCACGGTTTGATTCGCCCCTTGCGCGCTCACCACTTCAGGTAGCGGACACGTGTCAACGCCCGACCCGGCGTCGCTGCACGTGAAGTGCGCCGTGACCGGTTCGTTCAGGTAACCGTTCGAGGATGGGGGCGACAGCGTGACCGTGAGACTCGGCGGCGTCCGGTCGATGTTGAAAGGAATGCTCGTGACCGACGCGGTCAGACCCGCGGCGTCGGTAACACTCCCCGTCACCGTCTGGTTGGCGCCGTCCGCCGTGATCACGCGGTCCGCAGGGCACCCAGCCAGCGGCAAGCCACCCTGCGTGCAGGTGAAGTGAGCCGTGACCGGGGTGTTACGCCACCCGTTGGCGTTGGCCGGCGGGCTGAGGTCGATCGTGATCGTCGGCTGAGCGAGCCGGATTGTGAAGGGAGCGCTCGTCGCCGTGGCGCTGTTCCCCGCAGCGTCCGTCGCGGTTCCGATCGCGACCAGGTTCGTGCCCGGGTCCGAGAAGATCTGGTCAGCCGGGCACGACGCAACGCCAGACAACGCGTCCGCGCACGTGAAGTGCGCCGTCACCGCAGACGTGAAGATCCCGCTCGCGTTGGGCGCCGAATCAAGATGGACGGAGACTGACGGCGGCACCTGGTCGATGTTGAACGGCGGACTGGTGACCGAGGCGCTCCCGCCGAGCGAGTCGGTCACGGTTCCCGTGACCTGCTGGCCGGCCAGTTCGGTGCTGATGATCCGGTCTGGCGGGCACACAATCGTGACGCCGGGGCTGGTCCCGCACGTGAAATGGGCCGTGACCGGAGTGCTCCGCCACCCGTTGGCGTTGGCCACGGGCGAGAGCGTCACACTGATCGTAGGCGGCGGCACGGCGCTCACCGAAACGACCGGCGACAGCGCACGGAGTAACACGCCGCGAAATGGCGCCGACACACGGTAATACGTGGTGCCGGGCGCCGAGGCCGTGGTCACTGCGAGATAGCTGAACGTCCGGTCGCCCGCCACCGCGTCGCCGTTCACACCATCGTCGTGCATGACGCCAACGACCGCGAGCGTCCGGCCGGTGGCGTCGGTACGGAGCAGATTCACGCCGGTCG
>JBEBGG010000129.1:0-9973 GCA_040081555.1 Vicinamibacterales bacterium
CTGGATGGCCTTGATGTAGCGGTCCTCGGTCAGCCCGGTGGGCTTGACATACGAGCCGAACCAGTCGGGCGCTGCCGCGGCGAGCTTGTGCGGCGTCGACTTGATGATCAGATCCGGTTGGCCGATCTGCCACGCGCCGTCGTCGGCGAACTGACGCGCCGGCGGGGCATCGGCGGGGTTGCCCTGCGGCGCGCCGCTGTCCACCCAGGCCACGATGGTCGCAACCTCATCGTCGCTCAGCGATGGATCGTTCTTGAACTTCTGGATCCCGACGGTGCGATCGAGGTGCCAGGGGGGCATCTCGCGGGCCGAGACCCGCGCCTTGATCGCCTTCGCCCATGGGCGCACCTGTTGGTAGGTGAGCAGCGACATCGGCGCCGTCTGGCCGGGCCGATGGCACGCCTGGCAGGCGCGCTGGATGATCGGCGCGACATCCTTGGAATAGGTGACCGGGGTCTTCTCCGCCGCACCCGCTGGCGACGCCAGCGCCGCGACGAAGACGACCGGCACGGCCAGCAGTCTGGCAACTCTTGTCATGACACCCTCCTGCCCACGCTGCCGAAGAGGCCGGGGCGTCGGCCAGACGATTACGCCGGTCATCATACACAGATCGACCCCGTAATGAAGGGCGGATCGTGAATTTCGGCTGGCGGCGACGTTCGGGGCGCGGTCGCTCGGGCGAGCCACCCTCGGCTTCATTGCCCCTGTTGGCACACCGTGCCATCATCGAGTTCGCAGCACCTCGTCATAGACTCACTCTCCATTCTTTCGTGAACCCTGGGTGGCGAGCCGGGGACAATTGGGAAGTCAGCGCGGGGCCTTGCCCCTCCGACGGCATGAGATTGAGGTGGTTCAGATAGCCCAAGACCTGATCGACCCGCAGCGTCCGTCGTCAGCCGCTCGTCAGCCGACGGTGGACGTGGTCATCGTGTCCTGGCGTCACGACCGCTGGCTGCGTCAGTGCCTCGATTCGCTCACCGCGGACGCGGGAGACCGTGATCGACTGGCCTCCATTGTGGTCGTCGACAATGCCGCATCGATTTCAGACACATGGTCGACGTCGGGCACGACGCCTGTCACCGTGATTCGCAATACGCGCAATGAGGGCTTCGCGCGCGGCTGCAACCAGGGCTCGGCAAGAAGTTCGAGCGATGCGATTCTGTTTCTGAACCCCGACACCATCGTCCATCGAGGGGCCATCGCGAACGGGGTCGACCTGCTGTTTGCGACCGATGACGCGAAGGTGGGAATTGTCGGCCTGCGTCTGATCGACGCGGCAGGGATCACCCAGCGGACGTGCGGCCGCTTCCCATCGGCCCGTGCGATCGTCTGTCAGACGCTGGGGTTGAGCCGGCTGTCATCGAGCTCATGGCCTGGCTATCGGATGACCGACTGGTCGCACGACACCACGCGTCTGGTCGACTTTGCGTGCGGCGCCGCACTGCTGGTCCGGCGCGACCTGTTTGAGCGGCTGGGCGGCTTTGACGAGCGTCTGTTTCTTTACCTTGAGGACGTCGACCTCGCGCGCCGAGCGGCGGATCTCGGTTGGAGGACGCGGTTTTGCCCCGCCGCCGTCGTCCAGCACGCCTCCGGTTGGTCGTCGGGGCTCGATCGGTCGTGGCGCCTCGCCCAGAGCTGGCGCAGCCTGGTGGTCTACGCCTGTAGCCACTTCGGCACCGGAAAGGCGCTGTTGCTCACCGCGATCATCGTCATCCTCGCACCACTCGCGCGGGTGGGCGAGGCCATCGCGACTGGCGATCGTGTGACCGCGATCGACGCCGGCGCCGCGTGGTGGAAGCTGTTGCGTCTGCTCTGCGAACCGACCCCCAGACGACCGCGAGCCGCGGCGACCGGCGCCGCCCTCACTCCTGTAGAAGCTGAATCGCCTCGCTGGGGGTCGTCCATGCCCATCGTGCCGCCTCCGGATGGGTCCGCAGTGCAGTGAGATTCGCATCAACCCGGGCGGCGTACCGTGGAACGGTGGCGGCTCCGGTGCGAAGGGTGAGCACCAGATGCGGATGTGGACGATCGAGCACGCGGTCAATGACATCGCGGAACGTCGATCGGGACAGGCTCACCAGCGCCGTCGACAGGTTGGTGGATGGGCGTTTGGCTACCCACCGGTTGTAGAGACGATGGGGCCATGGCGGCCGCGCTGCGGCTGTTGACACAGGCAGAATCCAAATGCCGGATTCTCTGGCGACATCTTCCATTCTGAAATCGTTGAGAGATGGCCGATACGGATGCGTCGGGACATCGCGGTAATCCGGCAACGTCCCGAGCGCGACCTCTGAGGCCGTATAGAACGACGCATCATCGAACCCTGGCTCCAGCGTCAGGTCCACTTCGACGCCGCGCGAGTTGAGTTGAGACATCGTGCGCTGGTCCATCCAGCGATCGCCAAATCGAAATGACCTGCACGGCGCATTGAATGCGTCGCGGAACGCCGCAAACGACAGGTCGAGACACTCGTCAATCCAGTCTGCGCTGCTGTAGTCGGCAATCCAGCCCTGCCGCTCATGCGGTCGCCAGCTGTGTACGTGGAGCCCAACACCATCGCCGGTGCGCGCAATGCACTCGACGAGGGCGGAGTATTGCTCGACGACCCACATGGCACTACCGTGGGCCAGCTGCACCTGCGGGTCCATCCGAAAGAACCAGTTCACATGAGGGGTAAGACCGGTCGCGGAAGAGAGCTGCTGCCTGAACGACTCGATCGCGTCCCACGTGAGGGGAAAGCCATGCCAGGTCGTGGGACGCTGCGCGCCGAGGATGCGCGCGTCGGGTTCAACGTCGATGCAAAGCACAATCGGGATCCGACTGGAGCGGCTCATCGTGAACCGCGACTGGTCTCGGTCTGATCCAGAGCTGGGGGAAGAGGGCAGGATCCCATGATGGCGCCATCGTAGTTCATGTCGTGCCTGACGCTGGGTGAGCACGTATCCTGCCCAGTGTCATTTGACTAGAGGTGCCGTCGCACGCAGATGTGCCGTAGCACACTGCGCACGGCAACCCGGTCTAGTGGAGCGTGACGCCCAGTTGAGCGCGCCAGAAGTGGAAGTCGCCCGCCGTTCCGAGCGGATCATCGGAGTTGAGAGTACGGAAGTAGCGGGCATCACCCCGGAAGCCAAGGTGAGGCGTGAACGAGACGATGACGCCCGCGCCCAGGTCAAAGGCGGGGTCCTGCGTCGAGGAGAACCCTTCGAAACTGGTGCGAATGATTCCCAGACCGGCGACCACGTAGGGACGCACGCCGTAGCTACCTCTGCCCAGCATCGGCCCGATGATGAGGTTGCCCGTGAGGTCGGTTTCGCTGTTCTTGAGCGTCTCCTTGAAGATGTTTGGCGCATGGCCAAGATTGGCCTCGAGCCCGAACATCCGCCCGATGACGCCAGCGGCCGCGCCGAAGCTTCCGAACTTCTTCTCCGTTTCGTCGTTGCCAAACACGATGCCGGCCCACGGGTTGATGAACCCCTCTGCCCGCGCCATCTGAGGCGTGGTGAGCAAGGCCACCGCGGCGACCACTACATACATCGTCTGCTTCACTACATGTCGCATTGGTGTGTGTCTCTTTCTTTTGAATGACGCTCGGGGGCATTGGCATCGAGCCAACAGTGTCTGGGTCAGCCCGCCTGGAGGTAGAACGATGGCAGACCCAACGGATTGTGTCTGTGCACTCGGGCACAGGGCACGAAGGGCTGGCGCTCGATCCGTTCGGCGCTGCGCGGGGGCAGCGCCACTTCAGTCCCGCCCGACGCCCAGGTTGTGGCGGTAGGCGACCGCGTGCGCCGCGGTCAGGGCGGCCGGCACCACCCACCAGAGACGCCGGACCGACCGGCGCTCGGCGTGGCGCATGCGCGCGGCCAGCGTCATCACGCCGAGGTCGAACGCCTCCGCCACCGCATAGGCGACGACCGGCCCGCGGTCGATGAGCGGTGCGACCAGCGGGTTGCCCTCCGCGCAGCGCGCGCAGCGGGCCATCACGTCGAACGTGCTCTTGGTGTCGAGGAGCATGGCCGTATTCAGCGCGGCGCCAAGCCACCAGAACTTTGCGTCCGTCCGGCGGCCCCGGCGATGTTCAGGCCGTACGACGACCGCAGGGACTGCGGCCATCGCCATGGGCCGGGACATCGAATTGAGGGCCTCGGTTGCGGCCAGTGGCATGGGCGTCGGCTGCGCGTGCGCCGTGCCGGCCACCAGCAGCGCGACCACGACGACCACGCGGGTCATCTCGTCGGCTCCTGCAAGGCCAACCCGGCCGTGACCGCCACGTGTTCGACCTCGAGCGCGCCGTCCCACACGGCGTCGGCCACACCCTCACGCGCCACCTTCACGCACGTGGTCGCGATCATGCCGACGACGAAGGGGAAGTGCCGCAGTGTTTGTGTGTGTGTCGTCATGTCCGTACCCTACACGGCGGGCCCCGGCGGGGCCTGTGCTGGTCCGCACAGACCGCGCATGCTGCGTGATCGGTGCCACGGTGACGAGGGCGAGCGTTAGCGGCTGGTCGTCGCTTTGGGTGTCACCTTCAGCAGCTTGCCGTTGGCGCCTTCGGTCAGCAGGTAGACCGCGCCGTCCGGGAACACCTGCACGTCACGGATGCGCACGCCCAGGTCCATCAGTAGCGGCTCCTCGGCGACGACCTTGTCGTCCTTGCCGAGTTCGAGCCGGAACAGCGCCTGACCCCTCAGCGCGCCGACCAGGACGCTCGACTTCCACTGCGGGAACAAACGGCCCTTGTAGAAGGCGAGCGCGCCGGGCGCGATCACGGGGTCCCAGTAGTAGCGCGGCTGCTCCATACCGGGCTTCTCTACGATCGCTTCGCCGATCTTCGTACCGGGATAGTTGATGCCGTGCACGATCACGGGCCAGCCGTAGTTCTTGCCCTTCTCAATCAGGTTCAGCTCGTCGCCACCGCGCGGGCCGTGCTCTACTTCCCACAGCCGGCCGTCGGGCGCGAAGGTCAGTCCCTGCGGTGTCCGGTGCCCCATGCTCCACGTGCCCGGCAGGCCGAGCGACGGATTGCCCGGCGCGGGCTTGCCCTCGGGCGTGATGTGAATCACCTTGCCCAGATACGTGTCGAGCGCCTGCGCCTGCAGCGGCAGCGGATCGCCCGTGGAACGATCGCCCACTGCTACGAACAGGTTGCCGTCCTTCGGATCGACGGCGATCCGCGAACCCGACTGCGACACGGCGCGATTGGTGAACGGCGCGGCCTGGAAGATGGTGGTGACGTTGGAAATCGTGCCGGCGGTCTCGTCCAGGATCGCCGTGTCGACCGCGTGCGCACACTTGTCGGCGTCGAGGTTCCGCAGATAGACAAAGAAGATGCGGTGATTGGTGGCGAAGTTCTTGTCGAGCGCCACGTCGAGCAGGCCCGCCTGGCCGCGGAAGTACACCGGCGGCATGTTCGCCGTGATGGTGTGCAGCGCGGACCCGTCCTTGTTCAGGATCCGCAGCCGGCCGGCCTTCTCGGTGATGAGGAAGCGGCCACTGGGCAGCAACTCCACCGCCCATGGCACGTCGAGGCCGCTGGCAATCGTCGTCACCTCGAGGTCCACCGTCTTGTGATACGGCGCGCGGGTCTGGCCCGGGAACACCGGATGATCGGTGTCGAGCTCCGGGGCGCGGCGGTCGACGGGCTGGCCTTCGATCGTGAGCTTCTCGAACGTCCCTTGCCCCGCCCGGGTAGGCGCCGGCGCCGTCGGGCTCTGGGCCGGCGCGGGCGCGGGTAGCATCGCAAGGCCGACCACGGCGTAGACGGCGGCAAGTCGTGTCATGTCAGTCTCCGTTGTACGACCAAGGCTATCCGTTCAGACGATGGGCATACGGAGTATACCGGCGGCGTCCTTCTTCGGTCTGTCTCCTCCTGGTGTGATGCCCGCCCAGTCTCTCTCTTTGAATTGGCGATCCGACGTGCTAGCGCGTCATCGTTGCCGTGCCCAACGCCGTGCCCCCGGCGGTGAAGGTCACGGTGTAGCTGATGGCGATGCTTCGCGCGGCGACGGTGCCCGAGAAGTCGACGCGTGAGATCCCTGGCGTCGGGACGCTCGTCGCGCTGCCGGTCAATTGCCCTGTCGGCGTGATCGTGGCCGTCACCGTGCCGAGCAGCGTCGAGGTGCGAGTCATCGTCGTGCCAGCGTCCGAGTAGGCTCCGTTGAAGGTCTCAGCCGGCGGGTCGCCGGCGCCAAAGACTCCGCCGTTCACGTCGAGCACCAGCTGCATCGTCTGCGCGATCGTGTCGACCGAGAGCTGCATGGTCATCCCACCGGTCGTGCTAAACGTCGTGTTCTTCCAGGACCCGGACCAGCTGCCCGCGCCGCTTGCCGCGAGTGACGGTGTGAGGCCAACGTTGACCGTCGTCGCGGAGGCCAGGGTGACAGGCTGCGAGAAGTTGACGTGACCCTGATGCTGGGCCGTCAGGGAACTCTGGCCTGCCGTGAGGCCGGTGAGGGAGTAGCGACCGTCGGATCCGGTCGTGACGCTCTTGCCTTGAATCGCCACCACAACGCCAGGCACCGCCAGTCCCGAAACCACGTCGGTCACCGCGCCGGCAATGCTTGGTGCGGAGGGGTCGCCCGGCGTTGACGTGGTCGGCGACTTTGAGCCGCCGCAGGACGTCAGGCCGGTGACAATCGCTGTCAGGGCAAGCGCGAATAAGAGGCGTTTCATGGCGCCTTTATAAGTCCGGTTTCCAGCGGACACAACCGAAAACCCTCACCGCGACCCCACCAACTTCCGGACGGCGGCGACGCTGAATTCGGTCGAAGGCATGGGTGCCACCGATTCAATCTTGACGCCCTCGATCACGGTCCGTGACTGGCGATCGACAGGCTCCACCGTGACGATCGCTGGAACCCAGCGGTCGCCAACCTTGAGGAGGCGATAGAAGCCGACCTGTTTGAGCAGGCGACCATCCCGCCCGAACATCTGCGCGCGCAGTGCCACCGCACGGTCCGCCGACAGCCAAGTCTTCACCAGAGAGTACGTGGTGGGTGTGGCAGGGCCTGGTCGGAGTTCGACAATGGCGGTGCGGTCTTCGCCGATGAACTCCTCGCCGGCCGTCTGGCGTGATGGCCAGTACCAGAACGTCTCGGCCACATCTTCGAGCCGCACATCGGAGTCAAAAAACGGCAGTCCCAGCATCTGCTCCGTGATCGACGTCACACGGCCAGACTCGTACTGGAAACCCGACAGGCGGTGGTTCTCCCGGAGATCGATCACCAGGGCGCGGCCACCAGTGACGGCAGGCCACAGCTGTTGATAGAGCACCGTCGAACCGGTCGGGGTGCGCCGGCCCTTGATCAGCAGTTGACGGACGTCCGGCACGTTCGCGCCGAGCGAGGTGTGAGTGAGCGCTGCCCGAATGCGAAACCCGGTGGCCCTGCGGACCTCGACCACCCTGGCGACGAGTTGATCCGCCGTGGGTGGAGCGGCGGAGGTTGCCGCGGCTCCCGTCCGCAGTGTGGCCGCGCACAGGGCCAGCGCCGTTGCGGCGAACAGACGTCGTCTCACACGTGCCTCAGCGCATCGCCAGGGCGCATCGAGGCTGCGCGGTAGGCGGGATAGAGGCCGCCGACGATGCCCAGGCCAATGGCGATGGCGAAGGCCATCGCCATCAGCGAGAGACTCAGTTCGCCTTCGATCTTGCCGCGCAGCATCGCCGTGTGCTGCAGCCAGAGCATCACTGCAGATCCGCCGGCCACGCCGGTCGCGCCGCCCGCCACACTGAGCGCCAGCGATTCGCCGAGGATCATGGACAGGACGCGGCGGCGGCGCCAGCCAAGGGCGAGGAGGATGCCAATCTCGTGCACGCGCTCGGCCACGCTCATCATGACCGTGTTCATGACGCCGACGGCGCCCAGCACGACGGCGATCGACGAGGTCGCCCACGCCATCGCCTGCGCCACCACGATCGCGGCGCTCTGGTCTGCCACCTGGCTGGCCGCAAAGACCTTGAACCCGGGCCATCGCTCGACGATGGCGCGCCGCACGTCGGCGATCTGCTGCGTGGATGCGCCGGGCGCCAGGGTCAGATTGACGAAATTGATCTTGCCTGGCTGGTCGAGGACCCGTTGCAGTTGCGGCAAGGTCATGACAACGGAGCCGTTTTCTGCAAGGGAGGGGCTCTCGAAGATGCCTACGACGGTGAACCGTGCGCTCTCGATCTGAACCGTTGCGCCAACGCCCTTGCCGAGCATCTCCTGCGCCACCGTCCCGAGCAAGACCTCACGCTCCTGGTCGGACCCCGGCCAGCGGCCGCTGACCAAATCCAGGTGGTTCCAGATGAAGGTCTGCCGCTCCCAGCCAGACAACAGGACGACCGGGGCGTCCTCGATGCTGGTCAAGTCGCTGAGCATGCACGCCACCTGCGTCACCCCTGGCAGGGTCTCGAGGCCGCGGATCTGGTCCCGGCTGAACGCCGACGGCACCGGGCTCAGGCTGCCCGACTTGATGACGACCAGATCCGTTCCGCGCGCGGTGTAGACGCGCGCCCACGTGCTCTCGAAACCCCAGGCCAGACCAGTCAGCGCCACGACGGCGGCAACGCCAATGGCGATACCGCCAATGGTCAGCAGGCTGCGAGTCGGTCGCTGTAGGAGGTTTCTCAGAACGAGCGTCGGAAACCTCATGCGATCGTTCCTGGCTCCAAGAGCGGCGGCCGGGCGGAGTCGGCCACGATCGCGCCGTCTCGCATGTGGAGGCGTCGATCGGCATTGCTTGCCACCGCGGCGTCGTGCGTGACCATCACGAGCGTCAGACGGCGGTCGGCGTGAATCGCCCTCAGCAGCGCCAGCATCTTCGCCGCATTGTCGCTGTCGAGGCTGCCGGTTGGTTCGTCGGCCAGCAGCAGCTCCGGGCCGTTGGCCAGGCTCCGCGCGATGGCGACGCGTTGCCGCTCCCCACCGGAGAGCTGGCCCGGCCGATGGTGCAGCCGGTCTGAGAGCCCCACCGAGTCGAGCAGGGCCAGTGCACGTCGTGTCCGTTCGCGAGCCGACCAGGGCATCTCGAACATCGGGATCTGCACGTTCTCGAGGGCCGAGAGCGTCGGCAACAGGTGGGAAGTCTGGAAGATGAAGCCCACTGTTCTGGCGCGAAAGGCCGGCAGGTTGTCGAGCGTCGACAGAGAACGGCCGCGAAAGGACACATCGCCCGCGCTGGGCGCATCGAGGGCGCCGATCACGTGCAGGAGCGTCGACTTGCCGCACCCGCTGGGACCCTCAATTGCCACACACTCATGAGCGGCGATGACGAGATCGACGCCGCGCAGGGCTTCGACGCGGCCGTCGGCAAAGGTCCGCCTAACCGCTCGGGCCTCAATGAGCGCGGGCTCGGACGGCAGGAGGGACGTGATCACGCCAGGCGAGTTCGCCGTCACGGGTAACGTCGCGCAGTGTAGCAGGGTCCGCTGGTGGTGCCGACTTCACGCCGAGCGCCTCAGACCTCGCGGCTGCAATCAGCACCGGGAAACGCGCGGTCCGTCGCCCGTGCTTCGCGATCTCCAGAAGGTCCCGCGTCCACTCCACCGCCGGTTGCGGCCAGCCGTGCACCTCGAGGCTCCAGCCCGCGGCCACGAAGGCCCCGGCCAGTTCGCCGACGAGGAGATAGCCGGATTGACTGTCGCGGGGGACCGCGACGCCGTACTTGTGTTCGAGGTGTTCCGCGCGCTGCGCCACCATCGCGTCCCCGTCCGCCCGACGCCGGTAGACCGGCGAGTCGACAACGAGGAGCAGTCCTCCCGGACGGGCGACACGTCGCATCTCCGCAAGCGCGCGACCGACGCGCGGCGTGTGGTGCAGTGCGCCGGCCACAACCACGAGGTCGAAGAGCCCTGGCGCGAATGGCAACACCTCCATCTCCGCTTCGGCCCGCGGCAGCAAGGTCGGAGACGTGAGAAAGTGGTTGGGCGCCAGCAGACCGTCGGCCTCGTCCAGGTTGACGTCGGTCGCCACCACGTGATGCCCCGCGTCGA
>JBEBGG010000290.1:0-2597 GCA_040081555.1 Vicinamibacterales bacterium
TCTGGTTGGGATCAAGACCATCTGTAGGTTCATCCATGATCAGTGCTGGCGGATCGTGCAGGATGGCCTGCGCCAGACCCACTCGCCGCTTAAAGCCCGTGGAAAGTGTATCTATGGGTTGTTCCATAACGCCCGCGAGGCCGGTCCGGTCAACGGCCAGTCCTATCGCCCGGTCGCGATCGGCGCCGCAATGCCAGGGTGCGACAGGTCCGCAGCGATCAGGCGCTCGAATTCGCTGACCAGTTTGTGGGCTCGTTCGGGTGCCAGATCGAGGCGGAACAACTTGACCGCCACGAGGCGGCCAGGCTCAGGTTGATAGGCCCTAAATACCGGACCGAGTGCACCGGCGCCGATCTGATGCAGCACACGAAACGGCCCGAAGGCGTCGGGTGGTGCAGAGCCGGCAGCGTCCGTATTCAGTGTGGGTACTCCTCAGTCGAAAGGCAGGGCATTATTACATTGAAGCACCTCTGGTTCAATCATTTGCGCGTGTTAGAGTAGGCTTCCGGTGGCGCTCAATCCCATACAATCTGCACCTGCCGTTCCGCTGACAGACGAGACCACGGGACGCGTCGCCGTCGACATCCGCCGCTTCTCGTGGATTCGACGATTTGCCACCGACTACGCGTTCAATTTCTCTGCCCTCGCCAAGTTTTTCAACGGTAATCCGCTGGATCGCACCGCGTGGGAGACCGCCATCGCCCGCGCACAGGCGCACCCCCGCGATCGCAACGCCATCGTCTCCCTGGTTGCGGCGCAGCAGCAGCGGCGGAACGCGCCGACCTCGGCGCGTGATGCCGCCGCTAGACTCGCGGATCCGCGCGCCGTGGCCGTCGTCACCGGTCAACAGGCCGGACTCTTCGGCGGGCCGCTCTTCACGCTGCTGAAGGCCATCACCGCCATCAAACTTGCGGCACAGGTTGAACGTGATCATCACGTGCCCGCGGTGGCCGTGTTCTGGGTCGAGGCCGAAGACCACGACTGGGACGAAGTGCGGTCGGCGACGGTCTTCGACAAGGAGATGACCGCCGCATCGGTGTCCCTGCCCGCCCGCGGCGGCGACGACGATGCGCCGGTGTTTACGATGTGCTTGGACGGCGCCATCACCACGGCCCTCGACCAGCTCGAAGGGATTCTGCCGCAGACCGAGTTCCGCGACGAACTCTTGAGGCAACTGCGCGCGACGTATCGCCCAGGCGTCAGCATGGTTGAGGCGTTCGCCATGTGGATGGAACAGGTGCTGGGCAACCATGGGTTGGTGGTGTACGACGCTTCCGATCCATCGAGCAAAGCGCTCGTCAGCCGCGTGTTCCAGCGAGAATTATCATCACCGGGAGAGACGGCGCAGCTCGCCAACGCCGCCGGCGCCGACATGGCGGCCTGTGGCTATCACCACCAGGTGCAGTCGAGCGAGGACGGCGTGGCGCTGTTCCACTTGGACGGCGGACGCAAGGCCATTCGCCAGCAGGACGGCGAGCTCATCATCGGTCACCAGCGACACCAGAACTCCAACGCCGTGGCGCTCGCCGCGGAACGTCCTGGGTTGTTCAGCCCGAACGTGCTACTGCGGCCGGTCGTGCAGGACACTTTATTCCCGACGATCTGTTACGTGGCGGGGCCGAACGAACTGGCCTATCTCGGCCAGCTCCGCCACGTCTACCAACGCTTTTCGGTTCCGATGCCGCTGTTCTTTTCACGCGCCTCAGCCACGATCGCCGACTCGGCGACGCAACGATTCCTCCAGAAGTATCAGCTCCCCTTCGAATCCCTTCAGCCGCAGGACGACTCGGCGCTCAACGCGCTGTTGGCAACCCAAATCCCGCCGGTCGTCGAGGCATCCTTTGCCGGAGCCACACAAGCGATCGAAGAGTCGATGACGCGGCTGATTCAGGCGATGCCGGCGCTCGACCCGACGCTTGAAGGCGCCGCGCGGTCAACGCTCGGCAAAATGCAGCACGATCTGAGTACGCTCCACAGCAAGACTATTCAAGCGGCAAAGCGCAGAGACGATACCCTGCGCCGTCAGTTCGCGCGGGCCCGCGCCGTCACCTTCCCTGGCGGTCACGCGCAGGAACGCACCATGGCGTTTGTCGCCTTCCAGAATCAATACGGTCCGGCGTTGGTCGATCGGCTGATGGAACAGTTGCCGCTCGATCTGGGCCACCACTGGGTTGTCAGCCTCTAGACGCTCCGCAGGACTCCGGATCCGTATCGCCACCGTGTGGAGACGGCGGTGGGTACGCGTCACGGCGCTAGTGACCGGCGTGCCGCTGCTGCTGCTGGTCGCAGTCGGCAGCTATTACTACGTGACATTCGGACGGCTGATTGATGCGCAGTTGCATGGCGAGCGCACGCGGGTGCTGCCCCGCATCTACGCGCGCCCGCTCGAACTGCGAGTCGGTCAGTCGATGACTCCGACGCAGCTGGTCGACCGGCTCAACGACCTCGGCTATGCGCAGCGCGCCACACCCGAGAAGATCGGCGAGTTCGCCGTTGACCCTGACGCCATCACTATCTCGCCGCGGCCCACGGAGCTGAAGGGCCAGACCATCAAGGTGCTGTTTCACAAGCCCACGGCGGCCGCCGCCAAGGGCGCC
>JBEBGG010000023.1:0-34471 GCA_040081555.1 Vicinamibacterales bacterium
GTTCGGTCAACGCGGGGATGCGTCCGTTCGCGGGATCGACAATCAGCGAGGTCCTGCGCGTGCCAACTATGTTGGTGCCTCGATCCCACCAAAAATCGTTGTACGCGCTCGCGACGTCAGCCTCGGCACTGGACCCTCGGGCATCTTTGTTGCCGAGTGCAATAAGCCGCTTCTCGTACTCGGCGGCCTCCTCCATCGTCAGCACGGCCTTGTCACCGAGATCCGCGGGACGCTCGAGCGGAGTGATCGTGGCGTAGCTCCAGACGCCGTTGAGATCGGGATGCCCATCGGCAGCCCGCGGCGCCTTCCATGTGGCGCCGGACTTCGCACCGGGCTTCGCACTGGACGCCTGGCCCGCGTCGGCATTATTCGACCCGAGGACAGCCGGGACGACGAACACCCCGCTAAGCAACAACACCGCCGAAACAACGCTTTTCGAACGTGGGCGACCCATCTGGTTCTCCCTATGAATTAACGGCGCCGATTATATCCGGTCTCACGCGCGCCGGCACAAGTTCGGGCCGTGGGATGCGGCACGCCAGCAAGGTGAGTGAGGACGAATGAGCTTCGGCGTTAAAGAGACCGGTCACAACTCAAGCCGGGCGGCACGTGACAAAGTGTTACCGCGCTCCAATGAAGGCCTTGCTAGTGTTGCCGGGTGGGTATGGGACAGTCCCCCGCAGATGTTCAGCTGACGGCCCCCGCCTCAGGGTCCGAACTAGTGTCAACGTCCCGCTCTTGCGGCGCGGCGGGACGTCCGCCGGTCACCAGACGTAGGCCGGCGTGCTGGCCCGTCAAGCGGTGCATGCGCCAGGTTGGAGTGAGAATCGTGATTCAGAAACAAACGGCGTTTGACCCGGCCACACCTTCGTCGGTGCACTTGTTGCTGACGGAACGACTTCGCCTTGAGGTCCGGCGCGCCATTGAAGAGCGCAATCTCACGCAGGTCGCAGCCGGCCGGATCCTGGGCATGGCCCAGCCGAGGGTGTCCGCCTTGTTGCGCGGACGGCGAAGTGGTGTCTCGGCGGAACGGCTCCTGCAGTGCCTGACGGCACTAGGCCGCGACGTCGAAGTGCGCATCAAACCGGCCGACGACCGAGACTGCGGGCTGTTGTGTGTCACATCGGCCGGCGCGTAGTGGCGACGCGGTCGGTGGTGGCGCATTGATAGCGCGGGCGCTCGCTCGGCCTTTCAGTTGAGACCCCAGCCGCGGCCTTCCGCCGATTCTCAGTTCGCGGCGCTTGGCACGCCGATGGACTTGGCAAGCTCAGCGACATCGCTCTTGCGCGGACCGTGGAAGGGCACGATGACCGCCACATCGAGTTTCAAACGCTGAATGTTGTCGTAGAGCGCCCTGGCGTACGGTACCGCGGTGATCACGAGGGCGGAACCCGTCGGCACGGGCGGATTGTAGGCGTCGGGCTCGGCCAGGACCTTTTCTTTCGGCAAGTACACGACAAGCATGTCGCCCGTGTGCTCGTAACCGGTGAGGAGATGAAGCTCGACCACGCGTGATCCATCCGTCAGGATGCCCTTCTCCTTCACGGTCTGGATCTTCGCCTTGCCGTTGACGGCAGCCTGCCGGTCCGGGGAAATCGTGTGCGACACCCTGGCGACCCGCTCCAGGAACGCCTTATTCGACTCGTGCGTGACCACGGTCGCGCCCTCAGCAAACGCCTCGCGGATGCCCCCAAGGTGATCCCAGTGATGATGCGAGGTCACCACATAGCGCACCGGCTTGTTAGGAATCAGCTCCTTCGCTTTCGTCAGCACTGCCTGCGCACGGGCCTGGTTGTTCGGTAGATCGACGACGACTATGTGGTCTCGCATCTCGATGGCCAGACCGTGATGCGAACCGCCTGTGAGGTAGTAAAGGCCGTCGCCCAGCTTCTCCGACGCAACCGTCGGTGGGGCAGGTGCCGGGGCGCTCAGCACACTCGCGGGCACCGGCAGATCGACCGTCGGGTTTGCGGTGACGCTCTGAATCGTGAGGTCGAGCGTCGGGAACCCATCCTGTCTCTGAACAAGCCTGGACGGAAACATCACCCCGCCGAAGTCCTTGTACCCGTCGTACGTCGTTTCCACGAGCATGTCTCCGACGATCGGTTGATAGATCCATGACTGCACCTTCACGACCTGCCCCTGCGCGTTCAGCGTCCCGGTCATCTTCTGGCCGCTCGGCAAACTGAAGGACACCATCGTCGTGCCGTTCTTGTTGCGTTGTATCGTTGCGTTGTTGGTAGTGGCCGCGCGCACAAAGCCCTGCGGCGTCGTCCACACCATGAGCATCCGCTCGACCTGCGCAGCAGGCGTGGCCTGGTTCGTGGGAGGCGACGGCAGGGGCGGTTGCTGCTGGTTCCACGCGAAGGCACCGCTGACAATCTGGGTCTGCCGCTGTTCACCGGTAAATGCTGCGCCGCCGCCGCGGGGCATGGTCGTGCCCATTTCGCGGACCAGATCCACGCGCATGCTGCCTTGCTCGTAGTTGATGCTCGCGGTGTAGCTCTTGATCGTGACTTTGGGCCACGGTTCTGACGGCGTGAAGTTCTGACCGAGCGAGAAGCTCCCACCGGACGCACTGAACTGCAGGGTCCGGATACTGGTGGCGCCGAGCGCTGTCGTCGCCGTTTGCAGCGCGCCTGCCTCCTGGGCGAACGACGCCGCGCCGGACGCCACAAGCAACACTACTGTAAGGATCGTGACCCGTCGCATACGTTTCTCTCCAAGCTTGTCTGAAACACAACTCGACACGCGAGCCGAGAGCACGAAGTGTGCCGCGGTTGGAGAGCAGGCTGAACTCGCCGTGATAGGGACAAACGCTACCAGCCCGAGCGCCGGTTCTATGGCAGCGAAAGCGCCACGTACTCCGGCTGGTGATCGCGGTCGGCCACGGCCACGACGATGTACTGCTTGCCTCCGGAAAGATAGGTCATCGGGCCGCTCGTCGTACCGGATGGAAGGTCCATCTCCCAGATGACCTTGCCTGTGGCTTTGTCGTAGGCGCGGAACTTCTTGCCCCACGCCCAGTCGAGACTCGAGGTGCCGCTGACCACGTTACTGCCCTCGCCGATGAAGAGCAGTGTCTTGGTGAGCATCGGTGCGGGCCGATTCGGCACTCCGAGCGGTGGGAGATTCAACCCCTTGAGCAATGGATGATTCCTCGGTCCATCGCCGTTGGCGATCGACCACGCGGTGGTGCCATTGGTCAGATTCAGAGCGGTGATTCGTCCGTATGGTCCCTTGATGATCGGCAGCCCGTCGATCGAGATGGCACCGACGCCCGATGGCGCGCCGTTGCCCTGACGCCGTCCGTCGGCGGGAGGCGCCTCGCCTGGCATCGGGCCGTAGTCCGCGTACTCCATCGTGGCGTCGGCATCGAGCTGCTTGCGCACGCTGCGGTTGGCGGGGCCCATGGTCTGCGACACCGCATAGTAGAACCCGGTCTCCGGATCGAAGGCACCCGTGTTCCAGTTCACCGAGCCCCAAGCACCCGGCTGGACGAGTGTGCCGCGCTTGCCGTTCGGTTCGGCGCTCGGCACCGAGGGCGGCGTGTAGAGCGGGCCCATGACGTAGCGGCTGGCGATCTCGCGGGCCCGCGCTTTGAGCTCGGGCGTGTAGTCGATCAGGTCGGCGTCGCTGATTCCCTGAAGATCGAATGCCGGCGGCTTCGTCGGGAACGGCTGCGTCGGCGAGGCCTTTTCACCAGGGACCGTTGACGCCGGAACCGCACGCTCTTCGATCGGCCAGACTGGCTTTCCATTGGTCCGATCAAGAACGTACAGGAACGCATTCTTGGCGGCCTGCATCACGACTTTGATGCGGCGCCCGTCCACCGTGATTTCGCCGAGCATCGCCGGACCAACCAGGTCGAACTCCCACAAGTCGTGATGGATCAACTGAAAGTGCCACACACGCTTGCCTGTCTTCGCGTTGAGGGCGACGAGCGTATTCGAGTAGAGGTTGTCGCCGGGACGCCAGCCGCCGTACCAGGCGGCGGTCGGCGCAGTGAGCGGAATGTAGACCAGGCCCAGTTCCTCGTCGGCCGTCATCTGGTTCCACGCGCCGAGGTCACCAGCCGACTTCCACGACTCGTTCCCCCAGGTGTCGTTACCGAACTCGCCAGGTTTGGGGACGACATGGAACGTCCACACCAGCTTCCCGGTCACGGCATCGAAGCCGCGCACGTCCTCGGGAGACGCTTCCTTCTTGTTGCCGCCATCGCCCGCGCCGTTGGTGTTGCCGGTCACAACGACAATGTTGCCGACGACGATTGGGCCGGTGCTGTCTCCGAACCGCCCGGAAAGCGGCTGTCCTTCGTCAAAGTGCAGACTCGTGCGGCCGCGCTGGCCGAAGCCCGGCACCATCTCGCCGGTCTCGGCGTTGACGGCGTAGAGGTATTCGCCACGCACGGCGAAGATACGCTTGTCGACATTGCCGGCGCCGCCGCGCCAATAGTCGACGCCGCGGGTGGAGTTGGCATTGGCTTCGTCAAGGGTCATCGCCGCCAACGACTGCTCCCACAGCACCCGTCCGGTTTGCGCATCGAGCGCCATCACCAGGCCGTGCGCGTTCTGGGTGTAGAGGACGCCGTCGATCATCACCGGTGTCGCACGCAGGTAACTGTTAACCCGCATATCGGGGAACGCGGCAGTGACCTTGTCGCTCATCGCCGACCGCCGCCAGGCGATCCGGAGGTTCTTCACGTTGTCGCGGGTGATCTGGTCGAGCGCGGAGTATCGGGCATACCCCTTGTCGCCGCCGAAGTAGCGCCACTCGGTCCAGGGCGCGCGTGTCTGCGTGGACGTGACTGCGATCAGCCCGATCGCCAGCGCGACTGTCATCGTGAGTTTCGTCAGACGATTCGTTCTACCCATGGACGGCTCCTTCGACTCTCGCATGAAAAACATCAGCTGATTGGACCGGTGCGTGTGTTCGCGGCCGTCTTGTTAGGGCAACGCAAACGCCACCCACTCGGCCGGAGTTTCGCGATCCCCGACCGGTACCACGATGTACTGCTTCCCGGCGTGCATGTAGGTGATGGGGCCGGAGGTGCTCCCTGCCGGCAGGTCGGTTTCCCAGATGACCGCACCGGCCTTCTTGTCATACGCGCGGAACTTCTTCCCGCCGCCCAGCACCCCGAACACCGTGTCGGTGCCCTCGCCGAGAAACAGCAGCGTCTTGGTCAGCAGCGGCGTCGGGCGGCCGGCGACCCCGAGCGGTGGGAGGTTCAAGCCCTTCAACGCCGGATGGTCGCGCGGCCCGTCACCGTTGGCCACCTTCCAGAGGATGTCGCCGCGGTTCATGTCGATCGCCGTGATCGACCCATAGGGCGGCTTGGTGAACGGTAATCCCTGCGGGCCTGGCAGGCCTGCCGATCCCGGAAACAGTTTCTGGAACGGCACCGTGCCGCGCTGTTCGATCCAGGGCATATTGCTGAACCGCGAGCCGGCCGCCTGCGGCTTGGGTGGCGGGATGAGACCGCGGATGAGCGCTAGCTTGTGGCCGATGATGTAGAAGATCCCCGTCTCGGGATCAAATGCACCGCCTTGGAAGTTTGTGGCGCCCACCCCGGGGATGGCATACGTCCCTTTGGTGCCGCCCGGCGCATCGCTGGACACCGACGGCGGCGTAAATGCCGGCCCGAGCGCATACGGCGCGAGCAGCCGCAGCGCTTCGGCCCGCAGTTCCGGTGTGAAATCGATCACATCGTCCGGGGTCATCCCGAACTGCTCGAAGGCCGGCGGTTTGGTCGGGAACGGCTGCGTCGGCGAGGCCTGTTCGCCGGGCACGGTCGAGGCCGGCACCGGGCGCTCCTCAATCGGCCACACCGGTTGCCCCGTCGCACGGTCGAAGACGAAGATGTCGGGCCGCTTGCTCAGCGCGAACACCGCCTTGATTCGTTTCCCGTTGACCGTGATGTCCCCCAGATGGGGCGTCATCAGGTCGTAGTCCCACATGTCGTGATGGACCAATTGGTAGTGCCACACCAGCTTGCCGGTCTTACCGTCGAGGCAGACCAGGGTGTTGGCAAATAGGTTCGCGCCCGGCCGCTCGCCGCCGTAGGTGCTGTTGTTGGGCGCCGACAGCGGCACGTAGACGTAGCCCAGCGTCTCATCGACGCTGATGCCGCCCCAGGCGTTCAAGTTCCCGGCAAACGCCCACGAGTCTTTGCCCCATGTCTCGCTGCCAAATTCACCCGGACGCGGTACCACGTGAAAGGTCCATACGAGTCGCCCGGTCCGAACGTCAAAGCCCCGGATATTGTCGGGCGCGCCTTCCCTTTCCGGCCCCGAGTCTTCATTCCCGTTGGAGCCCGACAGCACGACCACATCGCCGACAATCGCCGGGGCGGCGGTCCAGGAATAGTTTCGGGCCCAGAGGTTATCCGCGGAATGCAGATTCACCCGGCCCCTGGTCCCGAACTCGACAATGGCTTTACCGGTCTTCGGGTGGATCGCTTCGAGATACTCGCCCCGGGTAATGAGAAGGCGCTCGTCGGTGCCACTCTTCCAATAGGCTGCGCCGCGCGTACTCTGGCCGGCGACCCCCTCGATGCCCGGCGCAAACGGCTCCTGGATCCAAATCGTCTTGCCCGTGCCAGGGTCGAATGCTTCTAGCAAGCCGACGCTGTTGGGCGCATACAGCACCCCCTCGATCATCAACGGCGTACCGCGCAGATTGCGGCTCGGACGCAGGGCGGGAAACGCCGTCGTCAACGACGGATCGACGCTCGGCCGGCGCCAGACCATGACGAGATTCTTGACGTTGGCCGGCGTAATCTGATCCAGCGGCGAATACTTGCTGATGCCCTGGTCGCCACCGTAGTAGCGCCAGCCATTGGTCGCCCCTTGCTGCGTCCGCACCTCAACGCCCGCGAGGAGCAGCACGCTGACCGACACCGACAGGGCCAGTCGTTTCCGGCGCAGGCGAGCGACTCGCGCGAGCCGACTCCCCCACGTCCCCGCTGAACCTTCCCGGTCACCAATATGTGGACTCATGCGACTCCTCCAGGGCGTGGCGGTGATACCGAACAAACAGCTGGACACGAGGCGGTCTTGCTGCAGAAGTCGCGCGCGACTCAGGCCAAGCGATCTGATGAGAGCGACGGCAACCGTGGCGGACGATCCTCTGGCTGGGGACCTGAGAGATTCACCGCAGACTCGAACCTGCGGCTTGCCCCGTCGGTGCGGGTGTGAACCCGACTTTTCAGAGGACTAGGGATGCGGGGTCCATCTACCTGAGAGATTCGCGACGCGGTTCGCCACCGCGTTCTTGCCCCTTCGGTGCCGCTACCTGGATTCGATCCAAGCGCGGTCTCTCCCCCAACATCGTCTCAAGACGTCGAATGGCAGCGATTGTGCGGGCCGGTAAATATTGAAGTCAACTCAATTTCCCTCGGCGAGCGCATTTATTTTGGCGGTCTCGCGACGCGTGTTCGGAAGACAGTTCAGAAGAGACAAGACTGTCACTAATCTGCGCGCACCTCTCAAAGTGTCGACAAATCTGAAGCTACTTGAGGCGCCGCGCACAGGAGTAACATGCCGCTCACGTTGCACGCCACGCATGGAACCGACTGGTCTTCGGCTTCCGAAGTGTGTGAACCGTCGTGCGTCGACGCTCACGGAAAAAGGAGGAGTGCAATGCGTTTGTCTACTCGGATTCTGGTCTTGCAGATGGTGGTGATGCTGGTCGGCGGTCTCGGAACGCTGACGGCACAAGAACCGAGCGCTCGGCAGGCCACACCGAGCGCGCCGGTGGACCCGCTGATCGGCACGTGGAGTCTCAACCTCGCAAAATCGCAGTATCCCGGCACGCCGCCAAAGGCCGTCACGCGGACGTTCGACTACACGCTCGACGGGATGATTCTCGTGACCTACGAGACGACAAACGCGCAGGGCAACAAATCGTTCACCCACTGGTTCCTCGGGCTTGATGGCAAGGAACACCCGGAATTCGGACGATCGACTGGGGCAACGCCGATCTGGTTCTTGTCGACCAAGATCATCGACACCCACACAAAAGAGATTACGGACAGGCGAGTCGTCGCACCGGGCCAGCGGCAGCAGATCATCAACTACACGTTCGTTGTCTCGCCCGACGGCAAGACGTTCACGTCAACGGCCAGGAGCACAAACGCACAGGGCGAGCCGACGGTCACTGTCCAGGTCTACGACCGGGTGTTCTGATCGGTCGCCCCTCGAGGTTCAGGGCGGCGCGGTGGCGGGGCGAAGTCTTACTGTGATGCAGTGCATTTGGGTCTACGAGAGATGCTGACGGGGCAATCACGGAATGGCGGCACCCAGGGACGGAGCGCAGTCACCTTCGCCGGAACGCTTGCCAGCGACGTGATCATGGCACGTGGACGATGTCCCACGACGACACGCTCGTCGCGCCGATCACTCCGGGCGACACCGCATCGCCGGATACCCACCGACCAGCGTCCCTGTCATCCTGATAAGGCAGTACTGAGCTGAGTTGGACGACGAGCGCGCTCAGCCGAGATACGCCCGCCCAGGGCCCGCCGTCCGCTTGACAGGCACAACAGTCGTCCAGCATCCTCTGCCGCCATGACGTCCTTGCTATTTCCAAATATTCGACAGGCGATGGCCCGCGGGTTCCGCCCGCGCATCGGCATCGTCGTTGTCGCTGTCGTGAGCGTCTCGACGCTTACCTCCCGCCCCGTCCTTGCTCAATCGTCAAAGGACAGCCATTGGGGCCTCGGCGCCTCGTTTACTCCCACATGGACGAGCCGAGACGATTTTCGGGAGAAGATCTTCAGCCTGGAAGGTGAGGGGTCGGTTGAGGGGACGGCATTCACCATCGGCGTCGTCCGGGGAAGCACTGCCGGCGGCGACTGGGGCGTCAGCTTCGTGAAGAAGCCAATCAAGGACGGCTCGGGCAGCGTCCTGACCCAGAAGGACCAGTTCTGCGCGAACGCGTGTACGACAACGACCACAACGGAGACGCGTGCGACACAGAGCGCATTTCTGCAAGGTGTCGAGTTCCACTGGTCCAAGCCCTTCGTCACCATCAAGAAGCGCGCCCAGATCGGCCTGAACGTCGGCGGGGGCGTGGCGATGCCGAAGGGTAACATCCTCGAAACGCAGGAATTCCTGCAGTCTCCGCCACCGTTCCGTCCAACGCTGCCGCCCGGCGTCCCGAATTTCAACGAGTGCACCCTGTTCTCGCAGATCTCGCCCGGCGGCACCTGCCGCCTGACGCCAGACGGTTATGTCCTGACCGAGACGCGCCCGGCCAAGGACGTCATGCTCCCCTACATCCCGCTCATCACGCTCGAGGTGGAGGGCGCTGTCATCCTCGCGCCTGGGCTCAAGATCAAGATCGCTGGGGGATTCAACGCGCCCAGCGACCGCAGCGTCCGCGTCTCAGCGGTGTATTTGATCGGCGCCCGCTAGCAACTGCGGCATCGTGGGTTCAGAACAGGGCCTCAGGCATCGAACGCTAGAATCGACGCATGGCTTCCCATCCGGCGCCGCCCACAACCGTTCCGGTTCCCTTCGATGTACCGGCCTTTCTCAATTCAGCCGCCGGAACGCGCCCGATCACCCGATTCGCGCGCGGCGTCGTTGTGTTCGCCCAAGGCTCCGTGGCCAACAGCGTCTTCTTCCTGCAGAAAGGGATTGTGCAACTCTCAGTGCTTTCCTCGACAGGTAAAGAGGCTGTGGTTGCAACGCTGGCACCGGGCGACTTCTTCGGCGAAGGGTGCCTGGCAGGACAACCCCGACGAATGGCCACAGCCAAGGCCGTCACGGCGACAACCGCTCTGCGGATACCGAAGACCGAGATGGTGCAGACGCTGCGTGAGCATCACGAGTTTTCGGACCGGTTCATCGCGCACATGCTCGAGCGCAACATTCGCGTCGAGGAAGACCTGGTCGCTCAGCTCTTCAACGCCAGCGAAAAGCGACTCGCCCGAACGCTGCTGCTCCTGGCCCGTTACGGCAAGGATGATACGACCGAGCGAACGGTGCCGCATCTGTCGCAGGAGACACTGGCCGAAATGGTGGGAACGACGCGCTCGCGCGTGAACCTCTTCATGAACAAGTTCCGCAAGCTTGGCTTTATCGAGTACAACGGCGGGCTCAAGATCCACAACTCGTTGCTGAGTGTGGTGTTACACGACTAACTGTGCACAACGGCACAGATGCGCGGCGGGCCATGTGACACGCTGACCGGTGTGGTGACACCAGCCTTCCCAGAAGCACATCGGACGGACCGCGCGGGATGGCTCCGAGCGGCGGTGCTCGGGGCTGACGATGCGATCGTCTCGACTGCGAGCCTGATGATTGGCGTGGCCGCATCATCCGCGTCGGCGAGGGCAATCCTCGTCGCTGGTGTTGCGGGTCTGGTCGCCGGTGCCATGTCCATGGCGGTTGGAGAGTACGTGTCGGTCAGCTCGCAGCGCGACGCGGAACGCGCAGACATTGCGCGGGAAACACGAGAGCTTGCGGATCAACCTGCGCTTGAGCTCCAGGAACTCACCGCCATCTACGTGAACCGTGGGCTCGACCCCGACCTCGCCGCGAAGGTTGCGTCGCAGCTGAGCGATCGCGATCGGTTGGGCACACATCTGCGGGACGAACTCGGCGTCGATCAGAACGCGCTCGCGCGGCCGCTGCAAGCCGCGTGGATCTCTGCGGCCAGCTTCGCGCTCTTTGCGGCGGTCCCGATCGTCGCTCTGCTCACTACGCCGAGCGGTGCGCGCATCCCGGCAATTGCCGTGCTGTCTCTTGTCAGCCTCGCGGCTCTCGGTGCGTTCGGGGGCCGTCTCGGTGGCGCGCCGATGGGCCCTGCGGCTCTACGCGTCACGATCGGAGGCGCTCTCGCAATGGCGGTGACCGCCGCGATCGGACGCCTCTTTGGCGTGGCGCTCGGCTAGCAGCCCGCCACTCGCGTCCGCCCTTGCGGACCGCCTTCAGCGCCAGCGGCCCGAGCAGCCGGCGCACACGCACAAGGTCTGAGTTCAGCGTTTCCCGGCGGTTGCGACCAACTGTTCCACGGCGAAGCCGTTGTCGCGTGCTGACGCCAGAGCCCGCTCGTACGGCTCGCCGGTGAGTGCGGCGGCGCGAGCGAGAATCCACAGGTACTTGCGGTCCGCCGATCCCACCACCGCCCAGGAATAGTCGTCGGCCAGGCCGATGATCCAGTAGTCACCCCAGACAAGCGGCAGCCACGACGACAGGGCCGGAGCGAATCGCACTTTCAACTTCGCGCCCGTCCCATCGACGACGCGCGCCACACCGTTGGCGGTGATCGCGACGCCGTCGTTGCCCCGGCAGCGGTTGACGACCTCCACCCGCCCATCGGTTCGCACCGTGTAGCTCGCCAACACCTCGCCGGCGCAGCGCCGCTGGAACCTGTTCGGGAAGCGGGCGATCTCTCTCAACCCCACTCTATGGATGGATCGTGCGCGACGCCGTTCCGCCCTTCCTGCACCGGTAGGATCTCCCACAGGTAGAGATGGGTGCCGATCTCGTGCTTCCGCACCTGACACGCGGCGCCACGCCGTTCGACGACCCGCGCATGGGCGACCGCCGTCTTCGGGTGGCACGCCACGTAGACGACGCAGCCGCATTGGAGCGTGAGCGTGTGTGACATACCCACAGGATCTACCGCAGGCTGACGACGACGCCGCCACGATGGCACGACGACGAGGAAACGATCGCGCGAGTGTCGTTTCGACGAGTTCGTTCGACGTCGCCAGAAACTCGTGGCCATTCGATTCGGCGAACACGAAGGCGGCAAACGCCGCGACGCGCGTGTTCCCATCGACAAACGGATGGTCTAACGCCAGCGAGTGCATGAGCGCGGGTTTGCTCACGGCCCATCTGGTGCTCACCGAGCTGACTGCTGTGAAAAGCGGCCGGGCCTGCGCGACGCCCACCCGACGTCGGCTTGATGTTGCTCGAGCCGGCAGCGTCAGTCGACGACGAAGCTGAAGACCTTGTAGCCGCCGTCCTTGTGGATCAGCGAACCGAATAGCCGCACGGTCAGTTCCTTCCCGGACGCGTCAACAACTGTCAGTTCCGATCGGCGTTCGACGACAAATCCCTGGTAGGTCGTCTTCTCTCCCTGTAACCGCACTGTCTTCAGCACCAGGTGCTTGCCACCGTAATTGGCGAGCGTGGATGCGAGCGACGCGTCACTCTTCTGCTTGAGATCGCCCCACACATAGGAAAACGGCAGGTTTCGCTCAGGCCGGGCCGCTGGCAACTCCGGCCACACATGGTCGCGGAACTCCTGCTCCGTCAGCGCGAGTTCGCGCAGACGCGGCTCATTGCGTTGTTCGAGCGCCTGAAGCACTTCGGTGGCCACGGCTTCTGGCGACGGTTGGAGGGAACTCAGAGGGGGAACGCTCGGACCGCATGCGGTTTCGAAGAGCACAACCGAAGCCACGAAGACCGCGCTCAGAAAGCGGGCGAAGGGTCGCATGAGGAACATTCTGGCAGAACGAACGGGCACCGGACCCGGAATGACCCGGGCCCGGTGAAGAGAAGCTAGCGCTGAGGATAACCCGTCCAGCCGGCCGTCCAGTCAGCCTCCGGCGCTGGAGCCACGGCGCCAATGAAGGTCACTGGCTCGAAGAATCCATCGTTGGGTGGCTGAATCGGTGCCAGCTGCCCGCCGGCCAGCGTGGCGACGCCACTCGGCTGGAAGTTGGGCGCCTCGTGATTCGAGCACGCCGCCGTCGACACACCGGGATCCTGGTTGATGCGAATGTTCGGAAACAGGCCGCTGTTGATGTACGTCGTGACGCTGGAGTGCATGGGCGTCGGAATCCCCCACGCCACTCCCGCGCCCATCTGCGACGTGCCGTTCAGCACCTGCGCCGTCGTCGCAGTGTTCGAGGTCTCAATCTGGAATCCGACCGTCTTGAAACCTGTGACGAGGAAGTTCCGGATCGTGAATGCGGTGCCGCGGCGCAGGTTCGCACCGCGCGGGCTTTCGCCCCCTTCGTTGCGGTCGGGATCGCCACACACCGTGATGTTGTAGATCTGGGGGTTCGAGCGCGGCAACGCGTTGTTGTTGAACTCGTTGTCGTCCGCCTCGATGCCGTTGTCGGCATCGTCGCCACGCTGGGTGATGGCCACGTACTGCATGCGACCGGTCCAGCCGAAGGTCCAGTCGAGGCTGTCATCCGCAGCGTTTGACAGCACCACGTGCTTGGCGTCGACCGTGCCGCCGAAGAACTCGATGGCGTCGTCGCGACTCATGTGCGCCTGCACGTAGTCGATCTGGGTACCACGACCGACGCCCTGCAGCGCGATGCCGTTGAGTTCGTTGTCCGGGCTGAACTCGATTCCCGAGAACTCGACGCGCACGTAGCGCAGGATGCCGCTGTTGTCGTTCGGATCGTCGCCGCCGTAGACGCCGGTGTTGCCTTCGCCTGCGCCCTCGCCGCCTTCGAGATTCAGCGGAGCGCGACCGTTGATGATGATGCCGCCCCAGTCGCCGCGGTTCCGCGTGCCGATGGCCTGGTCGCTGGTGAAGACAATCGGTTGCGCGGCAGTACCGACCGCGTTCAGACGACCGCCGCGTTCGATAATCAAGGTGCCGACGCTGCCTGACTCACCGACGATGCGCGTGCCCGCCTGAATGGTCAGTGTTGCGGCATTGCGGACGAAGACGGCGCCGCGCAGCACGTAGTAGTTCGTGTTGACCCACGTCTCCGCGCCGGTGACTTGTCCCGTGACGACGACGACGGGCTTGTCGATGCCAGGGACGGTGACGGGTGGCGCCTGGTCGGTGAACACCGGCACGGTGCTCAACGCCAGCACCGCGGCCATCGTCATACCGGCGAGCGTTTGTGAGATCTGCTTCATGATGCGAGCTTTGCTCCTTGGAGTGGACATGGCTTAGAACACGCTGTAAGTGACCGAGGCGGAGATGGTGCGGCCCATCTTGAAGAGCCGCTGCGTTTCGGTCTTGCTGAGCGTCTGGGTAAAGCGGTAGTCGGGGTTGTTCAGGTTGTCCATGTTCAGGCGGATGTTCATGCCGCGGACGCGCTGGGAGAACACAACGTCGAGCGAGCCCCGGCCCTGCTCGATGATGTCGGGGGCCTGGTTCGCACCGACATCCGAGATACGGTCGCCGGAGTAGTTGTAGAGAACGCGTGTCGAGAAGCCGCCCGCCATGAACTCGCCGCTCATGTTGAAGAGGTTGCTCGACTGACCGGCCAGCGGACGTTCGAGCGACGTCTGCACCGACCGCTGTTCTGGCAGCAACGTAATCTTCGAATCGACGAACGTGTAGTTGGCATTCACGAAGAAGAACTTGCTGAATTGCCGACCGGCTTCGAGTTCGATGCCGGCGTTGCGCGCACGGTCCGAGTTCTGGAAGGTGGCAATCGGATTCGCGGCGGCGATGACGATCCGCTCAATCGGGTCGTTGAAGCGCTTGAAGAAGAAGCTGGCGGCCAGCACGCCGCGCGCGCCGGTGAACATCTCCCACCGTGTGTCCACGTTCTGAATGATGGCGCGGGTCAGATTCGGATTGCCGCGGACCGCGCGGTTACCGACAACGTCGGTGAACTCGAACTCGGCCAGTTCTCGAAACTCCGGCCGATTGACCGTCGAGCTGTAGCTGACCCTGAGGTTCTGGCTGGATGACAGCGCCCGCACGAAGTTCAGCGACGGGAACAGGTCGGTGTTCTTGTTCGACGCTGTAATCTGGCCAACGAACAATCCAAACGGGTCTTTCGTGTTGACCACCTGGTCGAAGTTCTCGACGCGGGCGCCCACAATCATGCGGGAGCGCGACGTGAACGAGATGTCCATCATGCCGTAGGCCGAACGCGTCTGCTGGTCGCCGTCGTAGGCGTCCACCGGCCGGGTTTCCTCGTTGAAGCGGAAGGCGGTGCCGATGTTCTTCGATACAAACAGCTCCTCCGGGCTGAGGAGCGGATTGAACAGCAGGTTGCCCGTATCCGCCTTCTGAGTCGTGAGCGGAATGAAGTGGAAGCGGCGCGAGCGGAAGTCGCGCGCGCGGTCAACGACGTTGAAGCCCAGCTTGTACTGCGTCGGGCGGCCGCCGGCCGCGCTTGACAGGCTCCAGTTCACAGCCGCATCCAGCGTGTTGTCTTTCAGGTCGTTGAACATCTGGAAACCGCTCTGCGACTCGTCCGCATACGTGAACGGATCCGTCGGTCTGTTCGGCAGCCGCTCGTAGAGCGTTTCGCGAAGCGCAGGCTCGTCGCGGACGGCCCGCGCGTAGTTCACGCGCCAATCGACGCGGCTGTTCGAGAGTCCGCGCACGAAGTGTTCGCCGCTGACCTGATTCGAGATCAGCCCTTCCTCGATGAACTGGAGCCTCGTGTTCCGGTATTCGCGAGCGTTGTCGAGGTTCAAGCCCTGGAAGGTGCGCCCTTCGTCGCGGCCGCTGTGCGTGTAGAAGTTCTCGATCGACACGCGCTGGGTCGGCGCGAAGGTATACGAGAAATTCGCCACCACGCCAAGCTGCGCCCGCTGCGTTCCGGTTTGCATGGAGTAGTCGCTGACGGCTTCCAGGTCGCCGGCATCGGCAATGCGGAAGAAGCGACGCTCCTCGGCGATGAACTGCTCGCGGTACTGATGGGTGGCGCTGGCAACAATGCCGAACTTGCCGATGCGCCTACCGAAGGTGGCGTTCCAGTTCTGCCCAGGGGCGCCATTCTTGACCGAAGGCTGCCACTGGTTACCGAGCAGCCGCCCGAATGCGGTGATCTCCTCAGGTGAATAGCCAACCCCAGGTGTGTAGATGCCGCTTCGAACGATCTTCTCGTTTGGAAATGACGACGGCAGCGCGCGAGCGCCGTTGTCGTATCCCCACACATCGCGGCTCCCGAGCGGGCTGAGCGGAATCGCCTGGCCGGTTGCGGTCGAGATGTGCGTCATCCCATACGACAGATCCATGACGGGGCGGTTGGGCAGCTTCATCGGGACGATCTGCACCAGGCCACCTGCGAATTCGGCGGAGCGGTCGGGCGAGTACGATTTGCTCACCTGGACGCTGTCGATGAGGCCGGTCGGAAACAGGTCGAGCGGCACCACCTTCTTGTCTGGCTCGGTGGTCGGCAAGAGCGCGCCGGAGAGAGTGGTGTTGCTGTAACGCTCCCCAAGCCCGCGGACAAACACATACTGGTTGTCGACGAGCGAGATGCCGGTGACCCTGGTCATCGCCGATGCGGCGTCAGAGTCGCCGTTCTGGCGCATGTCCTTCGACCCCAAGTTGTCGGTGATCACCGCGGCCTGTTTGCGTTCAACGAGCTGGGCCGATGCGGACGAGGTGTCGACGTTGACGGCCGTGCCGACGACCGTCACCGTTTCAGTCAGACTCGACATGGAGAGCCCGACGTCCAGCGTGACATTGCGCTGCGCCGGGGTCGCGACGAGCGCAATCAGCTTCTCTTGGTAACCGTCGAGCGCGACCTTGATGCTGTGCTGCCCTTCGGGCACCTGAAGCACGTAGCGGCCGTCGACGTCTGTGTAGACAATCTCGCCACCGACGACTTCAACCGGCACACCGGGCAGCGGCACCGCATTCTGCTCGTCGCGGACGGTTCCGACGACGCGAATCCTTGCTGCCCGTTCTGAAACCTGGGCGGCCTCGACGACCGCCGCCGGGACACCGGCGCAAAGTGTGAGCGCGGCCAGCAGCGCGCACCGAACAAACGCAAATCTCATCGTGACCCTCGTGCAGTGCGGGGAATTTGACGAACCCGTGGGAAGCGAGTCGACCGCACTGTGGAGTCAGGCTATTGCGCCGGCGAAAGGTTCACATCACAGGAATGTTTCAGCGGAGTTAATTGGCCCCCGGCTCCATCTGTTTACCTTGCTGTTACATTCGCGTCACGGCTCTCAGCCGTGAGCGGCGTCCGATAGGCCTTGCTTTGCGTATCAGGCGCGAACGACGCGATGTGAAGGCGCCGCCACTGGGCACCCAGCCTTACTCGGGCTTGGCGTAGGGTTGGCGCAGTTCGACCGGCATTCTACTGCCACGCACCTGCAGGTTGATCATCTCGACGAACACCGAAAAGCCCATGGCGAAATAGATGTAGCCCTTTGGTACATGCATACCCAGGCCATCGCCGACAAGCGAGATGCCAATGAGAAGCAGGAACGACAGCGCCAGGACCTTGATGGTGGGGTGCCGGCTGACAAACGCACTGATCGGTTCAGCGGAAAACAGCATGATGCCGACCGACAGAACCACGGCGGCCACCATCACCGACACGTCTTCCGCCATGCCAACAGCGGTAATCACCGAGTCGAGCGAAAAGACGATATCGAGGAGCATGATCTGGACGATCACCGCCCCGAACGACGGGTGTCCTTTCGGCGACGCGTGATCGTGTTCGCCTTCCAGCCGTTCGTGAATCTCGAGCGTCGCCTTGGCAATCAAGAACAGGCCGCCACCAATGAGGATCATGTCGCGACCCGAGATCTCGTAGCCAAAGGCCGTGAACAGTGGCGCTGTGAGCCTGACGATCCAGGCGATCGACATCAGCAGCCCGATGCGCATCAGCATCGCCGCCAGCAGACCGGTCCGCCGCGCCCGCTTCTGCTGATCGCGCTGCAACTTGCCCGACAGGATCGAGATGAAGATGACGTTGTCGACCCCGAGAACGATCTCGAGAAATGTCAGCGTAACGAGGGCGAGGACGCCGGCCGAAGTGAAGAATGCGTCCACGCGCAAACTTTATCACGTCAACTGTTTACCCGGTTTCGACCGTCTGACTTCCGGCAAGGAGCCGACATGAACGACATCACTGTGGGGCGGCGCCGGTTGTTGAAGCGCCCTGGGCCTTCCTCGGATCGGCCGGGCCGGTGACGGTCGCACCACCGTGCCCGTTGCACGTGTCGGCGCGGATCCATACGGAAGAATGCGAGGGAAAGCCGGCGAACGAAGTGTTTACTTGAATTTACACAGAATTAACTTTACCGTGACTTCAGCGTCGCCTCCCCAGGGCAGCCGTCTGGATGGTGCTATGAGTCAGGTCTTCGCCTACGTAGGAATCGTCATACTGCTGTTTGCGGCCTCGGCGCCAGTCAGTGGCCGGGGACAGGTGCGCCAGCCCAACATCGAGGTGGGCCCCATCGTGGCCGACAATCCACGGCTGCGCGACAGCGTCGACCGGTTGACGCGAGGGAGCGCGCTCTGGCGGAACGCCCTCGAATCGGCGAAGCAACGCGGCCGGAGAGCCGTCATTCTGACGCCGGACCAGGTGGTGGTGACCACCGGAGATCAGCACGGATCGGTAAAGGCCTTCGACGCCGGGGTGCTCGCCGAGGTGACGCCCGTCACCCGGGGCACATCACGTGTCGACGCCGTGCTCATCGTCGTCAACCTGCCGCTGGTCGAACGGCTTCACACCCGCAGGAATTCACTCCCTGCGGAGTTTGAAACGGATCTGGATCGCATCCTGGCCCACGAGGTCTATGGACACGCCCTCCCGTATCTGCTGGCCGGCGACCTGTCTGGGCACTGTCCCGACCCGGTGCTGAACCAGCCCGCCGCCGAGGCGTGCGCGATCCGGCGCGAGAACGCAGTTCGCGCCGAACTCGGCCTGGGCCGGCGGGTCGATGCCGGCCTGAGCAGCCTCACGCTGGCGTGGAACTGAGGGAGACACCGCGGGCTCGTGGGGCCTGGTTCAAATAGAGGCCACGCAGCACCTCCCCATCATCGTCAGAAGTATCTTGAACGTGATCACACTCCTGTCACGTTCCTCTCCCGTCCCGCTCACATGTCACGCAATCGTTATTGCTGAGGACTAGATTGCTGGTGCCCGCCTCACGGATCGGGGCCGGCGATGCACGGGGGAACGGTGATGATGAATTCGCGCGACGCTGAGTTGAAAGCGATGCTTGAAGAACGCCGGCGCCTCCTTCGCGATCAGGTGCGCCGGAGCGTACGGGGCTTTCGTGATGCCGGCCACATCACCTCGCGGGGGCCGGTCACTGATCTGTCCGATGATCCGGTCGATGATGACATTGACTTCGCGTTGACCGAGTGGCAGTTGACGACACTGCGACAAATCCAGACGGCGGTCGAACGGATCGAGTCGTCCCAGTACGGCATCTGCGAGCACTGTCATCAGACCATTGCAGCCGCGCGTCTACGGGCGATGCCATTCGCGACACGCTGTCGCGAATGCCAAGAGACGATCGACAGCACGAAGACCGCGGCCTCTCGCCACGACCCAAGAGGGTGGGCGAGGCTCTGATCCGCGCGATGGCTCTACGCCGGGCGGAGGGCGTCCACCGTCACCAACGTGTCGTCTGGCGACAGCGATGGAGACACCATCACTTCGGCAGCCGCGCTGCGTCGCCACAGTAGACTGGTCTCGCAGATCCATGGCCACCATCACGTCGCCTCAGTCGACGCGCCCGCGGCGAGACGGGCTGGGCGCTCTGATGGGCCGCGTGCCGAAGGCCCTCCGCCGGGTGGACGCGTCCCTGGAGGCCGAGGCTGTCCATGGCCTCCGCGTGGCCCTGCGGCGCTGCCGTTCGCTCGCGGCGCTCATGCAGGAGGTGGACCCGCACCCGGACTGGGCCGAGCTTCGGCGACTCTCGCGCAAGTTGTTTCGCCGCTTGGGCGCGTTGCGGGATACGCAAGTGCTCGAGGACTGGTTGACGGCGCTGACGCCGGCCGACGATGCCGTGCGGGCGGCACTGATGAAGGTGCTGGGAGACCGCGAAGTCGAGCCGCGAGCGGGCGTGCGGCGGGCCGTCAGACAATTCGATCGGCGGGCCTGGAAACGCCTCACCCTGAGGCTCGTACGTCGCGCGCGTCTCGTCCCACCAAACGGCCTCGTCGCCCAGTGCCTCGCGCTGCAGCGGTACGAGGAACTCCACCGCCTGCATATCCGGGCCATCCGCACGGAACGGCCCATTCCGTGGCACGAGTTGCGCGTGTCGGTGAAACGCTTCCGCTATGCCGTGGAGAGCCTCCTCCCGACCCGTGTGGCCGTCTGGGCCGAGGGGCTTCGCCACATGCAGGGTCTGCTCGGCGAGATTCACGATCTGGATGTCCTCGATGCCTTCGTGACGAAAGAAACCGCCGGCATGGCCGCTGGGGCGGTCGCCTCACTCCGCCAGGCGATTGACGCCGCGCGGCGCGGCCGCCTCACGCAGTACCTCCAGCGCACGACGGGGCCGGCAAATCTGCTGCAGGCCTGGCACGCCGGGCTGCCCCAAGGAAAGCGCGTCGAAGCCGCCGTCACCGCACGACTGCGCGCGACGGCGCGAGCCCTGGACCGGCACCCCCGCCGCACGGCCCGCGTCACCCGCCTCGCGCTGCGGCTCTTCGACGCCCTCGTCGCCCGCAGCCGTCAGGCACGCGGTCGGGACAAGAGCACACGCGTGATCCTACGCGCCGCGGCGCAGCTTCACGGGATTGGCGGTTCGGATGGGCACACGTCTCGACAGGAAGCGGCACGCAATGTCCTCCGGGCGATGCCGGTGCCGCCCGGCTGGACGTCTGGCGACTGGGAACTCCTCACCCTCGTCGTCCGTTACCACCGCGGCACCGAGCCCACACCGACGCAGGGGCAGTTTGCGCGATTGCCTCAGTCCCGTCAGGAGGTGGTCCGCCGACTCGCGGGCGTCCTGCGCGTGGCGCGCGCGCTCGACCGTTGCGGCGCGACGACCCCACCTCGCGTGCAAGTCGAAGAGACGCCCCTTGCCGTCCGACTCCGCGTCGCCGGCGTGACCGACTCGCGGGAGCACGCGGCGCGTCTGGCCGCGGCCAAGCACCTGCTGGAAACCCACCTCCAACGACCGCTGCTCATCCAGCCCACCGAGGAGACCGCGTCGCCGTCCAGCACCACTGCCATCGCGCCGCGCAAGAGGCCGTTGAAGGGAGCGCACGCATGAGTGCCGCCGCGACCGGGCGCCTGGTGGTGCTGAGCGGGCCGTCGTGCGTCGGCAAGAGTCCGCTCGAGAGGGCGCTGGCGCAGTTCCACCCTCAGGTGTGGAGCCGGCTCACAAAGCTCGTGCTGTACAACAGCCGCGCGCCGCGGCCGGGTGAAGCCGATGGAGAGGACTACCACTTTCGGACGCGGCGCCAGATCGACGCGATGCGGCTGGACCCTCGCTATGCCGTCCTTGACGTCCGCGGAGATCTGCAGGCGTTGAACGTCGAAGACCTGCAGGCGCTCCTCACGCGGAGCGATGCCTTCTTCGAGGGCAATCCCTTCGTGGGCCGCCTGCTGCAGACCCATCCCCTCCTGACCGCCGTCCATCGGCTCAGCATCTTCTTGTCGCCGCTGTCGAAGGACGAGATCCTGTACCTGAAAGCGCCGGAACGACACGTCTCGCTTGAGGCGTTTGTGACAGACGTCATGCGGCGCAAGTTGTTGCGCCGCACCCGGCGGCAGAAAGGCGAGCTCTCGCTGAAGGACCTCGAGGATATCGAGACGCGGGCGTCCAGTGCGTATCGCGAACTCCAGGACGCGTGGCATTTCCAGCACGTGATTCCGAACCACGATGGCGAGGACAGCGACCACTGGGAAGCGTTCTCCTATCCGATCGGCGACGCTCGCCTGTCACTCCAGTCGGTCGTGGCCCTGCTCGAGGGTACGATGCCCTCAGGCGTCGAGACCTGGGACAAAGACCTGGTGCCGAGGCTAGGCGATGGACGATGCAGCACCACGACGATCGCGTGAAGTTGCTGTAAAACGAGCGGCGCGGCGCTAGGGTGCGCAGTCGACACACAAACGACACGTCGTCGATACAACGGCCTTCTATCGTGATGCCTTTGCCTGGAGGACTGGATCACGATGAGAAGAACCCTGCTCGGACTTGGCTGCGCCGTCGTACTCGCGGCTGCCGCCTCACCTACGTCGTACGCCACAGGGCACCCGGAGCAGAGCGCCCGGGACCGCGACAGGGACCGGGACCGGGACCGCGACCGCGACCGCGACAACGATGACCGTGACGATGACGAGCGCCGCGGCGGTGCTCGCCGATCCGAGCGGCGGTTCACGCGCGTCGGCACGTTCGCCAACTTCCGCAACGCGGGGCTCGGCAGCCTGACCGTCTCGGAGATCATCACGTCGACCCCGGATGGCCGGACGCTGATCTACACCGATGCCGAGGGCGCCGCGATCGGCTTCATCGACATCAGCAACCCGAGCGAGCCGCTGGCCGCCGGCACCGTCGCGCTCGACCCGGACCCCTCGAACGCCCCGGTCTACTCGCCGACATCGGCCACCGTGCTTCGCGGAAAGTACGTGCTCGTCGCCGTCGACACCAGCGTCTCGAAGAAGCAGGCGGGCGGCGAGCTGCAGGTGATCGACCTCACAACGCGCACCCGCGTGGCAACGATTGACCTGGGCGGCCAGCCTGATTCCATCAAGGTCAGCCCGGACCACCGCTATATCGCGGTCGTCGTCGAGAACGAGCGCGACGAGACGCTCTGCGTCGGAGGCACGAACGACGACCGGGTCGTCAGCGACTCGGCGTGCACGACCGGGGGAGGCCGCCTCGGCGGCATGCCCCAGAATCAGCTCGGGAATCCGGCCGGCTACCTGTCGGTCATCGAGGCGCTCGGTCCTCCCGCGTCGTGGGTGCGGCAGGACGTGTCGCTCGTCGGCTATGCCAACCGGTTTCCGGACGACCCCGAGCCCGAGTTCGTGGACATCAACGGGAAGAACCAGGCGGTGGTCACGCTGCAGGAGAACAATCACATCGTCGTGGTCGACCTGCCGCGTCGCACGGTCATGACCCACTTCCCCGCCGGGGCTGTCGACCTCTCGCAGATCGACACCGTGCGCGCGGGAACCGGGGTGCCGAACACCATCGCCCTCGTCAACACGCAGCTCGGCCGACTCCGCGAACCCGACGCCGTCACCTGGGTTGGCGATCGCATCGCGACGGCCAACGAGGGTGACTACGACGGCGGCAGCCGGGGCTTCACGCTCTTCAATCTCGATGGCTCGGTCTTCTACGACAGCGGCAACGCGTTCGACCACCTTGGCGTGCGCCTCGGGCACTACCCGGATCGGCGATCGAACGCCAAGGGCACAGAGCCCGAGTCGATCCTGTTCGCGAAGTACGGTCCGAACGATGTGCTGTTCGTGGGCTCGGAGCGTGGCAGCTTCGTGGCGGTCTACCTCCTGGACAGATCCGGCACGCCGCGCTTCTCACAGCTCCTGCCTGGCCCGCTCGCGCCGGAAGGGCTGCTTGCGGTGCCCCACCGGAACCTGCTCGTCGCCTCAGGCGAGAGCGATGCGCCGCCATTCGGCGTCCGTTCCACCGTGCAGCTCTACAAGCTCGACGACGACGGACCGTTCTACCCGTCGATCTACTCGGCCGATGAGTCGATCGGTGGTGCGGCGGCGACGCCCATCCCGTGGGGAGCGCTCTCCGGCCTCACCGACGTGCCCGCACAGCCCGGACGGCTCCAGGCGGTGTCGGACTCCTTCTACACGCCTACCACGATCTTCAACGTCGACACGACCGTGAAGCCGGCCGTGATCACGAAGGCGCTCACCGTCGGCGTACCGTGCACAACTGCCGCCGGCTGCTACGACCCCGAAGGTCTGGCGTACGCCCCGAACGGCGACCTGTGGCTCGCGAGTGAAGGCAATGGTGACGACACGAGACCGAACCGGCTGATTCAGGTGGATCCGGCGACCGGCGCCGTGCTCCGCACCGTGGGCCTGCCCTCGACCGTCCTGGCCTGCCGCGCCGCGGAACGCGCCAAGACACCGTCGTCGACGCGCGCCACCGGCACCCACGGCTCGGGGTTCGAAGGACTCGACATCGCTCCCGCTCCGGGCGGCGGCTACCTGATCTATGTGGCGCAGCAGCGCGGCTGGAACTACGCGACGACGCCGGAGTGCGACCTCCTGGACGATGACCCGCTCGATGGCGGCAACATCGTCGAGCCCGGTCAGACGCGCATCTGGGTGTTCGACCCGACCGTGGCGAACAACGACGCCGCGTGGTCTCATGTGCCGTATCAGTTCCAGGCGAAGCCGGTCGACGCGGCCTGGATCGGCCTGTCGGAGATCACCTACACCCCCAACGGCTGGATCCTGATCGAACGCGACAACCTGACCGGCAGCTTCGACTCGCCGCAGGGCGCCGAGACGGCCAACGGGTACAAGACACTGGTGCGGCTGCCGCTTTCGCCCGGCGCCGACAACCAGTACACGCGCGACGAGAAGGAGATCTACGACCTTCGTCCCGTCCTGTTGTCGACCAACGGCTGGATCACCGACAAGCCCGAAGGTATCGGCGTGCGGCCGGATGGCACGCTGTTCGTGGTGACCGACAACGACGGCGTCGATGGCTCGTCAGGCGAGACGATCTTCCGGCGCCTCGGCCAAGCCTGGCGCCTCTTCCGCTAGCAACGCGGAGGGCGAGGCACGTGCCTCGCCCTCCCGCGCATGAGTGCCGGCCCTACTGCCGCACAGGGAGATTCAGACGTCTTTCCTCCTCCGATGAAATCTGTCGTGGTGGTGGCAGGTTGGGTTCGCGCACTTACGCCTTGAGCGTCGGCGTGGCCACCAGTTGCTCGTGCGGATCGACCGCTCCCAGGCTCTTCACGATCTGGAAGTGGCCGCCGCGCTGTGGGCCATGCAGAACGCCGTGGTGGCGTGAGCGTACAGAACTCTCGGGTCGGCGGCGGCTACTCCGCTGAACGGAGACGTTGGCGAAACCAAATCGCCAGCGCTTCGACAGCCATCTTGCCTTCGGCCACGGCGAGCGTCGCCTCCACGAGTTCGTCCGGCGTCGCCAGGAACTCGTGGCCGTTCGATTCGGCAAAGACGATCGCGGCAAAGGCCGCGACTCTCTTGTTACCGTCGACGAACGGATGGTTCAACGCCAGCGAGTGCATGAGCGCGGCGGCCTTATCCGCGATGTCGGGATACAGATCTTCTCCGCCAAACGTCGCCGCCGCCCTCGCCAGCGCGCTCTCGAGGGCCCCGCGATCGCGCACGCCGGTTCCGCCCCCATATCGCTTCAGCTGCTGCGCGTGGAGAGCCAGCACCTGGCCGACCGACAAATACTCGACCGTCACTTCGCCAGTTCTTCGAACGCTTTGTCGTACTTGGCGAGCACCTTCTCGGCTCGCGCCTTGAACCGCGGAGTGACCTTCCCGCCTTCGATGTAGCGCACGCCGGTCCTGACGACAATGGCGCCGGTCTGCGGGTGCACCGACACGTCGACCGAGTCGCCCTTCTTGAGCTTGAACTGCTCGACCACTTCCTTCGGCAGCGTGACGGCCAGCGACGATCCAGTCTGGACAATCTTCCGATTCATATCAGTATTCTATACGTATTCGACTTTCGCGCCTCGCAGGGCCAACGGGGTGACACACCCACGGCACGAGGTCGTCTTCGACCTGGTGCTGGCGGGGTCTCTCGCGCTGGCCGCCATGACGGTGGGAGTGATGGCGGCGTTCGGCCTTGTGTTTGTCCCCGCGTGGGTGGCCTTTCGCTTTGCCGGCAGTTGGCAGCGCACGCTCGTGCTGAGTTCCGGCCTGGGACTGGCAGCATACGGCGTCAGCTTCGCCGCGGCTTTACTACTCGCCGCACGACTTTCTCAATTTCCACGACCGCCAAGACGACGCTGGCCAGGAGCGTCGCCAGTATCAAGTCGCCTCCAGACAGCGGCAGGGTGTCGAACAGCCGGTTGAACAGAGGGACGTAGACGACAACCAGCTGCAGCGACACCGTTCCGGCGACCGCCGCAGCCAGCCAGCGATTCGAGAGCACACCGACGCTGAAGAGCGAATCGGTGCTCGACCGAATCGCCATCACGTGCGCCATCTGTGAGAAGGCCAGCGTTGTGAACACCATCGTCCGCCACCGTGGGTCACCCGCGTGCCAATACCAGTAGCCCACACCGAGCGTGAGCGCCGCCATGACGATGCCCATCCAGATGACATGTGCCCCGAGGGCCCGCGCGAAGATGCTCTCGTTTGGCGGGTACGGCAGGCGTTGCATGACGCCACGCTCGGCGGGCTCGACACCAAGCGTCAGGGCCGTGGGGCCGTCGGTCACCAGGTTGATCCAGAGAATCTGCAAGGGCAGGAGGGGGAGCGGCATCCCCAGAAACGGGGCGGCAAACATCAGCCAGAGCTCAGCTGAGTTGGTGGTCATGAGGTACTTCACGAACTTGCGGATGTTGTCGTAGATGACACGCCCTTCTTCGACGGCGGCCACGATTGTCGCGAAGTTGTCGTCGAGCAGCACGATGTCGGCGGCCTCTTTCGAGACGTCGCTGCCGGTGATGCCCATGGCGACGCCGATGTGGGCTCTCTTGAGCGCCGGCGCGTCGTTGACACCGTCGCCCGTCATGGCAACGATGTCTCCGCGCTGGCGCAGGGCCTCGACGATCTTGAGCTTGTGCTCGGGCGACACGCGTGCAAAGACGCTCACATCCCCCACCGCGTCAACCAACTCCGCGGGTGACATTCGCTCGACCTCAGCTCCCGTCAGAATGCGGTTGCCGGCCGCGATGCCAAGCACACGTGCGATGTACCCAGCAGTCAGCGGGTGGTCGCCAGTGATCATGACGGGCCGAATGCCGGCGGCCACGCAGGTCGCCACGGCGTCTCTGGCCTCTGCACGCGGCGGGTCCAGAATGCCCACGAGCCCGACGAAGGTGAGATCCTGTTCGATGTTCTGGTGAGTCCTGTCATCGGGGAGCCCATCGAGCAGGCGGAACCCCACGCCGAGCACCCGCATCCCGTCGCTGGCAAGACGGTCATTCGCACGCACGATGCGGGACGCCCACTCCTCGTCAAGCCGCTCGCTGGCCCGGCCCACCCACACGTGTCGTGAGATGCCGATCAGTTGATCGACGCCACCCTTCGTAAATGCAACATGCTGAAGCCGTGCGGCGCCGGCGTCGGCGCTCAACGCCGGCCGAAGAACATCCGCCAGCGGCATCGAGTCAACAGGCCAACCGTGAATGGTCGTCATCCGCTTCCGCTCGGACTCGAACGGCACTTCAGCCATGCGCGGAAACTGGCGTTCGAGGTGGGACTTGCTCAACCCGGCGTGTGCGGCCGCAGAGACCAGCGCAGTTTCCGTCGGATCGCCGACCGCCGTGCCCTGCGTCGAGGCATCGGTCCCGTCGCCCTCGAGCACCGCGTCGTTGCACAGCGCGCCACCCGTGAGGAGAAGCGCCAGCCCCGCGTGCGTGTCGGTGTGCTCGTCCGTCGCGGCCACCTGTTGAGTTCCAGCACGTGTCCACGCATCGAGACGTAATGTCATGCCATCCGCGAGTTCAACACGTCGGTCCGCGACCTCCAGAATGGCGGCGCGCATGCGATTCTCGGTGAGCGTTCCGGTTTTGTCGGAACAGATGACAGTGACCGAGCCCAGCGTTTCGACCGCCGCCAGCTTGCGGATGAGGGCATGGCGCCGCAACATCCGTTGCGCGCCCAGCGCGAGCGCGATCGTGACGACAGCAGGCAGCCCCTCGGGGACGGCCGCCACCGCCATGCTGACAGCGGTCAGGAACATGACCCTGAGGCCCTCGCCACGTGTGAGGCCCATGAGGAACACCACGGCGACGATCGCCAGGGCCGCAATGGCCAGCCGTCCGCCGAGCTGGTCCAGCCGTTTCTGCAAGGGCGTCGGCTCGCGCGGGACGGCCTGAAGCATCGTCGCGATCGCCCCCAGCTGCGTCCGCATGCCCGTGTCCGTCACCACCGCGTGCCCGCGTCCGTAGGTGACGGCGGTACCCATGAAGACCATGTTGCGGCGGTCGCCGACCGCAACCGCCGAGCCATCGCCGGGAGCGGAGATCGCCGCCGGATCCTTCTCAACCGGCTGGGACTCGCCGGTCAACGCGGCTTCCTGCGCACGCAGATTTGCCGCGCCGACGACCCGCCCGTCCGCGGCCACGATGTTGCCCGCCTCCAGCAGCATGACGTCGCCGGCGACAAGGTCACGGGCCGAGACCTCCAAGACGTGTCCGTCGCGCCGCACCTTGACGCGTGGGACGGCGAGCCTCTTCAGTGCGGCGATCGCCTTTTCGGCCTGGAACTCTTGATAGAAGCCAAGCACCGCATTGAGCACGACAATCGCGAAGATGGCGACGGCGTCTTTGTAGTCACCCACCGCAACCGAAACCGCCGCCGCCACGATCAGAAGCACGACCATCGTCGCGGTCAGCTGCTCCCACGCAATACTCCATGCGCTCCGCCCGCCACTGTCGACCAGCTCGTTTGGTCCGTCTGCAGCCAATCGTCGCGCCGCGTCAGACGCGGTCAGCCCTCGTTCAGGGTCCGTACCGAGCTGTGCCGCTGCGGCGTCTGAATCGACTTCGTACCAGGGTCTCATCTGGGTTCCTGTTCGGTATGAGCGAAGCGACGACGGCTCAAGTCAACAATGCGTCCATCCCCTGCGATCGAAGACAAGAGGCTCCAAGGACGAGCGCGTCGGCCCGCGTCCGACGACCTAACTATACGGGACGTGACGTCGGCCAGCGCCGCACGCAGCGCCTCACGACGTCACGGCCCTCACGCCGCTGGCGCGTGCTTGTTCCTCCAGATGAAATCTGTCGTGATGGTGGCCGGTTGGGTTCGCGCGCTTACGCCTTGAGCGCCGGCGTTGGCACCAGTTGCTCGTGCGGATCGACCGCTCCCAGGCTCTTCACGATCTGGAAGTGGCCATTGCGCGCCTGGGCGATGTACATCTGCATCCGCGCGTGATGCTGGCCGGGCACCATGGCCGCCGGACCGCCTGGGCCCTCTGCGATCCGCGCGTGGTCGAGTGCGGCAATCACGGCGTCCTGCGCCAGGGATCCGGCCTCGGTCACCGCTGCGGCCCACAACCGCAGCCCGCGGAAGAGGCCCGTGCATGCGCTGCCAGCGGTGAACTTCGCGTCGCCTGGGTAGAGCGCCTCGTACTGCGCTCGCAGCTTCTGGCTGAACGGATCGGCAACCGCCTGGTAGTAGTCGAGGCAGCTGTAGAGGCCCTCCACGTGCGCCGCCGGCACCATGTTGAGGAAGTTCTCGTCGAAGTAGGTGCACACAAGGTGCCCACCGCGCGCACCAAAGCCCGACGCATGGAGCTGCGCGAGCAACGGCGCCACACCGGGCGGCACGGTCATGTTGAAGACGACGTCGGCACCGGTGGTCTCGATCTTCTGGATGGTGGCGCGATAGTCGGCGTGATCGAGGGGGAAGTATTCCTCGCCGACGATCGTCCCGCCGTGCGCGGTCACGATCTCACGCACCTTCCGGTTCATCACACGGGGCCAGATGTAGTCGGCCGACGGCAGGTAGAACGTCCTGGCTCCCGTCTGCTGCATCAGCCATGGGATGAACAGGTTGACCTGCTGCGCGGGGACCGGGCCCGTGCAGAAGATCAGCGGGTCGGCCTCTTCTCCTTCGTACTGCTCCGGATAGATATAGAGCGTCTTCCCCTTCACGACGACCGGTTCCTTGATCGCCTGCCGCGTCGAGCTGTAGATGCCGCCGAAGACGACGTCGACGTGATCGTGTTCAACCAGCATGGCCCCCTTCTGCGCGGCCACGCGGTCGTCGGTCGCGCTGTCCTCGAGATACAGCTCCACGGGGCGGCCAAGCAAGCCGCCTTTGGCGTTGATGTCGCCGATGACCATGCGGGCCACGTTGGCGTTGGCCAGCCCGGCGAACGAGAGCGGTCCGGTCTGATCGGCGATGACTCCTACCTTGATGGGACGTGCGCCGGGTGTTGCTGTGTGCGTCATGACTTCTCCTCGATGAACGGTGTGTGATGAACGGTGTGGTATGAATGGTGCCGCCACCGCCCCTGGCCATACATCGGGAGAACTCCCCATTTTGTCGACGCCCCTCCGCCTCGGTGAATTTGTCGCCACGCTGGCGCTTGCCCAGGACAACGCCTTCGGCCAGCCCCTCGAATCGCAGCTCCGGTCGTGCCTGCTGGCGCGGTGGATGTGCGATACCGCCGGCTTCAGCCAGGACGTGCGCGACACCACCTACTGGGTGGCGCTGCTGCGCTATGTGGGCTGCACCGGCCACGCGCACGAAGTCGCCACCGTCTTTGGCGACGAGATCGCGATCCGTGCCCGCACCCTGGTGCACGATGCCGCGAACCCGGCCGAAGTCATGCACGACGTCGTGGAGTTTGCGACCGCTGGCCGGACGCCGGAAGAGCGCGACGGGATCATCACGATGCTCCAGCAGTCGGCGCACGAATGGGCGGTGAACAACTTCAAGTCCGGCTGCGAAGTGGGCGACATGCTGGTCCGACGGCTCGACTTCGGCCCCGGTGTGCGTGACGCGCTCGCGTTCACCTTCGAGCGCTGGAACGGCAACGGTTTCCCCAACCACGTCGGCGGCGAGACGATTCCGCTTCCAATGCGGGTCGTCCATCTGACGCAGGACATGGAGGCGATCGGCCGCCTGTTCTCGGCCGATCGCGCCCTCGAGGCCGCCCGCGACCGGCGCGACCGCACCTACGATCCGGCGTTGGCCGATCTGTTTGTCGCGCATGGACGCGAGTGGCTTGAACGGCTGCGCGTGCTCGATCCGTGGGACGCCGTGCTCGCTCTCGAACCCGAGCCGCGACGGCTACTCGATGGCGATCTGCTCGACGAGGCGTTGATGGTCGCGGCTGACTTCATCGACCTCAAGTCGCCGTTCATGGGCGGGCACAGCCGGCGGTGTGCAGACCTGGCGGTAGACGCCGCTCGTGTGCTCGGCATGAAAGAGGAGGCCATTGGCGTTCTGCGCCGGGCCGCGCTGGTCCACGATTTCGGCGCCACCGCCGTGCCCAATTCGATCTGGGACAAGCCGGGAACGCTCACGCGCACCGAGTTCGACCGCGTGGAGCTGCACCCCATGCTCACCGAACAGATGCTGCGCCGTTCGCCGGCGCTTGCGGTGCTCAACCCGGTGGCCTCCGCGCACCACGAGAAGTGCGATGCATCCGGGTATCACAAGCGCGTGCACGCCCGCGGCGACGACCTCGCGGCGTGCCTCCTGGCCGCGACCGAAATCTATGTGGGGATGACCACCGAGCGGGCGGACCGCCCGGCGCATTCGCCCGCCGAGGCTGCCGCCGAGTTGCGCCGACTCGAATCGGCCGGTGCGCTCGAAGCTCGTGCGAGTCGAGCCGTGCTCGTGGCGGCCGGACAAGGTGAAGGTGAAGGGCTCGCGACCAAGCGCGCGCAACACCCTGGTGGGTTGTCACGCCGCGAAGTCGACGTCCTGAGCCTGGCAGCCAAGGGGCTGACGACCAAGCAGATTGCCGATCGCCTGTTCATCTCCACCAAGACCGCCGACCATCACATTCAGCACATCTACAACAAGATCGGCGTCTCGACGCGCGCGGCCGCCGCGCTGTGGGCCATGCAGAACGCCGTGGTGGCGTGAGCGTCCATAGCTCGTACCCGGGTCGGCGGCGGCTACTCCACTGAGCGGAGACGTTGCCGAAACCAAATCGCCAGGGCGCTCTCGAGGGCCCGGCTCAGGGACGACGCGAGCGAGCCAAGGCCCTGACTCACGAATTGCCACGCGCATCCGCTCTCCCTGGTTTGCTATGCCCGGTTGGAACCACCGAGCCAAGGCCCCGGGCGCCAGCATCACGCTCGCCCACCGGCGTCGACCAGCAGGACTGCCACGTCGGAGACGTCAGGGACTCAGAAGCGGAGAACCACGCCCGCCGAGAGATAGTGCACCAGCGCGAACGTGAGGACTTCGTCGTTGTCGGCGCCGCCCTCCAGGGCGAGGTCTGACTCCGGAATCTACGAGAGACCCTTGAAGACCCACTTCTGGACGCGGCGACCTTCGTTTTCGCCCGTGTAGATGTTGCCCTTCGAGTCCACGGCGATGTCCGTGATGTGGTGGAACTGGCCCGCGTAATGGCCGAGGCGTCCGAAGCTTCCCACCACCTGCAGGGTCTGCCGATCCAGGATGCGGACCTTCTGGTCGCCACTGGTCACGTAGAGGAACTTCTGCTCGCGGTCGGGCGAGAACGCCATGGTCACCACCGTGCCAGTCGTCGTTCTCACCTCGCGCGCCACGAACGCTTCCTTGACGAACGCGCCGTCGGGCCTGAAGACCTGCACGCGATTGTTCGAGCGGTCAGCCACATAGACCAGGTCGTCGCGCGAGATCAGCACGTCGTGCGACAGGTTGAACTGTTGCGGGGCGGGGCCGTCGTACGTCCGTGTCCTCGGCACGCCATCGTCGGGCCGCTTGCCGTAGGCGCCCCAGTGCCGCTTGTATCGACCCGTATCGGCGTCAAAGACCGCGACACGGCGATTGATGTAGCCGTCGGACACAAACACCTCGTTGGTCTTGGCGTAGTAGAGCGCCTTGGTCGGCGAGGCGAAGTTCTCGGTGTCGTTGCTGCCGTTGCTCTTGCCGGCGTGGCCGATCTGCAGCAGGAACTTGCCCTCCCTGCTGAACTTCAGGACGTGCGCGTCGCCATTGCCGTTCCCTGCGAGCCAGAAATTGCCCTTCGCGTCGATGGACAGGCCGTGCTCGTTGGCCGGCCATTCGTAGCCGGGCCCGGGCCCGCCCCACGACCTCAGGGTTTTGCCGTGCTCGTCGAACTCCTGGACGAAGGCGGGCGGCACGCAGCACGCCGCGGCTGGCGGCTGCTGCGCGGCGTAGTTCTCGTCGTTCTTCAGGGTGCGGGGACGGTTGAGCACCCACACGTGGTCGTTGGTCGGGTCAACGACCACGCCGCCAATCGACCCGAAGATCCAGTTGCCGTCGAATATCGGCCACTTCGAATCGACCTCGAAGATCGGAATGCCGCCTGCCGGCTTCTGGGCGACCACCGTCCTCGGCACAGCCGAGGCCGCCAGTGCCACAACGACAGCGCCGAGACCCACCGCGCGACGAATGCTCGCCTTCATGTCTCTCCTCCGGCGGCTACTTTCGCCGTCTTTGCCCTCGCCGTCAATTGCTCTTGCGTGGGCCGCGGGCGTCAGCCAGCCCCGTTCCTTCACCACCTGACTTTTCAGACAAAACAGTCGATTCATGGACAAGGCATAAATTTAGATGCCATGTTCTACGTTTTTGAGGCATGATTGGCCAACACACGTCGAACACGGCTCCAACTTGCTGCTAAATAGAGCAGGTTTACAGCGTGAAAACAAATAGACGCGTCAACTTCAGGCTGCAATTGGTCGCGTCGCGAGACCGCTCACGACCATCGACGAAGGTATTCATGCTTACTAAGGCCACAACCGGCGGCGACAAAGTCATCCAGTGCCTCGAACGCGAGGGTGTGGAGGTCGTGTACGGCTACTCGGGCGGCGCGGCGATGCCGATCTTCGACGCGCTCGTCGACTCGAAGATCAAGTTCGTGCTCGTCCGGCACGAGCAGGGGGCGACGCACATGGCGGATGGCTACGCCAGGGCGACCGGTAAGCCCGGCGTGGTGCTGGTCACCTCGGGCCCAGGCGCCACCAACTGCGTCACCGGGCTGCTGACGGCGCTGATGGACTCGGTGCCGATGATCGTGCTGACCGGCCAGACCATCACCTCGATGCTCGGCAAGGACGCGTTCCAGGAAGCCGACGTCACCGGCATTACCTATCCGGTCGTGAAGCACAGCTACCTGGTCAAGAACGCCAATGACATCCCTCGCATCATGCGGGAGGCGTTTCACATTGCCACCACGGGCCGGCCGGGTCCGGTGCTCATCGACCTGCCGAAGGACATCACCCAGGGTCCGTGCGCGGCGCCGCTGGTCGAGACGATCGACCTGCCGGGCTATCACGTGCCCGGCCGCCCCAATCCCGCGCTGCTGCACAAGACCGCCGGCCTGATGGCGAAGAGCCGCAAGCCGGTGCTCTACGTGGGGCACGGGGCCGTCATCTCCGACGCCGGCGCGGCCATCCTGCAGCTGGCGACGAAGCTGAATGCCCCGATCGTCAACACGCTGCTCGGAAAGGGTGCGTGCGCGGAAGATCACCCGCTGCACCTTGGCATGCTCGGCATGCACGGTACGGCCTACGCCAACCGTGCCGTGGAGCACTGTGATCTGATCGTCGCCATCGGCGCGCGCTGGGACGATCGCATCACCGGCAAGCTGTCGGAGTTCTGTCCCGATGCGGTCAAGATCCACATCGACATCGACGTGGCGGAGTTCAACAAGGTGGTCCGTCCCGACGTCAGCCTGGCCGCCGATGCGCGTCTGGCCATCGAGGAACTGCTGCCGCTGGTGGGCGCGCTCGACACGGCGGACTGGCTCAAGGAGATCGCCGGCTGGCGCAAGCAGTACCCGCTGCGGTATCCCAAGAAGGGCGGGCTGCGCGCGCAGCACGTCCTCGATCGTCTCGACAAGCTTGGCGGACGCGACTGCATCATCACCACCGACGTCGGCCAGCACCAGATGTGGGCCGCACAGTTCTGCCTCACGACCAAGCACCGCCACTGGATCTCGAGCGGTGGCGCCGGGACGATGGGGTTTGGGTTCCCGTCGGCGATTGGCGCGGCCATGGCCACGGGCAAACCCGTCTGGACCGTCGTCGGTGACGGC
>JBEBGG010000024.1:0-34332 GCA_040081555.1 Vicinamibacterales bacterium
CCTTGAACTGAGGTTTCTGACCTGCGCCGGGCTTCTCATCTTCCTCACCGAGAGCGGCCCATGGCGCAGCGTGGTCCAGTGGGGCGGCCTGGCGGACCAATACGCATACGGCGGCTACTTGCAACCCAGCGAGTTCGGCATCGCCATCCTGGCCGCGTGTGCGTTCGCCAACTGCGAGCGTCGCCACCTGGCGGTGGCCTGTCTGGTCGTCGCGGCATGGTTCCACGCCAGCTATCTACTCGCGTGCGGTGCGGTTGCACTTGGCCTGGCGGTCGAAAGAGGACTGGCGGGACATCCTCGACAGGGAATCGCCCTGCTCTCCGCGTTTGGCCTGTGCGTCTTGCCAATGGCACTCTACGGCTTGACCTTTGGCGGCGATCCGCGATCAGTGGCCCTGTCACGGGAGATTTTGACGGAGCACCTAATTCCACAGCACGCATGGCCCAGGTTCTGGCTCTCAGCCATGCAGTGCGTGAAGCTTGGCATCATGTGCGCTGGCACACTGGCGGCCTTCAGGTTATGGCACCGAAGCGTTGCCTTTGCGATGACGGCCGCGTTGCTCATGATCGCCGGTGGCATCCTCTTCGTGTACTTGACGGGCAACCGCTTCGTCGCATTGCTCTTCCCATGGCGGGCAAGCGTCTTCCTGTATCCACTTTCACTGCTGGCACTGAGTGCGGTGGGCGCGGATATCCTGACGACCCTCGCGGGTGCGGCGCTGGGCTCCGAACGGACCTCCCAATGGTTGCGGCTTGGCACCTATGCAGTAGCCCTATTGCTGGTGGCGGAGTCGGCACGAGAGTTGACGTTGTCGCGCTACTCCGCGTCGTTCAGTTTTCCACAGACAGTCGCGCGGTCGGCGCGCCCAGACGACGTGACCATCGTGCCCGTGACCGATGCCGATATCTGGAATCGATTCCGGCTCCTGAGCATGCGGCCGATCTACGTGGACCGAAAGAGCCATCCGTACGGACCGGCGGAAGTGCTCGAATGGAAACAGCGGGTTGACGACGTGGCAGCCATGTATGCCTTGCCGTCTGATGCAAGACCACGTCGCTGCTCCGAGCTTGGCGCCAGGTTCTATGTGGACTCGACCACGGCCTGGTCAACTGACGTTGATGAATCGACCCTGCGGCTGGTCAGCTGTCAGATACCGCCGTTGCCCAGCGCTGCACCGGGCGCTCCGTGATGGTCGGTCGATAGCGCAAGCCTGCACAAACGCTCTGGCACAATGGAGCTCCGCTCATGAACCCATCTTCGTCGCCGTTCCGAATTGCCGTCGTCGGCTGTGGTGCTGTCTCCCGCGCCAGCCTTCTCCCTGTCCTTGCTGGACACGACGGCGTCCGCGTTGGTCCGCTCATCGATCGAGATAAGCAGCGGGCGCGCGATCTCGCCGATGAGTACAACGTCCAGACCGTGATGACGGACATCGATGGCCTCTCCAAGGACATCGTCGACGGGGTGATTCTCGCCACACCGCCAGCGCATCACGCCGCCGCGGCAATCGCGTTGGCACAGAAGGGGCTTCACGTCCTGGTGGAGAAGCCGATGGCTATCACCGCTGGGGACGCGGAGGCAATGGTTCAGGCCGCAGATGCCGCCGGCGTGGCCTTGTCTGTCGGTCTGTATCGGCGTTTTCTTCCTTCCGTGCAGCTTCTCAAGACACTCATCGAACGCGGGGAGTTCGGCCGCCCCTTGCGGGTAGACGCCGAGGAGGGTGGACCGTACGGATGGCCGCTCGCCACCCTCGACGTCCTGCGGCGCGCAACGGGTGGGGGTGGGCCGCTGATTGATCTCGGCTCGCACGTCATCGACCTCGTGCTCTACGTGTTGCAGGCGGCGCCGTCACTGGATTCGTACAGCGACAACGAGCGCGGCGGAATCGAAACGGACTGCGTCCTCCAGGCAACACTCGCCACCGCCTCGGGTTCAATTCCACTGCGGCTCGAGATGAGCCGCACTCGAGAGCTCCGGAACAGCATTAAGGTGGAGTGCGAACAGGCCACCATCGAACTGCCCCGGGCCAGCTTCACTGAGGTGCTCGTCCACCGGCACAGCCCGCACAGTGCGGGATCGGACGTCAAATTCTCCGCATCGTGGAAAACGGGCGGCAATTTCGTCGGATACGAAGCGTTCCGCCGTGAGATTGACGACTGGATCAACGGTGCACGGCAGAAAACCGATCCGATTCTGTCTGGACGCTCGGTGGTACCGGTGGTGAGGCTGATCGAAGGCGCCTATCGCGCTCGGACTCCGCTGGTCGAGCCCGGCGACACACCAGTGGTTGACACCCCTCGTCCCTCGCCGGCCGTGGCACGCAAGCGCGTCCTCGTCACAGGAGCAGGCGGGTTTCTCGGGGGACGGGCTGTGGAGTTGCTGCGCGATCAGTACGGGTGGGACGCCGTGGCGCTGGTGCGCTCCCCCAAGAGCGCCGCGCAGCTTGCCCGCTGGCCCCATGACATTCTCATTGGCGACATCTGCTCGCGTGAGGACATGGACCGGGTGCTTCGCGGATGCGACGCGGTCGTGCATTGTGCTGTCGGCACGTCGTGGAAGGCCGATGAGACGCGTCACGTGACGGTTGAGGGCACTCGCATCGTTGCTGAGGCAGCGCTGGCGGCAGGAGTGAAGCGCTTCGTTCACATCAGCACTCTCTTCGTGCACCAGCGCGACGGTGTGTCGACCATCGACGAAAACAGCCCGTTGAATCCTCCGGCACAAGATGCCTACGGGCAGAGCAAGCTGGCGGCTGAACAGGCGCTTGCTGCCATTGCCGCCAAGGGCCTCCAGACGATCGTCCTTCGACCGAGCCGCATCTACGGGCCGTTTTCGAAGACGTTCACGGTTCGTCCTCTGGGAGCCATGACCGAAGGCCGGCTGGCTGTGGGCGGCAATCCCGACGTGCCGGGCAACATGGTCTACGTTGACAACGTGGTGGGCGCCATCGCCTCGGCACTCGAGGCACCGAGCTCGCTGGCCGGCTCCGCGTATCTGGTAACCGACGCGGAACAAGTCTCGCTGCGCGAGTTCTACGAGTTCTTTGGACGCCCGACTGGACACAAGCCGGTTCTTCTTCCCGATGCAAAGCAACGCGGAGGGGCCTCACCAGCTGGTCATCTCTCTCGGTTTGTGTCCGGCGTGACAACGATTGCCAAGTCGCCTGAGTTTCGGGGCATTGTGCGGCGGGTACTCGAAACGGATCCCATCGGAACGATTCCGCGACGGCTGTGGGATCGATCTCCCAAGTTGCAGCGGCAGCTGTTGAGCCGGTTTGGCTCGAATGCGGCGGTGGTCTACAGGCCCGCGGCCGCGAAGGCCGACATGCTGATCTATTTCGGCGAACCTACGCTCGTGTCCGGCGGGAAAGCCCTGAGAGAGCTCGGAGCGCAACCGGTGTCGGCCAGCGATGCCATGGCGCGCACGTTGGTGTGGGCCCGCTATGCGCGGCTGCTGCCTACTCCTGACTAGCGAGCGCCTGCGATCAAGCGCTCGTAGATCGCCCTAAGGGCCCTGAAGCTGACCGCGGGATTGAATTCGGTCTCGACCCGCTTCTGGCCCTGGGCGCCCAGTCGCCGTCGACTGGCTTCGTCGGTCACGAGTGAATCAACCGATGTGATCAGAGTCTGCACATCGCCATTGGCCACCACGATGCCCGCATCGCCAATGACTTCGTGAATCGAGCCGCCGACATACCCTACCGTCGGCAGGCCGCAGGCCATGGCCTCGCACACGCTATTGCCGAACGTTTCGTATTCACTCGTGCTGACGAAGATGTCCAGGCTCCCCATCAACGGCTCGACTTGATCCAGATGGCCGAGCCATCTGAGGCGGCGACCGAGGCCGCTCTTGCTGATGCGCTGCTCGATGAGCTCACGGTAGGCCTCATCTCCAGCGACGGCACCGCCGGCGATGAGGCCGACGACGTTCGGATGGCGCTCAGCAAGGGCCTCGATCAGCGTCACGAAGTCTTCGATACGCTTGATTGGGCGGAGGGCTGTGGCGGTCCCGATCGCCAATTCGTCGTCTCGGATGTCGAACTGGCGTCGAAACGCAAGGCGATCCGCTGGTTTGGCGCTGAAGACCTCACGGTCAGGGCCGAGCCGGATGACGTGCTGGCGCTCGTCGGGAACCACCCCTCCAATGGCGTCTACGCAATCCAGACGTTGCTGGTTGGTCGTCCACAGGAGTGCGCCAGGCCGGCGCCATCCTCCAAACGCCCATTCGCAGAACTGCCGATCGACGCTGAACCGAACGTGACACACCACTGGCACGCGCATGAGCGCCGCCACCAGCACTCCAAACGGATACGTGTCGTGTTCGTTGCAATGCACCAGCTCCACGTCGTGGCGCCTTGCCCATCGGGACACGTGCCATGCCTGGCGAAGCGCCTGAAGCGGGATGCGTCCGCTTGGCCACGGCATGGCATTGGTGGTCCACGGCGTGCCCAGCGTCTCGAGGCGATTACTCAGTGCGCCCTTCGCGGGAACGACGACGCACCCGCCGATGTGTTGCTCGCGGCCAAACTTCAGCCAACTCAATAGAATTCTGGTCGTCCCGGCGAGCTGGGCGTTGTTGGTCAGGTAGAGCACATTCATCGGAGTGATCTCACCCGGCTCACGAGGTACGTTTTCCACTGGGCGAGATCCCACGGCCAGCACTTGATGGCGCGCTCAAACACCCGGAGCGCCTCCTGGCGCTTCCCGGCAAGCCAGTAACCGTTGTAACCAAGCTGCCAGAAGAGATCGCGTCCGATGCGGCGCCTGAGGGCCCGACGCTCTGAAGGGTTCAGTTCAACCTCAGAAGCCAACCGCTCGTACCCGGCCACAAGCGGTTCAAACACGCGCCGGCGTTTCTCGAGTGTCAACCCCTGGCCCGCCGCGGATGAATTTTCGGCATGCACCTGGTAACGCACATGGACGTTGTCCACGTAGGCCAGATGAAATCCCGCCGCCAGGGCGCGAATGGCAAAGAGCTGATCCTCGGCTTCGTTTCTGGTCGCTGCCTCGAGCGTCAGACGATCGAACACACGTCGTCTCAACACCGAGTTCTGCAGCCCGCAGAACAGGCCGTAGTCGATCTGACAACGGATGGCGCCAGGGTCGGTGATCACCGCCAGGGCGCCACGGCGTTCATGGGCCAGCCTCATGAAGGGCCGCGGCGTGCCTGATTGGTAGAAACTGGTCGGGGCAATCTGACGCTGCGTCGCAAGCTCGACGAGCTCGCATGCCGCATAGACCCAGTCGACGTCCGGATGTTGCTCGAGAGCGGCAACGCACGTCGACAAATGATGCGGCAACCAGACATCGTCGCTGTCGTAGAACGCGACGTACTGACCGCGCGTCGCCGCGACCCCGGTGTTCCTGGCGCCATAGGCACCCTGATTCGCCTGATAGATGTAGTGCACCGGAAACGGGCATGACTCACTGAGCTGCGCAATCACGCTCTGGCTATCGTCGACACTGCCGTCGTCAACAACGACCACCTCAACTGAATCGCACCGCTGCGCGCGGATGGCGTCGAAGGCCGCCGGCAGAAACGACTTCCGGTTGTAGATCGGCAACACGATGCTGACGGTGGGCGTAGTCACGATTTCTCGAGAATGCATGTAGTCAGCGGATCACCGGCTGAAGGAGGCGATCGTACACCGCCTGTACTGCCCGGGCGTGGGCGGCGACGCCAAAGTTCTCCTGGACCCGCTGTCTGCCAGCCGCGCCGAATCGGCGACGCATGCCCGAGTCGGCCTGCAGCGCCATCACGGCCTGCGCCAGACGCAACGGATCGCGGCTTGGCACCAGCATGCCCGTTTGGCCATCCACGATCGTCTCGGCCAGGCCGCCGACACGGCTCGCGACGACCGTGCGCCCGGCGGCCATCGCTTCGAGCGCGGAGAGCCCCAACGGTTCGACATGGGATGGCACGCACACGACGTCGAATGCCGGCATCAACGCGGGCGCATTCGGGCGAAATCCCAGGAACGAGACGTGCGCGGACAACCCTCGCTCCGCAGCAACGTGTTCGGCCTTCCGTCTGAGTTCCCCATGGGTCTTGAGATCATCCCCAAGGACGACAAACTGCACAGGAAGCCCCTGCCCGACCACGATTTGCGCCGCGTCGATAAAGTCCCACAACCCCTTGACCTCGGCCACTTGTCCAATGAGTCCGACGATGAGGCGGTCGGGCGGGAATCCAAGCTCCGCTCTCAGCCGCAGGCGCGTGGCCTCATCGGCTTCTTCCGGCACGGCCACGCCGTCGTACACGACGTCGCTTGCTGCGAATAGGCCAGGCGCGACCGCCTGTGCCTCTTTCTGGAGGCTCTGGGAGATGAAGATCGCCTGGTCGAAACCAGGTTTGAGGAACCAGGAGAAGCCGGGCTGACTGTCGGGAAACCTGACGTGGGCGATAGCAGGAATCCGTGCGATTCGTGCCGCGTATCCGAGTGGCTGAAAGCTGGGTATGTCGTTGGCGTGCGCGATGACCGCGCGGTGTCGGCGTGCCAGCCAAGCCAGCCTTGTAACGTTGGCGCCCCACGATGGAAGGTGGCGCCACTCCCGATAGACGGTCGGATGAAGAATGGTCGTGACGCCCCTGGCGCGCAACTGCGCGACAAGCTCACCGTCTGTACCGACAGCGACCACCGGCCGATACCGCGCCGGGTCGAGGTGTTCAACCAGCACCAGCAGTGCACGCTCGGCGCCGCTGAAGAATGGTGCCCAGGCTCCGTACAGGATCGTGACAGGAGAATCCGCCATCCTTGCTTCAAGCATAGTCGGTTTCAAAGTGCGCAATACTTGTCGTATCACCCATGACACTCAAGGTCGTAGGAGTTGGCCAAACGCTGGCGGTAGCGATCGTCGTACTAGTCATGCTCGTGGCGCCAGTGGGCCGGTGGGCGTGGGATCACGACGAAGTGCACACGCTCGTGGAGCTGGGTCGCATCCCGATTGGCGAGTATCCAGGACCAACCGCGCAATTGGAGCGGATGCACCGCCTGGTGCCGGTCTGGAACTTCGTTCAGAATTCTGCGCTCACCTTTCTTCCCCAGAACGAATGGGGCACCAGAATGGTCGGGTCTGTAGCTGGCGCAATTCTCATCATCGTCTCCTTCGTCTCGGCTTCTCGCACGAGGGGCCACCGTTTTGCCTGGTCGTTACTGATCCTGATGGGCGGCAGTCAGACACTGCTGTGGCTAGCGCAGCAGAATCGCTTCTATGGTTTGTCCCTGCTCTGGGCAACATTCGCGTGCATTTACTGTTTCAAGAGCGATACACGCCTTCGGTACGACATGGCCGTTGCCGTATTCTCCCTGCTGGCCCTCTTCACCCACAACCTGACAGTTGTCGCATTCGGCCTCGCGGCGGTTGCATCTGTGGGCGCCTGGCTTTGGGGAGGGATCTCGACCACTGTCCTTCGACGATGGCTGATCGCGGCTGGTGTGACCGCGGTACCGTACCTCGTGTACTTGCGACCGCTGCTGAGCGGGTGGGTCAGCGGCAACACCGGCGGCACGTCGCCGCTCGTCTCATTCATTGCCCAAACCGGCATCGTCCCCTTTGCACTGGCGCTGGTCGGCATGGCTCTGGCTTTCAGAGATTCGTACTGGCGATGGTGGGCGCTCCTATTCGTGCTAGACCTTGCGTTTGTTGCCGTGTCGCCGCGTCTGGTGGGCAACTGGAATCCGCGGTACGGCCTGTTCTTCATGCCACCAATCTGGGTGCTCGCGGCCGGGGCGTCTGAGGCGGTGTGCCGAGCCCTCGCCGGGTCTGTGACGCGGCTCGCCTGGTTTGGCGCCTTAGCCGTGATGCTGGCCCCGAAGGTCGCGAGCCACTACCTCGACGGATCGCGGCACGACTTTCGCTCGGCCGCATCGGTCGTGGCATCAAGCGGGCCCGGCAACAGCGTGGTGAGCAATTGGCCCGCCGATCTGCAGTGGTATCTGCGTCCGCTCACAGGCCAGCGGCCGAGGTATTGGGCGCCAGGACTACCGTTGCCCGAAGACGCGACGATCGTTGCGCTTGCCTCCAATGCCTGGGCACCGCCCCTCCGAGTACCAGGCCGGGGAGTGGAGTTTTCTAGCCGAGTTCGGTAAACGGCGCTTCGACGAACAATCGCACATTGTGCGTGTTTATGCTGTCGGACCCTCGAATCCATGACAATAGGCGCCGCGCGCCGCCTTCACTCCCGGCAGCCGATTGCTGGCCGTTGCGCAACGCTGCTCGCCGACGCCTCGCTCGCGTAATCGCGGTCGTGTCCGATTAAGCTAGAGAGCGCTACGTGGAGGTCACGACCGTCCGCGGACCACACGAGCCTCAAAGGATTGTCACCGCGTGTTTGGTCTGATTCTCATCTACCTGCTGACCGCCATCGGTGTTGTTGGGGGGTTGTTCCGGCCCGTCGTCGGCCTGTTTGTGTACGTGGGCTTTGCCATGCTCCGGCCGCAGTACATGTGGTCGTTCGCCGGCGATATGAGCGGTATCAGCCTCTATGTCGGCGCAGCAACCCTGGTTGGCTGGGCGCTAAAGGGGTTCGGAGGAGTCGCCCTTGGCCGAGGCCGGGTCATCGTATTGCTGCTGCTCGCGTTTACGGGATGGGCCTGGCTATCAGCGACGCTTGGATTGGATCCGGCTTCGTCTACCCTGTGGGTCATCGAGCTCGTCAAGATTGTGGGGCCCTTCATGGTCGGCGCCACGCTGCTCAATACGAGGAGATTGATATGGGGAATGCTGTGGGTCATCGTGGCTGCCCACGGCTATATCGCCTACGACATGAACAATTGGTACTACTTTCGCGGGTATAACTTCATCCACGAAAGCGGCTATGGTTTCATGGACAACAATTCGTTTGCATTGAGCCTCGTGACGGCGTTGGGCCTGGCGGGGATGCTAGCCCTGGCGGCAAGAAAGTGGCCAGAACGGATCCTGGCGCTGCTCTGCGCATTGTTGATTGTCTCGACCGTTGTCATGTCGTATTCGCGCGGCGCCATGCTGGGGCTCGGCTTCGTAGGGCTGATGGCAGTGGTCCTCACGCCGAAGCGCCCGTCCTATGTCGTGCTGATGTTAGTGGGATCTCTGGCCACCGCGAGGCTGATGGGGCCACAGGTGCAGGAGCGTCTTGCCACCGTTTTTGCGGAAGAGGAAGAGCGTGACGGATCGGCACAGAGCCGACTGGACCTCTGGAAGGCGTGCCTGGAAATTGCCGCCGATAATCCGCTCGTCGGTATCGGCCCCAGAAATTTCCCCCTAGTCGCATCCAAGTACGGCTTCTCGGCCGGAAAGGAGGCGCACAGTACCTGGATGCAAGGTGCCGCGGAGCTGGGCTTTGTAGGCGTCGGCCTCTTACTCTTGTTCTACTTGGTCACGATGGTCAAATTGCTGCCTTTGATCATGAAGAAGTGGACGGAGGAAACGCGCGAGGATACGCTCTACGCGATCGGCGTGTTTGTATCGCTGGCCGGATTCTTTGTCACTTCACAATTCGTGACGATGGCCGGCCTCGAAACACCTTATTACGTAGCCATGGTGGCAGTGGCCATCGCCAAGTCCCAAAGGGTGACAGGGGCGGTGCCGGTGATAGCGCCCTCCGCCCCGCGGCCGCTGAATCTGGGGACTGGTCTTGCTTCTACGTTCCGCCCCAGATCAGCCTCGCCGCGCTAACGCTCAGGTGCGGGTGAGTCGCTTGTAGACGGCGAAACGATCCCGCACGAACTCGTCGGGATTGTCGCGCACGGCCTGAATGAATGGCCCGTCGTAGACCGCCAGATCCTTCATCACCTCGGGGTCGTTCCACTTGTGCGGGAACAGATTGAAGATGAAGGACGGCAGCCGGTCCCAGGTTGGCTTCTGCTCGTTGTGCTGCTTGGCCTGCGTCCGCCACTTCTGCCTGAGCCGCGATGGCTCGCGCACGCTACCAAAGTGATGCACCTGGAACGCGCCCTCGGCGCCGGCATTCCAGACGTCTTCGGCCTTGCCGCCTTCGGACACGTTGGCTCCATCACCCCACACCTCGATCTCCGGCACGTTCCGGTGAATGCGGAATCCGAGCTCAGGAACAATGGTCGGCAGGTGCGCCATGTACACCTTGTAGTTGGCGTAGAAGTGCTTGAAGGTGACCGGCACGATTCTGCGTGACGTGGTCTCCAGAAACCTCCGAAGCCGCTCGAACTCCCACTCGGGAATGAATTCGTCGCAATCGAGCAGGATGCACCAGTCTCCCGTGCACAACCGCCGCGCCTCGTTCTTGAACTTGCGGTGCCAGGAAGACGGATCCGATCGGTCCCATTCGAATCGATGGACCTTGATCTTCGGATCGATCACCGAGATCGCTTCGTACGTGCCGTCAGTGCTGAAACCTTCGTTGACGACAATCTCGTCGGCAAGCGGCAGATGATGGCGCAGCATAGCCTCGACATGAAAATCGTAGAAAAGTCCGTCCTTCACGCCGGTATAGATCGATAACTTCATGTGGGTATCTACAGCCTGGGACCGAGCGGCACACCAAACTGCGCCGCGGCCTGCCCGGCCAGTGCCGTCCAGGCGAACTGACGTACCACCCATTCTCGACCGGCACGTCCCATGTCTTGCCGCTGCTGCCAATTGTTGAGTAACGCAATCACCGCGTCCGCAAGGGGCTCCGGCGCCGTGCAATCCACCACCAGGCCGGTCTGGCCATTGACCAGTGTTTCTGGCGCTCCGCCGTCGTTGCCCGCGATGACCGGCCTGCCACTGGCCTGCGCCTCAATGAGCGCAATGCCGAACCCTTCGAAGTCCCAGCCGACGCGACGATTGGGAAGGGCAAACAGATCGCATTGCTGGAGCGCCGCGTGCAGATCGGCCTCGGACGCGACACCCAGAAACTGAATCGCATCCTCGACGCCGTGCTCACGTGCCAGTTGCTCGAGCGCTGGTCGTTCCCAACCCTCACCCGACATGGCGTAGAGCACGTCAGGGCAGGCGCGCTTCACGGCCGGTAACGCACGAATCATCATGTCCTGGCCCTTGCGCTTTTGCAGTGCGCCCACGGTGAGAATGACACGACGCCCGGTCCACCCGAAACGGGCGCGCACCTGCGCGCTCGGCGCCGCCGGCACGAACCGGTCGACATCGACTCCCGGGTGCATCACAACAATCTTGTCGGCTGGAACCGCCCATTCTGTTGTCAGCAGCGCCTTGGAGTGCCGGCTGTTGGCGATCACCGCCTGCGACGAGTGCAGCACTTTCTTGCTGAAGTAGTTCAGCTCACGGCTCGTTCGTGCCAGGCCCAATTCTTCGCCGTGCACATAACAGACAAACGGCACGCCCATCGTCCACTTGATAGCAAGCGCAAGGAGCCCTTCCGGCAGGCATTTTCCACAATGCAGCACTGTCGCTCTCTGGCGGGTCACAGCCCGGCGCAACTGCCAGTAGGCTCGCCAGTACTGGCGGGCACCGTCGACGCTTAGTACTCCGACCCCTCCAAAATCGAGCGGCATCCGCTCGATCGTGGGCGTGGCTCCGCGATCGAAATCGCCCGCGTCTGCCACCGCACCCGCCACAATCGACACGGCGGTTGGCGACAGTCTGCGGTACAGCTCCCAGAGCCAGCGCCCGCTTCCGCCCGTACGCGGAGGGAACACTTGTGTCACCACGAGCACTTTCATCGATCGGCCATCGCCAACGTCATACCGTCGTCGTGAGAGTGACATCCCGGCCGATATACTTGCAGGTGCATGGCTGAGGCAGTGGCAACGTCGTCCGATCGTCGTGCCGAACAGATGCCGATCTGGCCGAGTGCTGCGCGCATCATCGCGACGTTTGCCATCTTCACGTTTCACTACCTCGGCCTGCTCGGGCGCTACCAGTATCGGCTATCCGTCTGGGCGCTGCTGACCTTTTCGTTTCTGTCTGGCTACCTCGCGCACGCGCGCGGTACATCCAGGCGATCGTGGGCCATCAAGCGCTATTTCTCGGTGATGATTCCGCACTGGATCGTCATCACTCCCGTACTCGTTGCCAATTGGGCCACGCACTATAAGCCCGTGACTGCGGTTGAAGCGCTCATCACATTCCTGGGCGGCAACCTTTTCCTCACCAATCCTCTTTACGTCATTACGTGGTACGTCACGTTCGTGCTGCTGCTCTACGGCTACCTATTCGTCGACAGCTACTTCAGAGGGTGGCTGCGGCTCCTGGTCTCGGCGGCAGGATTCGCATTCTTTGGCTGGCTGGGCTACAACGAATACTTCTTTCCATTCTCCATCGGACTGTGTGTCGCGGCCTGGTTTCCGCCGAGGGCTAAGGTGGCGCGCAGTGCAATCGCCACGTCGATTGGGCGTGTTTCGTTCCGGCTTCAGGAGCTGTGCTATCCGTTCTTCCTCGCGCACGGCGCGGTCTTGCTGGTGATGCTGAGAGTGACACCGTTCAACCCTCCGGTTTTGTTTGTGGCGGCGTTCGCCGTCAGCGTGGTCGCGGCGTTTGTGATCCACATCATGAGCCAGCCGTTGCTCGGCCTGGCCTTAGCGACGGTCGGCCGGAATCGCCCCTCCGCCTGAGCGGGTTCTGTGTTTACGGTTCTGCGCGGAGCGGCGGCTCAACACGCCGTCCTGCACTTCCTGCCGTAAGGACCCGATGCACAGCTCTGCGGCTGTCCTTCCGATAGACCGGATCGAGACACCCGCAGCTCGACGATTCATGGGAAAATTCTTGCGCCAGATGAGTGATGCCACGCGTCAGCGCCACGCCACGACAGTGCTGTGGTGTGCCTTGGCGTTCGGCGTGCTGTTGCGTGCTCTCGTGCTCTGGCAGACCGGCGATCTGGGCACCGGGATTGTTGACGAACAACACTACCGCCGGATCGCCACCAACATCTTCGAGCGCCACGAGTTTTCGGCCACCGCGGGTCAGCCGACGTCCATTCGTCCTCCGCTCTACCCGGCACTCGTCGCCGGCATCTGGACGATCACCGGCCCACAGGATCTGCAGGCGGTTCGCCTGGTCCAAATTGCGCTCGGTCTCGCCACAGCAGCGCTCGTCTACGCGATCGGACGGCGGGTGTTCAATCACCAGACGGGCTGCTACGCGGCCGCCCTTTGCTGGCTCTATCCGTCGTTGATCTTCTTCAACTTCCTAATCCTCACTGAAACGCTGTTCACGTTCCTGCTCCTCGCCTTCGTGCTGCTCACAGTGCTGCTCCACCAGAAGCCTGGAGTGGCCGTCGCCGCGGCGGCGGGGGCGGCCCTGGGCCTCGCGGCGCTCACACGCAGCGTGTTGTGGCCGGTGCCGCTGATTCTGTGTCCCGCCCTGGTGCTCATGATCAGTGGCACCGTACCGAGGCGCCTGCTCTACTCGAGCCTCGTGCTGGCCGGCTATCTGGTGGTCATCGTGCCTTGGGCAGTCAGGAATACGAGGCTGCAGGAAACAACGACCATCGTGGACACGATGGGCGGCATCAACCTGCGCATGGGCAATTACGAGTTCACTCCGGAAGACCGGATGTGGGACGCGGTATCCATTAGCGGCGAGAAGAGCTGGGTGCGCGGTTTCTCGGTGCCACCGGGCGTCTCGCCAACCGAAGGACGCAAGGAAAAATGGGCGCAGGCCATGGCCGTGGCCTACATGCGCGATCATCCGGCGCAAACCATCCGCCGCTCGTTCATCAAGTTCGCCGATTTCTGGGGGCTCGAGCGGGAGTTCATCGCCGGTGTCCAGGAGGGGCTCTTTGCCCCGCCGCCATGGTTTGCCCTTGCCGCCACGGTCGCCATCGTGCTGGGATACGCGCTGGTGGTCACCGTGGGCGCGGCCGGCATCTGGCTCGCGCCGGCGTCAGACTGGCGACTGCACGCCACTCTCCTGTTCCCCATTCTGCTGACGATGGGCGCTCATGCCATTGTGTTTGGCCACTCGCGATATCACATGCCGCTGATGCCGATTCTCGGGCTCTACGCTGCGCATCTGTTTGTCGCGCGGCGGCCACTGGCGCAGGCGTATCGACGGCCGGCATTGGCTGCGGCCGCCCTCTCGATTGGGGTGCTGGCCACAATCTGGATTCGTCAGATCGTGATTGTCGACGCCGCTCGACTCGGCTCGCTGCTCCATCGGGTCGTCGGATGATGGCCACCAACACCCCCCTGGTACCGCACATTTCCGCGCGACCGACCCTGCCATCGCCGCTCGGTGGTTCTGCGCGCATTGCCGCCGTGCTGTTCGATCTGGATGGCACACTCTATCGGCAGCGGCCCGTTCGGATCCGGATGGCGATGGAGCTGGCGCTGTCCACACTGACGGCACCGGTCAGCGCCGCCGCACGCTGGCGCGCACTGCAGGCGTTTCGGGAAGCGCAGGAGACAATGCGCCGCGCCTCCGAGCCTGCCTCGATGGCCAGCCAGATCGCGGCCGCGGCAGCGCGGACCGGCATTTCTGAGGACCGCGTCCGGGCCCTGGTTGATGAATGGATGTTCGAGCGTCCATCGCGATTCCTGCGCAGTTATCTCGCAGAAGGCACGACAGAGCTTCTCGCGCTGTTGGCCTCGAAGAAGGTGCCGATTGGACTCTTCTCGGACTATCCGTCAGAGCGGAAGCTGAGCGGGCTCGGCCTGCGCGGGCGCTTCTCGCCCGTGATCTGCGCGACCGACGCTGAGGTTGGCGCGTTCAAGCCAGACCCACGGGGGTTTCTGCGTGCCTGCGAGCTTTGGGGGCTCGCCCCGTCAGACGTGCTGTACGTTGGTGATCGGGTCGAGGTCGATGGCATCGGTGCGGCGGCGGCGGGCATGCCGTGCGTGATCGTCGGCCCTCCACATTCATCCGGTACGCTCCCTGCGGGAACCATCGTTCTACCCTCTTTCGAAAGGTTGTCTCGTGTCTTTGCCGGTTGAAGAACGTCGCGGGTTCGACCTGCTGGCGTACGTGCAGATTGCGCGGATCGATCACTGGTTCAAGAACGCGTTCATGCTGCTCGGGGTCATCCTGGCGGTGTTCTACGAGCCGTCGGTCGCCTCGCTCGACAACCTGATTCCATTCGCCACCGCGGTGTTCGCCACCTGTCTCGTGGCGTCGAGCAACTACACGCTCAACGAGCTGCTTGACGGGCCAAACGACAAACTGCACCCGGAAAAGCATCGTCGTCCCGTGCCATCAGGACGCATCAGGCCGGCACTCGCCTACGTGCAATGGCTGGCACTGGCTGCCGCCGGACTCGGGCTGGCCTGGTCGCTGAATCCGTACTTCTTTGGATCGGCGCTCTGGCTCTGGGTGATGGGCGTGCTCTACAACGTGCCGCCGATCCGGACCAAGGAGTGGCCCTACGTCGATGTGCTGAGCGAGTCGATCAACAACCCGATTCGTCTGCTGCTTGGGTGGTTCGCGCTCGTCACCACGTCGTTCCCGCCAATATCGCTGGCGATTTCCTACTGGATGGTGGGCGCCTACTTCATGGCGATGAAGCGCTACGCGGAATACCGCCACATTGGCAACCCGGAGGTGGCTGCCGCATACCGCGGCTCGTTCAAGCACTACACGGAAGAGCGCCTCCTGATCAGCCTGTTCTTCTACGCGACAACCTGTGCGCTGTTTGCCGGCGTGTTCCTGGTCCGCTACCACGTTGAGCTGATCCTGTTTGCACCGCTGGCGGCCGGGTTGTTTGCCTACTACATGAAGATTGGTCTGCAGCCGGACAGTCCCGTGCAGAACCCCGAGAAGCTTTACAAACAACGCGGCTTCTTCGCCTACATGATTGTCTGTACGGTGGTCTTCATCGCGCTGATGTTCACCAGCATTCCAGCCATGTACACACTCTTCAATGTCGACTCGTCTGGAGTCAGTCCGTTGTGGACGATCGGCGCACGGCGGTAGTGGCCCCACAGGTCTCCTTCATCGTGCCGGTGCGGAACGATGCCGCCCGGCTCGATGTGTGTCTGTCGAGCATCCAGAAGAATTCGACGCCGGACCACGACGTGGAGATCGTCGTTGTGGACAACGGCTCGACCGACGAGTCTCCAGCAGTCGCACGGCGTCACGGCGCAACGGTACTCAGCGTTCCTCACGGCCGCGTTTCTGCCTTGCGCAATCTGGGAGCGGCACGCGCGCGTGGCGAGATTCTCGCATTCGTGGACGCCGACAACGAGATCGCGGCTGGCTGGGTGGCGGCCGCGTTGGGCAACTTTGGTGAGTCCGAGATCGGCGCGGCCGGAGCGCTCTACGTGCCGCCGTCCGATGGCACCTGGGTGCAGCAGGCCTACGGCCGGCTACGCGGTCGGTCGAAGGCCCGGCAGGCCACGGATTGGCTGGGCAGCGGCAACCTCGCGGTGAAGCGCCCGGCTTTCGATGCAGTTCGTGGATTCGATACAACGCTCGAAGCATGTGAGGACGTGGACTTCTGCCTCCGGCTGCGAGCCCGCGGCCTGACCCTGCTCTCAGACCCTCTGATGGGCAGCGTGCATCACGGTGATCCGAAAACACTGCGCGCGCTATTTGTTGGCGAGCTGTGGCGCGGACGCGACAACCTGAAGGTCAGCTTCCGCAGACCAGTCGCGTGGGCCGGCGCGCCGAGCGCGCTGATGCCGGTGGTAGACCTGCTGATGCTCGCCACCGTCTTGCTCGGAGTTGTCACTCTGGCTGCCGGGCGACCGAGCGGCGTGCTCACCATCACGTCTGCTGTGGCCGTGATCGGCCTGGGCGCCGCCGCCCGCACCTGGCGGGCGCTTCGCGCTGAACGCACTGACCTCGTAAACATTGGTCAACTCTACGTAGTCGTTGTCGTCTACAACCTGGCCCGCGCGCTGGCCGTTGTGATGAAGACGCCGCATCGTCATGCGCACCGAGCCGTGGCTGCAGTCTCGTCATGAGCGAGCCGATTCGCGTTCTCGAGCTGCGAAGCGTCCGTGGTACGGGCGGAGGACCTGAAAAGACGATCCTCCTTGGTACGGCCCGCACCGATCGCTCACGTTTTGCGATCACCATCTGCTATCTCCGAGACGCGCGCGACACGGTGTTTGGCATCGACGACAAGGCCGCGCACCTGCCGGTTGACTACACGGAGCTCATCGAACGCCATTCATTCGACGTCGGCATCTGGCGGCAGCTGAAGGAACTGATTCGGCTCAAGCGGATCGACATCGTGCACGCGCACGAATACAAGACGGATCTGCTGGCGTGGCTACTGTGGCAACGCGGTGGTCCGATCGCGCTGTCAACCGCGCACGGGTGGACCGGGCACAGCGGTAGAGAGCGCCACGTCTACTATCCTCTCGACAAGTATCTTCTGTCGCGCTTTCCCAAGGTCATCGCCGTGTCCAGCGAGATTCGGCACGAGCTGATTCGGCACGGCGCCAACCCTGACCGCGTGGTCACCATACTCAACGGGATCGATCACGAGCGCTTCCGTCGGGACCCGTCACGACGGCTCCCGATGCGCCATTCGCTTGGGCTCGAGGATGGCGACATCGTGATCGGCTCAGTGGGGCGGCTCGAGCCACAGAAGCGATTCGACCTGCTCATCGAGGCGGTGTCGGCGTTACGCGAACGCATTCCACGACTGAAGCTGGTCATTGCCGGAGCCGGCAGCCTTCAGGCCGAGCTCGCAGCATGTGTGAAGCAGTGCCACGTCGAGGACCGGTGCCTCCTGCTTGGCCACCGCGACGATGTGGTCGACCTGCATCATGCGTTCGATCTCTACGTTCAGTCGTCTGATTATGAGGGCACGCCGAACTCGGTGCTCGAGGCCATGGCCCTCGAGACGCCGGTCGTCGCAACTGACGTGGGCGGCACGGCCGAATTGATTCGAGACGGCGTGGATGGACTCATCGTGCCACCTGACAACCAACAGGCGCTTGTCGAGGGCATTGCATCGTTGGTGGCCGATCGCCAGAAGGCGGCCGACGCCGCAACCTCGGCTAGGCGCCGCGTGGAGACAGTGCTGTCGTTCAACACCCGCATGGCGTCGGTCGAGTCCGTCTACACAGAACTGATAGCCGGCCAGCGTTCGGTGCAAAGCTCGGTCAAGGCTTCGGCATGAGAACCGGGTTCAAGGCGGCGCTGCGATTTGTTGCGCTTCTGGCGGTTGTACCCGCCCTCGTGTCGTTCTGGCTCCGAAGCCTCCTGGTGGGACGTGATCGGGCCCTGGTCGGCTCGAGCCAAGTGCTCTCACTCATCCCTGGGCTGACCGGCCAGTACTTGCGGCGGGCATTTCTCGCCAGGGCGCTCGCGTACTGCGGCCCGAACGCCGTGATCGAGTTTGGTGTGCTGTTCTCTCAGACTGGCTGCCGCATCGACGATTACGCCTACATCGGCCCGCGCTGCAGCCTCGGCCTCGTGCACATTGAGGCCCACGTCATGCTCGCCGCTGGCGTACAGATTCCGAGTGGGCCGAAAACTCACGGCACCTCCACGGCTGCCACCATGCGCGATCAGCAAGGGAGCCCTCGTCAGGTCACGATTGGCCATGGCGCCTGGATTGGCAGTAGCGCGGTGGTGATGGCGAATGTCGGTCACGACTCGATTGTTGGCGCAGGCGCCGTCGTCACGCACGAGATTCCTGCCATGGTGGTCGCTGGCGGTGTGCCGGCGCGGGTGATCAAACAGCGCGACGCTGAACCGCTACAGACGTGAGAGTCCTGTTCCTCACCCACCGGCTGCCCTACGCGCCCAACCGCGGCGATCGGATTCGCGCTTATCACATCGTCGAGACGCTACGGCGTCACGTCGACCTCGAAGTTGCCTCGCTGGTCCACTCGGCTGACGAGATGGGCCACGTTGCCGGCATGAACCGCGACGGGCTCATCGTTTCGGCACGCAGAGTCTCATCGACGACGAACTACCTGCGGGCAATCCCGACGCTCCTCGGCCAAAGGCCTCTCACGCATTCGCTGCTGCACGCCGGTGGATTCACGGCGCTTCTGGAGGACGTCGTTCGAGAACGGCCGCCAGACGTCGTGCTCGCGTTCTGTTCAGGAATGGCGCGCTTCGCCGTGGAGCCACCACTGGCTGGCTATCCGTTGGTGATCGATCTCGTCGACGTGGATTCACAGAAGTGGGCGGATCTGGTTCCGGCGTCATCGTGGCCCAAGCGCTGGGTCTACGCGCGAGAGAAAGACTGCCTGGCACGCTTCGAGCAACTGGCGGCTTCCCGCGCGGCATCCACGCTGGTCGTCAATGACCGTGAGGCGCAGATACTCTCGGCGCTCGCGCCAGGCGCCTCCGTGCGCGTGATTCCCAATGGCATCGACGTGGGCAGCTTTCGTCCCACCACACCGCCGGCCAACGTCGAGCGCGTGATCTTCTGTGGTGTCATGAACTACGCACCAAACGTCGAGGGCGTGCAGTGGTTTGCACGAGAAGTCTGGCCACAGGTTCGCGCGGCGAGACCACACGCTACGTTTGTCATCGTCGGCTCTGACCCAATTCCGGCAATTCGTGATCTGGCGGCCTCGGGCACAGGCATCGAGGTCACTGGAACTGTGCCAAGCGTGCAGCAGTACCTGTGGAACGCCGCCGTTTCCGTGGCTCCGCTGCAGGTGGCTCGCGGCATACAGAACAAGGTGCTCGAAGCACTCGCCGCGGGCCTGCCCACGGTCGTCACGCCGGCCGTGGCTGAGGGGCTTCCCTCAACCGCACGTGCCGGGTGCCACGTGGCGGAGAACGCCGAGTCATTCGCGCGCCACACGATCACGCTTCTGGCGCTCGCTCCCCCTGCCAGGAGGGCCGAAGCAAATCGTGCCGATCTCAGGTCGCTCGGTTGGGAGAACCAGCTCGCAGAGTTGCCTGCGATTCTTCGGAACGCCGTTTCGAAGACGGGCCAATGACCAAGCGCCACTTCTTCTGGGTGGCTATCGGCTGGACGGCGTTTGCCGTCTACGGATCGCTCGTACCGCTCGATTACCTTTCCACGGACTTCAACGCGGCTGTTGAGCGCTTCCGCAACCTGCCGCCGTTGACGTTCGGCATCGGCACGCGATCGGACTGGGCCACCAATGTGTTGCTGTTCATCCCGCTGACCTTCTGCTGGATGGGAGCCTTCGTCTGCGACAGAGGGTGGCCGGCGCGGATCATCGGCGCGCTTTTCATCATTCCGGCCGGCGCAATGACGTCCGTGTCGGTAGAATTCGCCCAGCTCTTCTTCAACGCAAGAACACCTTCACGCAACGACATCGCCGGGGAGTCTATCGGCGGATTCCTTGGCGTCGTCCTCTGGCTGGTGGCTGGTCCGCGTTTCGTCAGCTGGCTTCGAAGCTATGGGCGCGCCACCTCTTCATCGTCACAGATGGAGTGGTTACTTCAGGCCTACGTGCTGGGGTTCGTAATCTACGCAGTCCTTCCGCTCGACCTGACCCTGAGCATCAGCGACCTGTATTTCAAGTACAAGAGCGGCCAGGTTGTGCTGATCCCATTCACGTTCCACTACAAGTCGGCAACGGTGGTGGTGTACCAGTTTGCCGCGGACATCCTGCTGTTTGTGCCCATTGGCGCGTGGCTGCTGGTCAGAGAACAAGCTCGTGGACGCGCCTGGCCTCTGCCGTGGCTTGGCCTGTTGGGCGGATTGTCGATCGCCGGCGCGATCGAGGTGGCACAGTTCCTGGTCCTGAGCCGGTACACGGATACGACGGATATCGTGCTGGGAACGATCGGCATAGCCGCGGGAGTGCAGCTGGCGTCGCGGCTGGGCTCTGCTCAGGTGGGCGAGAAGACCGGGCCGGATGCGCCGCTGGGGCGAGGGGCGCCGTGGGTGGTAGCCATTCTGGGCTATTCACTATTCCTCGCGATTGGATTCCTGGTTCCTTTTGACTACACCACCGATCGCGAATCGATCCGGTCGGCGTACGCGCAGTTTTTCAGAGTGCCATTCTTTGCGCTGTATTGGAGCAACGTCTTCACAGCGACGACGCAACTCCTGCTGCGCCTGTTGTTATTTGCCCCCCTCGGAGCGCTGTGGGGAACGCTTGCGGCGCGAATGCCCTCGAGGGGCACTGCGGCTCTGGTGCGGCTGCTTGGTATCGGCTACGCGGCACTCCTCGCCTTTGCGATCGAAGGCGCACAGATCTTCATGCCGTCCAAAGTCGCGGACTCCACGGAAGTCGTGCTGTGCTTAGTTGGCGCTTTGGCGGGTCTCTACGTGGCCTCACGTTTCCTTCGCGCTTCTCCCCAACGAGACTTCTGACTGACTTGAGATGCCTGCCGGCCCAAACGGCAGAACGGCCGCCGCGCCCGCCGCTAACACGGTCCACAGCCCGGCCTGTGCGATCACGAACGCGACAAACACCCAGTGGTCATCCATGTAGTGCTCGCGGTTAGGACTGAACAGAAACTGGCGGGCAGAGAAGACCTGGCCATACTTGTCCAAGCGGGGATTGGTGGCGACCACGAACAACTGCCAGGCCACCGGAATACTGAGCACTGCGACGAGGACCGACGCGACGAGGGCTCCGCGCCAGCGGCGCGTCCCCACCAGGCTCTCGGCACCGAGTTGGACCGTGCTGCCGAGGACGACAAGGTATCCAACCACCCCGAGCGCAGCGATGAGGTTTCCTCGTCCACGCAACAACTCGACGATGTTGTTCGTGATGGCCAGAGGCACGACCACGGTCCATGAGCCGATCATCGCGGCAATCAGGATGAGAAGGCCGACGCGAAACGACAGAGGTCGATTGGTCGGTTGCCTCACGATCATGCCGAGCGTCATCCCGGCCAGCGGACCGATGAATAGCCCGACGAATCTCAGCCAACGCTCGGCAGTATCAGCCAGTTGGAGTCGCGGCGTTCCGACGATGTCATCGATCGACTCGAGCGGAACAACAGAGTAGAGCGCAAAGAACATCAGGCTGCCAATGGCGAAGGCCGTCGGCAGGAATACTCGCACGAACATCTGAGGGCGACGCCGCAACAATACGGCGAGGCACGATGGCAGCGCGCCGCAGCTGAGAAGCGCGAGTCCGAGAATGAAGAGTGCGGGCGTCGGAAATGTGCTCGCCAGATCCTTGACGTTGTAGGGGACCAGAGAGAAGCGTAGCGCGATGCGGCCACCCACGACGACCGCACCGAGAATCGCGGCGGCCAGCCACAGTCCGACCAATCGCCGTCTGCCAACAGCGACGTCGTTCGCGTGTCGCAGCTGCGCCACGAGGATCGCCAGAGCGACAATTGCGCAGAACCCGACTAACCAGGGAGGGGGCGGGATCAAGGATGTCATGCCGTCGCCTGTTGGTCGCGAAGCCTGCTCCACCGAAGTATCGGCCGCTCGAGGAGTACGTAGGATGCGGCCGCAACCAGCACCGTCAATGCGAAGCTCACGATTCCGAATTCGAGTCTCATCGTGGACGGATCGAAGCTAGCCGCCCTCGAAAGCCTCATCGTCGCCTCCATGCAGGTGACATGGTAGATGTACACGCCGTACGAGATGATGCCCAGCCAGCGCAACGGGCCGACTCCGAGTAGAGCCGACGCCAGCCTGGCGCCAGGCAGTGTCACGATCGCCAGAGTCGCCAACACCGGCATCCACGGAAAGAGATATCGCCCGTAAGGCAGCTGCAGGGCGTCTGCCGCCGGGACGCTCGCCAGCAACATCAGTCCGAGAAACGACGCCCAGAAGCTCAATTCACACAGAGCGGCTCGGACGCCCTTCGCTACGGCCGTCGTGTTCCTGAGTGCGGCCAAGAAGTATCCGCCCGCAACTCCTAGAACGAAGTGCGGCAGGTGTGCCAGCGTGGAGTGGCCGATCACGTACCCGTTCGGAGAGGCCAACACGGTGACGGGCCACACAACCCAGCGGTCTCGCGTCAGCATGAGGCCCAGATGAAGCAGATAAGCGCCCGTGGCGATACCGATCAGGATGGCGGCAGCCGTCCCCGCCCCGTGCGTGACGCGCCTGACCCCGGCTAACAGCGGTGGCAACAGGCAGTAAAACTGGACGAACATGCCGATCGTCCAGAACTGTTGACTGAAGCTGTAGAACGAGGTCTCCCACAAATTGTTGACGAACAGGAAGTGAACAATCACATCTGTCGAACTGTGGGACTCGCCAGACCCAATGAGCAACACGACGAGACACGCGTAGTAGGGAGGAACCATCCTCAGCGCTCGCTTGAGTGCGAACGACTGCCAGTTGACGCGCTGACGCTCCTTTCTCACAAGCTGCCAGAAGGGGCCGCTCAAAAGGCAGCCGCTCAGCACCATGAAGAGAACGACGCCGACCCCACTTTCGGCGAAATACGTCAGGTCGAACGGCCCGATCCGGCCTTTGAGATTCATCCCAAGGGCGTGGTGGAAATTGGCGAGAAACACGGTGAGGCAGGCAATGGCCCTGAGCCCATCGAAGGCCGGGACGTACCCTGTCTCGGCGGGACCAGACTTCGGACTCATCGCACGAGAACAGGGATCACCAGAAGGCCTCCGGCGATGGCAAGTCCCACTTTGGTCCAGATTCGCTCTCGTTTTGCGGTGGCAATCCTGTCGTCTACGGTCTCTGCGCGGGAAAGCACGAATGCTTCGCTGGGCGCGCTCTGCTCAGAACGAGTGGCGGTCATGGCCCGGACGGTAGCCACGTACCGGCCGTCTGGTATGTCGAAGATCAGCGTCTTGAGCTCGACGCGGAGCCGGCCATCACTTCGGAGCGCCCCAGCGCCAAGCTCCATCGTGTTCACGGGACGATCACTGGTGGGATCGGCACCGGCCACGAACAACTCCACGCGATAGCCTGTGATCCCAGCGATGCTCAGCACCGGGGTCTCGAATTCGACAGCCTCGGGATTGATGCTGCTGGCTTCAGTCTGCGCTGTGACGTGTGCCACAGAGAGCGCCACGCAAATGAACACGGCAAGGGCGACGCGGCGGATGCGCATGGCCATCCTCCTTAAGATAGGAACGCTTTGCGGAACAGGTGGCGTCCAAGCATGAACGGCGGCATCTTGAGCCAATGTGAGCGGGCGTAGAGCGCAAAGGCGGAGAACGAGGCGCTTGGTCGATCTTCTCCCTGCACCGCCCGCTCGATCAAGCCGTCCATCAGCCAGCCCACAGGCTTCGGTGGCGCCCACGCCTCAATCTGGTGCAACGCCTCGGCGGGGATCGGCGTGTTCAGCATCTTCCGCGCGTGGTGGATGGCGTAGAAGGCAGGCCTGGTCAGTTGCAGGACCTGTGCCTCGCGAATCAACGTCGGCCAGAACTCAGCGTCTGTCGAGAAGTGCCTCAGCAACCCGTCAAGGTCGACAAGGTCGCGAATGGCGCCGGCGATTTCGCCGTCGTGAAAGAGATGGGCCGCCGCATGCAGCACCATGTGCGCCGGGCTCAGCACTCGGCTTCCGCTCGAGGTGGTCACCGCGTGCGCCAGCAAGCGGGCCGGATCTGGATGCAGCCGGCTGGTCTTGGGAAGAATTGCGTGGTGCAGATCGAGGATCGATTTGCGCTCTGTGTGCTGGAGTGGCGGGAGTTCGTGCATCCACTGCCGGTAGTACGTCGCATCGTAGTCAGTGAGGACTTGATACTGCCAGCCGTGCGCGAGCAAGGCACGTTCAGCGTCGGCGAGCCTCGCCTCTGGAACCATGATGTCCAGGTCCGCCACTCGGCGCCCGCTGCCAGGCGGCAATCCTGCCGCCAGATAGGCACCGCCCTTGAGAAGGACGGCCGTCATGTCGACGTCCGACAACGCACGAGTGACGCGGTCGATCTCCCAACGCAGCGAGCGGTCCCACTCTGTGACCGTTAGGCGCATCGCCAAGACGCGGTTGGACAGCCACGGGGGCAACCGGCTCACATCCACTCGAACGTCGATGTTTCCGAGCAACCAGCCAGAGAGACGCGCCAGGTACGCCAGATCAATGACGTGGCTGAGTTCCTCGGCCGTCAGCCCAGAGAGAAGGGTTGGCGTACGAAGAAGTCGAACCAGAGGCGTGTAGTCGGTCTTTCCGATGGTAGCCATTCATCGTTATGCAGCCGTCAAGGCCGCAAGTCGTGGAAGCAGATCGTCGAGGTCGCTGTATTCCAGGCTGTAGCAATCCGACGCACGGACTATGTCCACGAGACGGTCGTAGCCAACTCGACCAAATTGGTTGTAGTTGAACGACTCATCCGCAAGCCGTACCAACGCCTGAGCACGAGCGACGCGCTCGATGGTGGTCCGAGCCCCTGGCACATACTTCGGGAACACCACCCACCCGGGAGGCGCCGTCTCCTTGGCGCGAGCAACGCTCGTGGCTGGAGGTTTGGCATGCACGAATCGCTGCTTCTCGACATCGCGCCCCTCAGGGCCAACAACAACGTCCGGGTAGCGAGCCTTGATGATGTCGACCGCACGCTCCTTGAGCGAGATCGGCCGAGGCGACGGCGAGAGCGCTGCGGTTCTGGTATCGATGAGCGCAAACTCGTCGGAAAATAGCCGCCACTGGCCGCTGTAGACGAGGGCCGCGCAGAGCGTGCTCTTACCGGAACCTGACTGCGCCGGCATGATCATCGTTCGCCCGGCTCGCTCAACGACGGCCGCGTGCACGGCCAGTGAGGTCTGACCGCACTGACCGAAACACCAGTTGATGCCCCACTCCATCAGTGGACCGGCCAACGCAGACGGGAGCGGCAAGAACGGCACTCGGGAGTTGGCGACAAGCGTTGCCTGGGGTCGAATGAAGCGACGGAGCCCCGGGGTGCCGACGATGGAGACGTCGTAGTGGCCGAAAGGGAGGGGACGGATTGAAAAACCGGTGTAGAAGCGCTTGAGGTGCTCGCTCACACCCGGCAGCGACGAGCGAATCCGAACAAGGACAGAACCGATTTCGAGCTGGACGCCGTCCGAAGAAAGCGCGTGCAGTGCGTGACCCGACTCCTCGTTCATCAAACGCGCTGGATCATACCAATTCGGTCCATGCGGACCAGCATTTCGTGAGTCGCGCCGATCAGTTCGTTGTCAACCGGACGATCCAGCGCTGATGCGAGCTCACTCATGAGGCGATCGTCTGAACAGGCAGGACACTCGTCGATAATCTGGCAAAGCACGTGAGCGGCGGAACTAACGAGGTGGATGTCGGCAGAATCCTGGTTGAAAACGAGACAATCTGATTCGCCATCGAAGGTTGTCCAGACAAGGCCCGGACGCACCTTCCATCCATTTCCGGCTCCTACTAGCACTTCTTTGACGGTCGGGCGGACCCAGCACAGCTCTTGGTCCACGCCTCTGCGGTGCGAGGCTGAACCGTCGCGATCAGAACGGGCACACCGATGAACGCGGCTTTCCTGAGAAAGGCTCGGCGCTCACCGGACTGGTTGAGGTTGTCGGAGCCGGTATCGGTCTGCTTTGGTTCTAGATCGTCGTGCACGAGACCATTGTCTGCCATATTCAGGTATTCCGATCCACACATCGCCCGCCTGTCGACTGGAACGAGGCCATTATCTCTGGCCTGGTCAGCGACTTGCGCCGTTTTATCCGTCCAATTAGAGCGCGGTCACTCTAACGCCAAAAACCCTAGTTCCATTGATGAAGCAAACACCGATCCAGCTACGGGTCTCACGGAATTCCGCTGACGATTCCGGGACCGATCCAGCTCGCGATGGAGAGGGGCAGTCGCTTCCAGGCCTCGACCATTAACCGATATTTGGGGTTCCCCGCAGCGATCATCGGCAGCTCTCCGCCTTTGACCAGGACGTACTCCCAGTGCAGCGGCACCGCCTGGGCCCCCCACTGTTCTTTGAACTTGAAGGTCCCCTCATTCGGCGTGGAACGGCCAAAGTCCATCAACTGGCAGCCGCGCTCGACAGCCGTCTCGATGATGTGCCAGTACAGCAAGTGGTTTGGGCAGAGGGCGTTGAAGTCGCGGATAGATGAGGCCCACGGCACTTCCACCCTGCCCCCTGTTTCAAACGTCAGTGCCGCCGCAATGGGCTGCACTCCGCGCCGCACGACGTGTATGGCCGCACGGCTCGGAAACTCCTGAAGCACCTGGTGGAAAAGCGCACGCGAGTACACGGGCGTGCCCAGGTCGCGCATGTTTCTGGCAAAGACGGCATAGAAATCCTCGAGCAGCTCGGCACCACCCCGTTCAGCCGAAAGCTCGGATTTCTGCGCCTTGCGCACCTGATTGCGGACCTTCCGGTCCAGCGCCTCCCACATGCCGCTCTTGAGCGGCAGCAGCATGGTGACCTTGTGTTCGCGACAGGGCAGCTCTGGAAAACGCCTCCCGAGGTGTCTGAGCTCCACGTGCGGACACTCCAGCCGCTCGGCCAAATGCCGCGCCTCCGCCACCAGTTGATGCGCTGCATCAGGTGAATCCGTCAGCACACCGCCGTAGTTTACAAACGCCATCGACGTCAGCGAGCGTCCAAACAGCGCGCTCTTGACGAAGACCAGGGGCAACACGCCAACGACTCGTCCAGACTCCTTTGCGAGGAGGTAGAAGGACTCGTGGCCAAACGCGCGCGCAAACACGCGACGCCAGCCCCAGGAATGATAGCCAGTCGCATCGGGCTGTCCGTCGACAAAGCGGGCCCATTCCTCCTCGTCGGCCTCGCCGGCCATCGTCACCACGACAGCACCGTGAGAAGCGGACACCGGTGCCCCAGCGACCGAAAGCGCTGAGGTCATGCGGCAGCCGAAGAGGACAGGCCCTGACCCGCCAGCACCGACTCGATCGTGTCAAAACGAAACTGCTTCAAGAGCCGCAACAGCCGGTGGCGTGTAGAAGAGAGTCCGGTGTAGTGCCGGATCTTGGTCGCCGCCGGCACGTGAAATCTCGGTTGGCCGGGATCAATTTCCCACGGGTGCAGATAGAACACCACGGGCTTGCCTTCGGACCGGTTCACCCGCGCAATGCCGGTCCGGGTCCAGGCATACGGCAGCAGGCGGAAGTAGCCGCCACCAGCCACGGGGAGGTTCACGCCGCCCAGCCGCGTCGTTGAACCAGGCATCTCGACGATGGTGCCAGCCTGCCGCGTGATGACGTGGGCGTGTCGTGGGGCATCGGCGATGCCGTAGCGGTCGTGATGCACTGGAAAGATGCTGGTGTCGTACTCATAACCTTCATCGATGAGCACGTCCAGCGCCCACAGGCTCTGCTTCGTCACCGAGAAGCTCGGGGCTCGGTAACCGCGCACGCGCTGCCCGGTCAGATCCTCGAGCAGCCGCTTTGACGAACGCACATCCTGACGAAATTCCTCTTCTGTGAGCGAGTACACCAGCTGATGGTTGAAGCCGTGGGACGCGATTTCGTGACCGGCAGACGCGACAGTCTTCACCAGGGCAGGAAATCGCTCGGCGACCCAGCCAAGAAAGAAGAATGTGCCACGGACTCGGGACGTCGCAAACATCTCCAGCAGCCCCTCGGTATTGGCCACGACGCGGCTCTCAAGCCGGCCCCAATCAGCCCGGGACACCACTCGGTCGAACGCCGACACTTGGAAATAGTCCTCGACGTCGATGCTCATGCCGTTGACGATGCCGTTCAACGCGAGCCCTTCCGCAGAATGACGGTCTTGATGGTTTCGAGCGCGACCACGAGGTCGAGTGAAAGCGACATGTTCTTGATGTAGTAGAGGTCGTACTGCAGCTTTTCAATCGCGTCTTCCACGCTGGCGCCGTACGTGTAACGCACCTGCGCCCACCCCGTGACGCCAGGCTTGACGACGTGGCGTTGACCGTAGAAGGGAATCTGCCGGGTCAGCTGCTCGACAAACGACGGCCGCTCAGGGCGAGGTCCGACGAGACTCATCTCTCCCTTCAGCACGTTCCATAGCTGTGGGATCTCATCGAGGCGCGTCCGACGCAGAATGTTGCCAAGCGGTGTGACCCGCGGATCGTTGGCGGTGCTCCACACCGGGCCCGTGGCCGCTTCGGCATTGGTCCCCATCGTCCTGAACTTGTGCACCATGAAGGTCTGGCCGTTCAGGCCGACACGCTCCTGGTGATAGAACACCGGGCCCGGCGAAGTGAGCTTGGTCAGGAGCGCGACGAGCAGCATGATGGGGCCGGCCAGAATCAGCCCCACCGCTCCGCTCACAAGGTCGAAGACGCGCTTTGCCGCAAGCAGTGTGCGGCCCTTGCTGAAGCCGTCCGAAAAGACCAACCAGCTGGGTCGAAGGTTTTCGACCGCGATCTTGCCGGTAAATTCCTCGTAGACGGAAGCCAGATGATCGAATGCCGCACCGCTGCGGAGCCGACTATCGAGCAGGCGATCCATCGGGAGTTTGCCGCGGGCATCGACCAGGCTGACCACCACGCGGTCCGCCTTCAAGGAACTGATCAGGTAAGGGATGTCGTCGATGGTACCCACGATTCCCGGGTTGAGCACTGCCGTACCGACCCGTGCAGGATCAGGGTCGACAAAGCCCACAATCTCCACGCCGAGCTCCTGTCGCCGGTCGTGCAATTCCTTCGCAAGGGCGATGGCGGCCGGACCAGTGCCAACCAGTAGCAGCCGTTGGGCTGGGGCCGCGTAGGCCGTGAGCCCTGCAAACGCCAGTCGCCAGAGCACGACGAACGAGGTGATGAGCAGGACCGCGACGAGAAAGACTCCTCGACCGATCATCCAGTCTGGAAACCAGTAGTAGATCACCGCGAGCAGCAACGACGCAGCGCCGAGGGCCTGAATCAACCTGACGGTCAGATCGACCAGATTGGGAATGCCACGCAAATCGTACAGGTCAGCGTAGTGCAGGCATATCTGACAGAGCGAGACGATCAGCAGCGCCTTGAAGAACCCCTCCGGCGTCCACAGCGTCGCCCATCCAATGTCGCCAAGGCGCGCGTACGTAGCTCCGGCAACGGCGGTGGCGATGACCGCCGATTCGCCGAGGACCAGGACGAGCGAGCGCCAGGTTCTGACAGGCATTACTGAGGTCGACGGCTGAAGAGTCGGCGCAGACCGCGAGGCTCCTGCTGATCGACAGGCTTGTAGCTGTACCCGTAGTAGTAGTAGCCGTAACCCACGGCGAGGTCTGATCGACGGGCGCGGTTCAGGACGACACCGAGGATCCGCTGGCTACCGATGGACGCCTGAGCCCGTTGCACCAGCGGGTACGCGGTGGAGTTGGCTCTGACGACAAGAATTGCCCCATCGATCATTCCGGCCAGGAGGTTCGCATCACTCAGCAGGGCCACCGGCGGCGTGTCGATAATGACCCAGTCGAAGTGCTCGGCGGCCTCGTCCACCAGATCCTTCATCTCCTGAGACACCAGAGCGCTCATGGGATCCTGGGTGGGCCTGCCGGCGGTGAGTAGCGACAGCGTCGGCGAAATCTGGTGAATCTCGGGCTTCTTCCTGCGAGGTCCGAAATCACGAAGGTAGTCGCCCAGGCCGTCGCGGTTGGCTTCCTGAAACACCGTGTGGAGCGACGGACGCCGAAGGTCGGCGTCGATCAGCAGGACGCGGCGCTGATGTGAGTGACTGAGCGTCAGCGCAATATTGGCGGCCGTTGTCGTCTTGCCCTCCGCCTCCACTGCGCTGGTAATCATGATCGTGCGCACGCCGTCCTTCAACTGCGCGTGGTGCAGCGTTGCCGCAAGATGCCGGTACTGTTCTACCAGCGTGTGGTCAGGCTTAGGCCCCACCACCAACTTGACCGCCGCCGACTGCGCGAAGTGATAGTGCGCCTCAACGCGCTGCTCATCTGGCCGGTCGTCAGTGGACGGCTGGCTGTCGTCAAAAAGCGACCGCCTGTCCTCGTGGGCCTGGAGCTCAACGCGCTCTTCGGCACGTGGTACGGCCGGCACGTCTGGAGTGATTGTCACAGAATCACTGCTGTTGCCCTGACGGGCCCGCTCGAGAGCATCGGTCAATCTGGTCACGTCGTCCCTCAAAAAATCGAAAAGCGCTTCTTCTTGGAGAATCCTGAAAACAGCGACTTGCTCTCCTCGGCGTCGACACTGTGCCCGATCGGGGAGTGCGGCTCCGGTGTTGCTTCAACCTGGTGACTCGTGAAGATCGCTGGTCGTGAGCGGACCACGGCAGGCGTGGGCTTAGGCGGTGCCTTGGTCGACTCACCGATTTGAAAATCCCGACAGACCTCTTCGACGAGGTCCGTCCCGACGGGTTTGGTATTGGCGGCAAGGCCGCTAATCAACGCGTTGTCACAAATCACACTGATGACGCGGGGGATGCCGCGGGACTGCCGATGCACGTATTCGATGGCCGCCCTCGTGAAAATCTGATCCGCCGCGCCGCCCGCCACCGCGATGCGCTTGGCGACATAGACGAGCGTGTCTCGTTGGTCGAGGGGCGCCAACTCACACCGAAGAGCGACACGCTGCTTCAGTTGCCGCAACCGCCCTTCGTTGAGCCGCGCGGCGAGCTCAGGTTGACCGACCAGTGCGACGGTCAATGCGTCCCCAGCCGGCGTCTGAAGATTGGTCAACAGGCGAATCTCTTCAAGCAATTCGTGGGGCAGACTCTGTGCCTCATCGACGACCAGCGCGATGACACTCTCGGCGCTTCGGGCGAGCAGGGCAGCCTCGAGTTCGGCCAGAAAGCGCGGTTTGGAAGCACCGGCCTCCGAAGAAAATCCGAATTCTCTGGCCAGGTACTCGTAGAACTCGACCCTCGTGAGGGTTGGATTCGACAACTGTACGATCCGGCTGCGCGGGTGATCGGGCGAAGGCTCGAGAGCCTTCCTGATCAGCGTCGTCTTCCCTGTACCGGCCTCGCCAATCAGGACCGTCACTCCAGGACGGCCTGTGAGTCCGTACTGCAGATGTGTCAAGGCCTCGGTGTGCTGTTTCGACAGAAACAGAAACCGGGGATCCGGCGACAGATCGAAGGGCCGCTCCCGGAGGCCGTAGAAGGATTCGTACATATCGATTACCGCAAGTAACGCCAGGCACCAAATGCGGCTGCAGCGACTACCGTGACGGTGGCGAGGACGGACACTGCGAGCACCCGGCGACGATTGGTGACGCTGCCTTCTTCCATGAAGGGCACGGCCGCCAACACCGGCAAGTTCAGCACGGCACGAATGTCGTCTTCAGATCTGAGCTTCTTATCGAGATACTCGAGCAGTGCAGCGAGGGCGAGGCCCAGGCCCAGACCGCCGACAAAACCAAGCCCGTAGAGTCGAGGGCGATTCGGCGTGAAGGGCCTCACCGGCATGCGGGCCGGATCGAGCACCCGGAACTGCTCACCGATCTGGCGGCGTTCAAGGTTGGCCGAAATCTGCGAGTCCTGCTTCTTGCCGAGGAGTGTCTGGTACATGCTCTGCAGGGTGCCGTAGTCGCGCATCAATTCGATCAGCTCAGATTCACTCGTCGGGGTCGCCTCGATTCGCCTTTGGTACTGCGTGAGCGACTCACGAAGCTTGGCTTCGTCGGCGACCTTGGCCGCAAGGCCCTTGTCCAGTGCGACCAGTTCTCTGTTGACGTCATTCAGCCGATTCCGTCGCAATCTCTCGATTGGAGGCAGCGCAGTCACTTCATCACTCACGGGGGACTGCGCCTGCTCGGCCTCGGCCACCCGACGCAGTTCCTCTACGCTCTTTACGGCGCGGATGTAGTCCGGATGCGTAGGACGAACTCGGCGCTGGAGGCCCACGAGCGCGGCCTCTGCTTCTTTCAGGCGATCTGCGGCCGTCGCCTGGCTTGGAACGAGGGACGATTGAGACGAGGGTTGTGTAAAGACGTTGTTCTCCAGGTCGACAACCACCTGGCGCAACGCGTCCCGACGATCGCGATCCCGCGCCATCGACTCCTGCAGCGTCTGCAACTGCGTCTCGATGTTATGCAGACCCTGCATGTTGGCCGTCAGTTGATTGGGCAGCTGACCGTTATGCGTGCGTCGGTACTCTTCGAGGCGCTTTTCGTTATCGATTAGTTGACGCCGAGCGTCCTCGAGCTGCGCCTCGAGAAACTGGCTCGTGCCCTCGGCCAGCACTTCACGGTCGCGCAAGCTCTCGTCGATGAACAGCGACCCCAGGCGCTCGGTGACGCGCATGGCCGTGCGGGGATCCTCGCTGGTGAAGCTGACCCTGAACGAATCGCCGCGAACGGTCAGCACGCTAATCTGACCGCGCATCGCATCAATGATGTCTTCCATGATGCCGGTCTTTCGTTCGCGCTCGAACAGGTTCAAGTCGAGGATGATGCGTTCAAGACGCGTGCGGCTCAAAATCTGCTGACTGATCGACTGGAGTCGGTCGGCCACCGAAGCTGTGACCGTCGACTTCACATAGGCTTCTGGCACCTGCTGCGGCACCACGAGAATGACCGTATCCGATCGGTAGAGATCGGTGAGCGTCCGCGTCCAGCCAGCGACACCAAGAGAAATCACCACGGTGGGAATGAGGATCCACCACTTGCGCCGCCATGCCATTGCCGCGATCAGCTCGGGCGTGTACTGTTTGCCTGGAATCACCGTCGAACCCTCGGTTTGCTATAGAGCGGCGCCCAGAGCTGCACGCCAGCGACCGCCGCACTTCGAGCGAAGGACGGGAACACTGGCAGCGAGCTCAACCCTGCTGGCACCTGATTGCCGTAGTACGCGTACTGCGCGAAGGCACTCACGCGACGATGGAGCGCAATTGAGAGCGCAGTGGTGACCCCGTAGATATCGAATTGGCGTGCGGTGTCGAAGCCGACATAGCCGCGCGAGTACTGGGCGCTCGATGTCAAGCTCGCCCGCCGACCGAGCTGCCCTCCCACCGACGCGTTCACGGCGTCCTGGAGCACCGGCTCCTGGAAGCCCGACACAAAGCCCAGTGTGCGTGCGTATGAGAGATTGGCGGACCATGACCTGCCGAGCGCCTGTGACAGGGCGGCACTGCCAAGGGCAGTGAATTGGGTGCGGCGGGTCAGACTCTTGCCACTACCCAAGCCGACATTCATGGTCAGCGTGGTGTGGCGCGCGATCTGCAGGGTCAAGCCGTCGCCGTAGTTGACACCGAAATCGAGCGACTGATTGCTGAAAGTCGGACTCCCCTCGATGGTGGCGAGCGTGGCTTCCCGGCGATAGCCGGCGTAAACCGCAAGCTTGCGAATCAACTGATGGGAGTAGATCGCGCTGCTGCTGATCTGGAACAGCCCGCTCTGCGCGTTGCCGATGAAGACGGTGCGCTGCGTCTGAAGCGCCACGTTGACCGTTGAGCGGCTGGACAGACGGGTCTGCAGCCCGGCGCTCGCGAACACGACCGTGTTCTTCAGGTCCAGATTCGGCAACCCGATCGTCGACCTCACATCCGTCGGGTCAATAGACCCCGCGATCGAGTTGCCTCCCCCCAGTCCGGAGCTCTGAAGGCTGTAGGCTGAGCCGTAACCGGCCTGTCCGCTGGCGTTGAACGACGTGCGGCGCGTCAGACGTGTCGAGAGGCTCAAGCCGCCGAACGCGCCGTACTGAAGAGACGTGGGCGCGGTCGAAAAGTCTGAGAGCGAGCCACTCGCAGTGCTGGTAACGGTGGAGTTCTCGCTGACGCGGCCAAAGGA
>JBEBGG010000291.1:0-2564 GCA_040081555.1 Vicinamibacterales bacterium
GTCCCAGCCGTGCCAGCTCTGCATCGGCTGGGACCCCCGGCTGCTCAACGGCGCGCGGCGTCTCGACGGTCGCACCCCCAGCCAGATTGCGGTGGTACGCCGACAACTCTCGCAAGCTTGCCGCCGACTGCTGACTGCGGCTCACCAGTTCCTTGCAGTGGCCACGCATGCTGACGGCCACGATCTTGTCGCTGCCGGCGTAGGCTTGCTGCATGGCGGTATGCCGCTTGGCGTCAGCGGCATCCTGCTCGGCCAGAGCGTTGAAGTGCGCGCTGAGACGGGCATGATCCTGCGGATCGCCGCGCGAAATCAGTTGAGTGACCTGCGCGGTGCTCAGCCGGCTGGATGGCGGGTTCTGGGCGGCCAGGCCGGGTGCAAGCGCGAGGGCCGTGAGCACGGCAACGCCGAACGGACGAACAAAGGACGTATTCATGACAGACATCTCCATGTGACAGTAGTCACCGAAACGAACGAGTGGACACACCGCCTCGCGCGACGAGCGCGCAGGCAGCTTGGGGTTTCAGAGTGAGGATTCAACGGACCGCAGAGTGGGCCAGTCTCCCAGGAGACTGGCTGCGGACCAGGAGATCAGATTCGGAGGGGAGTGGAGAGAGGTCTCTTTTGAGTGGGCGGTCTGGGGCTCGAACCGTCGAACGGACGGCCACTCAACACCGGAGCTGTCAGCCGAAACTCGGGAATGCCGACGACAAGCGCAGCGCCTGCTGAATCGTGACGGCTGGACTCTTTGGTCAGGACCGCGGGGCTGGGCGCCTGATCGAGACAGCAAACGCCGCCGCCGTCGCTAATGTTGCTGCCGGTCTCGCTGCCACTGTCCTGGTGATGGCAGCTATCCGCAGCGACCGGCCACGGGTCGCACCACACCCTGCACAGCAACGGGATGCTTGGCCCGGCTAGGAACATCAAGACGATTGAAAGGGAAGTTGCTCGAAACACGGCTACGCCTTCGGATGATAGCAAAGACCGGACCGCCTACGCCCAATCACGGTTCCGCTGTGGTTTTGAGCCACTCTGGAGCGTATGGTTCTTCATGTTCCGGATTTCTCTTAGGCAGTGCGGAATAGTTCGCAGTTCCGGTCGAGCCGTTCGGGAGGCCCTCCGGTCTGACGCCCTCGAACGCGGGCGTGCGGCAGATCGCCGCCTCGCGTGGCCACCTTGTCGAGCACGGCTACGTCGATTGGTCTCCGGAAAGCGCTGAGGAGATTGCCAGTGTAATGAAAGGGCGGCGGTTGCGTGAAAGACGGTAGAAGGAGGTCTTAAATGAAGGATCCGGTGTGCGGGATGCAGGTGGACCCGGCCAAGGCCGCGGGGACGAGCCAGTACCAGGGGCAGACGTACTACTTCTGCTCGAAGGGCTGCAAGACGAAGTTCGACGCGAACCCCGGCCAGTACGTCAAGTAACACCCGTTTCAGGGGCCGGCCGCGTGGCCGGCCCCGAGGATTCTTCCATGCCTTCCGTGAGCCCCATCGTCGAGCCTGAAGTCATCGATCCCGTCTGCGGGATGAGCATTCTGCCGGCAGATGCCGTCGGTCAGGTGACACATCGTGGCCAGACGTATCACTTCTGCAGCCAGACGTGCCTCGACAAGTTCCAGGCTTCGCCCGAGACCTACTTGAGCCCCAAGGCGGGCGAACCGCGCCCGCACGCTCACGGAGACACGCGCGAGTACACGTGCCCGATGGACCCGGAGGTGCGCCAGACTGGTCCCGGCCCATGCCCGAAGTGCGGGATGGCGCTTGAGCCCGTGTCCGCCGCGCCCCTCACGAAGACCGAGTGGACCTGCCCCATGCACCCGGAGGTCGTCCGCGACGAGCCCGGGTCGTGCCCGATCTGCGGCATGGCATTGGAGCCCCGGGTTGTGACGCTCGAGGATCGGAATCCGGAACTCGACGACATGACGCGTCGGTTCCGCTGGTCGCTTATGCTGACGACGCCGATGCTCGCGTTCATGGTGTCGGAGTTCCTGCCGGGTCAGCCGCTGCAACATGCTTTGCCGCCGGCGGCGATGACCTGGTCGCAGTTCCTGCTGGCGACGCCCGTCGTCTTGTGGGGCGGCTGGCCGTTCTTCGTACGGGGATGGGCCTCGGTCGTCAACCGCCACCTGAACATGTTCACGCTCATCGCCCTGGGCGTGGGCGCGGCGTATGCGTTCAGCGTGGTCGCCACGCTAGCACCGGGCCTGTTTCCCGCATCGTTCCGTACGCACGGCGATCAGATCGGCGTCTACTTCGAGCCGGCGGCCGTCATCGTCGTGCTCGTCCTCCTGGGCCAGGTGCTGGAGCTGCGCGCCCGAAGCCGCACCAGTTCGGCCATCATGAAGCTGTTGGGCCTGACGCCGACGACGGCGAGGCGCATCGATGCCTCCGGTGCCGAGCAGGACGTGCCGCTCGAGCACGTGCACGTCGGCGACCGCCTGCGCGTCCGCCCCGGCGAACGCGTGCCCGTAGACGGCGTCGTCGTCGAGGGGATGACCACGGTCGACGAGTCGATGGTGACGGGCGAGCCCATTCCGGTGGAGAAGATCTCCACGAGCAAAGTCACCGGG
>JBEBGG010000130.1:0-9823 GCA_040081555.1 Vicinamibacterales bacterium
GCCGCTTGCTCGATGACCGAATAGATCTTCCGCATCGCCGGGCTGTTGCCGATCATCGACCCGAACGCGCCCTGGTCGCGCAACTGTCGACGCAGGGTCTTCACCTCGCGCAGGGTTTCCTGCCGCTCCACGATCTTGTCGAGCAGGATCTTCAAGCGTTGCAGATCGACCGGCTTGGTCAGGTAGTCGTACGCGCCCTCCTTCATCGCCTCCACGGCCGTCTCGACGCTGCCCTGGGCCGTCAGCAGCAGCGTAACAATGTCAGAACCCTGAGACTGTAGGGTGCGTAGCAGCCCCAGGCCGTCCAGTCTGGGCATCACCACGTCGGAAATCACGATAGACGGGCGAAACGACGTCACCTTTTCGAGAGCATCCTCACCGTCCACGGCCGACTCGGCCACAAAGCCCCAGCTTCGCACGAGTTGCTCGAGGCCAACTCGAGCGGTCGAGTCGTCTTCGACGACCAGCACGCGCTCGCTGGCTCGCTGGCTCGCAGTTCCGACAGTCGGCAATGTCATTTTTACATTGTGTACGCCTGCTCTGGCCCACGCAAGCCCGGCTACGCGCCGATGGCGACGGGTCGTGCATCATATAGACGGCACACATGCCTCTGGCGCACTCTGTCCCCACCACCGAACCGACCCTGGTGCTCGTACCGCAGGTACCGTCTCTCGAACAACGAGCGGCCGCGCTCATCGAGGTGATTCTCTGCTCCGATCTACCAACCCAACTGCTCATTGGAGCAACGCTCGGGGCTCTTGGCCTCTCCTCACAAAATGCCGACGGCAGCTTGCGGCTTGGCTTCGTAGCGGCGCTGATGCTGCTCGACACAGTGTCGCTCATGGGCCTGATAGGGCTTTTCATGATGGTACGCGGAGATCGGCCGCGCGACCTGTTCCTCGGCACGCGGGCAGTCATGACCGAAGCGCGCGCCGGGCTCCCCATGATCGCGCTGGCATTCGCGATCGCCGCCGCGACGCTGCTGTCCATCCGTCTGCTGATGCCGTGGCTGCACAATGTCACCACGAATCCGCTCCAGCAATTACTGCGCACTCCAGCGGACGCAGGGGTGCTCGCGCTGATCGTCGTCGTGGCGGGCGGTGTGCGTGAAGAGGTCCAGCGCGCGTTCTTGCTCAACCGCTTCGAGCGCTGGCTGGGTGGGCCAACCGTAGGCGCGGTGGTGACGAGCCTCGCCTTTGGCGCCGGGCATGTCATTCAGGGGGCTGACGCGGCCATCGCAACTGGCGTCCTCGGGGCGTTCTGGGCCGTGGTCTATCTGCGCCGGCGGTCCATCATCGCACCGGTCGTGAGCCACGCCGGATTTGACCTGCTGCAAGTCCTCCAGCTGCTAGCTATCGGCAGCGCCGCCCGCTGACGCGTCGTTCAGCGCGGCGCGGGCTTGTAGACGTCGACGATGTCGGCGCGACGGCGAAGGCCGAGCACCCATTCACCGATCGCCGCCTGCGTCCGCTCACGGGTGTCGCCGGAAAAGCGCTGTGCCAGATACGCACGAATCCTCAGGTTCTGGCGCAGGGTTTCGCGGAGCTGGCGTTCACTCAGCCCGATGCGCGCAAGGACGGTGGTCAGCGCCGACGGCGACCCGACGCGGGTGCGGACCTCGTCAAGCGCGCGCTCAACGTCAGCCTCCAACGCCTCGCCGGTTGCGTAGCGATCGACTTCGTCGAGCATGAGTGCGCGATCGATGAGAGCCGTGAGCACGGCGCGATCCGGATCTGGCGCACCACCGTCTGGTACGAGGCCGAGATCCCGCGCGGCACGGACATCGCTCAGGAGAATCACGTCGCCTGCGGCAACTGCCAGGACCCGATCGAGCACTTCCGCCGTCTGGGCGTGGACGACCAGCAGATGTAGCACCGCCAGCAGGACGGTCAGCCCTCCCGCCCACCACGGTCGCCAGGTCGGTGCCGTGGGTTCGGGCTCCGGTGACCACGACACGCGCCGCGCCAGCCGTGTTCGCATCAGAAGGCCTGCCCGAGACTAATATGGAGCGACGAGGCCGACTCGCGGTTCCCTGGCGTGACATCGTAGCGACGCGTCTTGAATCCGACGTCCACTCGAATCGGCCCAATCGGCGACTTGTAGCGAAGCCCGACGCCGACGGCGCTCCGCAACTTGCCGAAATCGATCTCGGAGGGGCGCGCAAACACATTGCCTGCATCGACGAAACCGACGGCGCCGAAGGCTCCTGTCACGGGAATTCGGAGTTCCGCGTTGAGAATCATCAGCCCACCGCCGCCGATGGGAAAGCCGTCCTTGGCGATCGTGTTCGCCGCGCCGAGTTGATCCAGCGCGAAACCGCGCACGGTGGTGTCGCCGCCGGCGAAGAAACGTTCGCTCGCCGGCAGGTCGCGCACGGTCACCAACATCGGCGCGCCACCGGTGGTGCTCACCAAGGCGCCTGACGCGTCGGTGGCCTGCACCTGACGAGGAAGACCGGTTGCCATGCCAAGCCGAACACTCGAGGCAAACACAATCCGCGGCGAATGAGGAATCGGCGTGAATTTCTGCGCCGATAGAAACGTCTTCACGAGGCCCACTTCGGAGCCGATCGCACGACCTGCAATCTGGCCGTTCGCGCTGACGAACAAGCCAGTCAAGGGGTCGGCCAGATCATTGCGCGTGTCGCGGACCCCCGACATCGAAAAGGAGGACAGGCGTACTTGCGGGAAGACCCGATCGATGAGCAACTGTTGGGACGGATCGACAGAGCTGTTAAAGAAGACCTCCGTGCGTTGAATTTGGTAGCTGCCGCTGGCGCTCACCTGGCGCGTGAGCTTGCGAGCCACCTCTGCGTTGAAAGCGCGCCGAGAGAAATTGAAGCTGGACCGGCGCTCCTGCTGGAGGGTGCCCGTGAGATAGGCTTCAGCGCCTGTTCCGAGGGCGTGCGGCTCGCGAAATGTGCCAATGACTCGGTACTCGCTGAAGTTGCGCACCGAGTTCTGCTGTGGCCGCAGGCTGACACGAGTGAACAGGTTGATCGATCGATTCTTGCCAAACAGATTCCGTCGACCGATTTCGAAGAACGCCCGCGGGGCGAACTCGAGGTTCGCCGCCGCACCGGTGTTGTTGGGGTCGCTCAACATCTGCAGCGCCTCTACACCACCGCCGTAGCCGACAGTCGTCGCCGGCGCCTCCTCGACGGTTACTAGGAGATCTCGCTGGGCGTCGCTGCCGTGCCTCAATTCCGAAATCCGAGCGCGCCGAAACAGGCCCAGTGAGGCCAACCGACGCTGACTCTCGCTGATCGCCTCGAGGCCGAGTGGATCGCTCGTCTTGAATTGCAGTTCGCGCTCGATCGTTGCGGTGCTCGTCCGCGTGTTGCCAACGATGAGCACGTGGCCGACAAACACCCGCACCCCCTCGCTGACGTTGAATCGAATGTCAGCGGCCAGGCCGTCCCTCGACAGGGTGACTGCAGTCGTCACGGTGGCGGACTGGTAGCCGAGGTTGGCATAGTGGACCTGGAGCGCGTCGCGATCGATGGCGAGCTGGGTCGCGAAATACGGCTTGCCTGGCTGGAGCCCAAGCCCTTCGCGGAGCGTGGCCTCAGGCACGGCGAGGGTGCCGTCAATCGCGATTGTGTTCACCAGCGTGCGCGCCTGCTCCGCGATCGTGACACGGACGATCACCGGCACCTGCGTCCCGTCGCCAAGCGGTTCCTCGAGGACGGCATCGTGACGCACGCTGACGGCACCGAACCCCTCGCGCCGATAGAGCCCTTCGAGCGCCCCAAGATCGGCGTTGATCGCCGACACCGAGAACGGCTGCCCGGCCCGTACCTTCAAGTGCTCCTGCACTTGCGCGAGCGTCAGGCCACTATTGCCGCTGATGTCCACGCGGCTGATCCGATACTGTGGTCCGCGGGTCACGTGAAACGCCACCACGAGCTCGGCGTCCGCTTCGGTTCGGGTGAAGGTCGCCCGGGCATCACGATAGCCCTGGGCACGCAGGTAATCCCGAATCCTAATCGTCGAGTCCTCGAGCAGGTCCTGATCGGCGGATCCTTCGCGCACGACAGGCGCGAGATCGGCCTGACGATTCGCAGGGATCGCATCGCCGTCAAACGCGACACGCACGTGGGGGCCCTGCGCGGCATTGGCTGTCAGATTGACCGCGCGCCCCTGGTCCACCGGTTCCGCAGTGATCGTCATCCGCGCTGAGAAGAAGCCCCGAGCTCGGCGCTGCTCGAGAAATCGCTCAAGGCGCCTGGAGAGCATGTCGGGTTCGTAGATCCGCCCCGGAGCGACACCCAGTTGAGACCACACCATCGGCTCAGGAACGCCGGCCTCGCCGACCAAGACCAGCGTACCGACGCGAGCCCGAACGCCGGGCGTCAATTCGAACACGACTGTCGAGTGATCCGCCGACGCGCTCGACGTCACGCGTGCCGACGCGCTCGCGGAAAGGAACCCCACCTGCTTCAAGTCTTCTTCGACGAGGCGTGCCATGTCGGCCACTCGGCTGGCCCGCGGAGCCGCGCCAAAGCGCTCGATCACGAGACGACGAAGGCGGCCCTCGTTGACACCGTCAAGCTGGCCGCCCCTGAATTCGAATTGGTCAATCGGCTTCAGCGATCGCAGCGCGAATGTCAGCGCCACGGCGTCGCCACGCCGATCGGCCACCACTTGCACGTCTTCAAACGTTGCCAGACTGAAGAGATGCACCAGCGACTCTCGCACGGCGGCCATGTCGAGGGCATCACCCACGTGCGCCGCGACCAATGTGGTCAACCGACTCTCCGTGACGATGCGGCCATCGACATCGAAGACAATGGCCGTGATGCGACGGCCCGCAAACGTCGTGACGTCTGCCCGTGCATGATCGGCGCACAACAGCAGCGCCGCCAGACACGCGGCACCAACCCGACTCGCCATCAGAAGCTGTGCCTCACACGGACTTCGATGGCGTAGGTCGAATCCTCATTTCGCGACAGGATCCAGGAGAGGCGATCGTTCTCGTCATATTCGAGCAGCACGATTTGGTCGTCTCGCGAACTGCTCAAACTGCGCGAAAACGTCAGATACACACGATCGGAAATGCGCTTGCCAATGGTCACGCGCGCCGACGGGTTCACGCGACTTGACCGGTTGTAGGGATCGATCAATGACGGTGTGAGCTGGAACGTATCGACGCCGAAGGTCTGTTCCACTATACGGCCCACCTCAGACGAGACTGGGTTGGCGAGAATCTGCGTCGCGCGGGTGCGGATGATATCGCGTTCGAGCTCATTGCGATTCGACGAGGTCAGCGCACCCAGTTCCACGGCGTTGGGGTCCAGTGTCCGCTGCGAGTCACTGAACAGCAGCGCGAGCACATCGGCGGCCGGCAGCGGCGGGTCGGAGCTGAGCTCTGGCTGCAGATGCTCAACCGTGCCGACGGCCCGCACGGTCACCTGGTAGGTTTGCCCAGGAACACGTACGCGCGTCAGCGCCTCGAGATCGAGAAACGGCTCAATCCTCGTCGGATTCGTGAAATCGATGGTGCCTCGCGTCACCAGATAGCGGCGACCTTCGAAGATCACTTCGCCCCGGTCGACTTCGGCCCGACCGAAAATCAGCGGGCGATCGTAGGTGCCGCGCAAGCGCAGGTCGGCGCTGGCAACCAGACGGGCAAGATTGTTCTCGATCCGCAGTGTCGACGGCACGAGCACTTCGATGTCCAATCGAAGCGGCAGCGGCGTCGCATTCGCCGTCGGCGCCACGTCAACGGCAGCGGCACCGTTCCCGAAGTCGAGGAATCCGCTGTTGGGATCGACACGCCTGTTCCAGGTGGCACTCTTGACGGTGACCCGGCCGGCCAAAGTGGGTGCCTTGACGTTGCCGCGCACCGACAGATCGGCTTCGACCGTGGACCGGATACCCTCCGGATAGCGCAGGTGCATGTCGTCGCCCCGCACCGTCACGTTCAACTCGCCGGGGAGATAGCCATCGAGGCCAATGCGACCCCCAAACTGGATTCGGCCGCCGCCCATCATCGCGCTCACATCGTCGAGCCGTACACCGCGCGAGTCGAAGCGCACCGTGCCGTTAATCTCCTCGAGAGCGTTTGGGAGCGAGAAGTGGCGGATACGGCCATTGCTGATGGTGGCGCTGCCAGAAAAATCTGGCGTGTAGAGCGCACCGTCCACGGCAGCGGCCAGCTGGGCACGACCGGCACCACGGACATCCGGAAAGAAGCCCTGAAGAATCCCGAGATTCGCATTGCCCGACGCGCGTAGCGCGACCTTCTCGTCGTGGAGCGAGATGGTGCCACCCACGGTGAGCCGCGTGTCGTCGCCCTCGAGCTGCACGTCCTGCACCTTGATCACGTGCTGGTCCAGCGCGATCCGGATCGGCCGGGCATTGCGAATGGCGTAGTCGAACAGCGTCATCTCGAGCCGGTCGATCGTGCCATCCACCAGTAGATGGTCGACGTCGGCGAGTTGCCCGGCGACATGAATCGAGCCGTTGGCAACAGTTGTGGTGTGAGGCGACAGTTTCGGCACGAACACACGCACGTAGGGATCGAACGAGCTGTCGTGGAAGCGGAACGTCAGATCCGCGGTGGACTTAGCATCGAGCGCAATACGACCGGCCCCAGTCAGCGAAAGACGCGCAGAAGACACGTCCAACTCGCCGTTCACTTCATCGCCACGCAGGGCCAGCGTGCCGGTGACCAACCCGACGGGCTCCCGCGCAACAAAGAGCTCATTGATACGGTAGCGAACGTCGTAGCGCGGTTCGTCGAAGGTCGCGCTTCCGGCGGCAGTGAACTCGATGAGCCCCGACGGCTGTGCCGCGGGAAAGGCGAACGCGGCCACGTGCTCCACAGGGATACGGCGGCCATCGGCGTTGAACGAGTAGGTGCCGTCCCACCCGACAAACGCGGCGCCGCTCACCGTGCCGGTGGCTTTGGTGAGACTGATGGCATCGAGACGCACACCCGTGCCGTCGAAACGCAGCGTCGCCGTGCCCTTCTGGAACGGCTCCTTGTAGGCAACGCCGTTGTCGATCGTCATCGCGCCTGACCCAAACGGCGCCTGGTACCGTCCGTTCAGACTGAACTCGCCGGTGAGCGACCCGGTGACGGGCCACTCGTCGAGCTCGAATGCGTGACGCAGTCCCTCAAGATCCCGGCCGGCCACGCGGATGCGGGCATTGATCTCTTCCCCGCCGTCCTTTCGCGGATACCCCAGCGAGAACAGACCGTCGGCGTGAATCTTCGAATCACCCAGATGCACGACCCCATCAGTGACGGTGACATAACTGTTCTCGACAACGATCTGCGCAGAGCCCTCGCCCCAGACGGTGTCCCACGCGCGCATGTCCTCCCCAGAGAACGTGCCTTCGACGCGCGGTCGCCTGAAGGCGCCGGTCATGCGGCCATCGAACTCACCGCGGCCGCCGAACGCCACGGGGTCGGTACGAGCGCCGAAATCGGTGAGAATCCCGGCAAGGACCTGATCGCTCTCTTGCCAGTCGCGGCTGGTGACGTGAAAGTGGAAGTCGGACTCCTCCGCCCAGGCCGTCCTCCCGGCAAACGACACGTGCGTGCTGCCGGTGGCGAAGTGGCCAGCTGTTACATCGATGATATCGGGCCCATATCGATAGGCGACGCTGGCCGACACGGGCACGTGCGACGGGAGTGGAATCGGCGCGAACGGCCCCCAGGGATGCCGGGAGTGCTGGGGATCAGCCGCTCGCGCCGCATCGAGGCTGGCCGACATCACAGCGGCGTCGGGCGGCGGTTTCAGCGTGAACTGGCCATCGCCGCGGTGTTCCTTAAAACGGCCCATCGGCCACTCGAGCAGGTTGCGCCCACTGGCGCGACCTGCCACGCGCAAGCCGTTGAAATCATAGAAGTCCGTGAGCGCCGCCACGTCGACATCGTCGTAGGTGGCATCGAAACGCCCGGTCGGTTTGGTGGGAGAGCCGAGTGGAGTGATCGAGAAGCCAAACCTGGCCCGACCGCCCGAGAACTGCGCGCCGGCGTCGGTGACGTGAAAACCGTGATTCGTCCAGTGCAAACCACCGAAGAGCGACGGGAAGCGGTAGTCGCTCAGTTCGGCCACTTCGCTGGTGAAGTGGCCGGAGAGGTCGTGCCCGCCCTTGAACAGGTGGAACACCCCCTTGAAGTCACCTTCGCCACCCAGTCTCCATGACTCATGCGCGAAGAACAGCTCCCGCATGCGCTTGAACTGCACGCGCGAGGTGACGTTGTAGCTCTGCTCGGGCCAATGATCCATATCGACGGCGCCGACCGCCGTCGATACCGCGCCGTCAGTATTCATGTCGATACGCGTCAACTGCAGTTGGCTCCCATCGATCGTAAAAAACGCCCTAAAGTCGGCCCACATTGGCAGGTAGTTCTGGATCGAGACCGTCCCGCCCTTGAAGCTCGCTTCCCCGTGGTACTTGGGGAAATTGGTGATCGTCATGTCGATACCCGGCGCCATGATGCCCCAGGGCGCGTCGTGGTCCTCGTAGATGAACGTCCCGCGTGTGCCGCGCAAGTACCTCGTGGTTGCTGTGAAACGCCGCGGCCCTGACGAAGGGGCATTTCGGTTCCTGAACCGGGGAAAGTTGTCGGTATTTTTGAACTTCTCGACGAGCATCTGCCAGTCGTCGAGCTCTACCGAACTGATAATGAGCTCGGGGCGCAGCGACGGGATGCGCGACCAGTCCAGCGTGACGGCAATTCGCTTGGCCGTGAAGAATGGACGGTCCCGTGGCGTCAGGCCGTCGACGACGAGATCGCCGACTTCAACACGACCGCGGAACAGCTGCACGCGAAGCGCGCCGATGTGAACCGGCCGCCTCAGCAGCGAGGAGCCCCCGCGTTCCGCGAGTGCACGCAGTGACGGCCCAAGATCAACGGTCACAGAGGTCGTAATGGCGGCAGCGAGCAGGACCAGCACCAGCGATAGGCCACCGCCGATGTACCGGACGATCCTGCTGAGGCGCGGGCCGGAAAAGACCTTCACCAGCGCTTCAACCTGGCGACACGACCAAGAGCAATGCTCCCGCATCGACCGATCGCCCTTCTTCCGCATGCACCTCGGCGACTATGCCCTCGCAGACGGCACGCAGTTCGTTCTCCATCTTCATCGCCTCCATGACGACGAGCGGTTGACGAGCGTGCACCGCGTCTCCTGGCGAAACCAGTACGCGGACAACCTTTCCCGGCATCGGCGCGACGAGGCGCTGCGGCCCGGATCCCGAAGCGCCGCCTGGGTCCTGCTTGCCCCAATGCCGACGATGGTTCAGGGCCACCATGACCGGCACGCCGTTCACTGCGGTGGCGAGCTGACGAGTGACGGTGTCATTGGCCAGCGTCACTTCGTGGCTGGCCGTGCCAATCAGTAGCGACAAGGAATGGGTGTCAATCCGCGTGGCGTCGACCGAGAATTCTCGACCGTCAAGCGACACAACCAGGTGTTGCTCGGTGCGGTGGACATGCACTTGACGCGTGCGCCCGTTGATCTCGATTTCGTATTGCACGTCAGCGCAACCCTTCGGCTCGGGCACGGAGGTTCCAACGCCCCGCCGCGGCCGGCGTTGGCACTCGGCGCTCCATCGAAGGTGACGCGAGCGCGCCTGGCGCCATCACGGCCTGCACCGCGGCCGCAATGGCGGCGAGATCTTCGTGGGCCGGTTCGGACGGCACGAAGGGGGCGCCGTTGCGCTCCTTCAGAATCTCGTCCAGATAGGTCGTGTGGAACTGGCCGCTCAGAAATTCCGGCTGGACGAGCAACCAGTTGAAGAACGGAACGGTGGTCTTAATGCCAACAATCACGTATTCCTGCAGCGCCCGCCGCATCCGC
>JBEBGG010000292.1:0-2554 GCA_040081555.1 Vicinamibacterales bacterium
GCCCGGTGGCTGCGTCGAAACTGACGCAGTTGCTGGCTGCCGATGCCGACGTGCTGGTGGTCGCGCCAGACGTGCATCCGCTGATCGCGGCTGCCGCTGAGACGTCTGCTGTCACCCTGGTCAGGCGTGAGTTTCTGGCCTCCGACCTGGATGGCGCGTGGCTGGTGGTGGCGGCGGCGCCACCGGCGGTCAATCGAGAGGTGGCTGGGGCTGCTGAGCAGCGCCGCCTGCTGGTGAACGCCGTAGACGACCCGCCGAATGCTTCGGCCTATCTGGGCGGTGTGGTGCGGCGGGACGGTGTGGTCGTGGCCATTTCCACCAGCGGGGCCGCTCCGGCAATTGCCGGATTGATGCGCGAGGCGATTGACGAAATACTCCCAGCCGACTTGACTGTCTGGATGGACGTGGCGCGGGATCAGCGTGTGGTCTGGAAGCGGGAGGGCGTGCCGATGGAGGGACGCCGCCCGCTGCTGCTGCAGGCGCTGAACCGGCTATATGAAGAACGGTCGGAAGAGGCCGAAGTGACCCACGCGCCTGTGCAGGCCAGGCGATGAACACCGGCCGTGTCTCGTTGGTCGGTGCCGGCCCGGGCGATCCGGCGCTACTCACGCGCAAGGCGGTGGGCTGCTTGCGTCGCGCCGATCTCGTGCTTTACGACGCACTGGTCGACCAGCGTGTCGTGCGGATGGCGCGCCGCGCGCAGCGATTCTTTGTTGGCAAGCGCGCCGGGCGCCACGCGCTCGCGCAGCACGAAATTCAGGCACTGATGATTCGCGCGGCACGACGCGGTCGCTATGTGGTTCGCTTGAAGGGTGGCGATCCCTTCGTCTTTGGCCGCGGCGGGGAAGAGGCGTTGGCGCTACAAGAGGCCGGCGTGCCGTTTGAGATTGTCCCCGGCGTCACCAGCGTCGTCGCCGCGCCGGCCAGTGCCGGCATACCGATTACGCACCGCGACCTGTCGGCGGGCTTTCTCGCGGTCAGCGGCCATGACGTGGCGGCGTTTACGCGAACGATCGCCATGGTGCGGCCGGCCGGCGTCACGCTCGTGATCCTCATGGGTTTTGGACGCCGCGCTGAGCTCGCCGCATCACTCATAGAAGCGGGCTGGGCGATTGACACGCCATCCGCTGCCATCTCAGATGGCACCGCCGCTCATCAGCAGGTATGGCGCGGCACGCTCAACCAGCTTGCCTGGGCCACGGTCGGTCTCGAACCCTCCGGTCCTGTGCTTATCGTCGTCGGTGCTGTCGCCGCGCTCGATCTCCGTCCATCGCTTGAAGGCTCCACGATTTCTCGGGAGGTGGCGTCCAGCCGCTCCCGTCGTTCCAGGTAAAAGTCCATGTCTTCTTCATCTCCGCAGGAACCGCGCACCCACGGCCGTACCCGGCTCTCGTTTGCGAAAGAGTCCGATATTGACGAGTTCGTGAAGGTCCTTGGCCAGTACGAAAACGGCGAGATTACGCCGGACCAGTGGCGCCTGTTCCGCCTGCTGCGTGGCACCTACGGCCAGCGGCAGACCGACGATGTGCACATGCTGCGCATCAAGCTCCCGCAAGGCATCGTCTCGAGCGCGCAGTGGAACGCGATGGCAGACATCGGCGAGCGCTATTCGCGTCGCTTCGGCCACATCACGACGCGCCAGAACATCCAGTTTCACTTCGTGAAGCTGCACGACGCCGAGCCGGCGATGCGGTTGCTGGCCGAGGCCGGGATTACCACGCGCGAGGCGTGCGGCAATTCAGTGCGCAATATCACATGCTGCCCGTTTGCTGGCGTTGCGGTCGACGAGGTCTTTGACGTCACGCCGTACTCCGAGGCGTTGACCCGCTTCTTGCTCCGCCACAAGCACAGCTCGTCGCTGCCGCGAAAGTTCAAGATCGCGTTTGAGGGCTGCCCTCAGGATCACACGGCCATCGCCATTAACGATCTGGCGTTCCACGCCAGGGTCGAGGGCGGCGTGCGCGGCTTCCGTGTGATGGCCGGCGGCGGCACTGCGATCATGTGCAAGACCGCTGGCGTGCTGCACGAATTTCTGCCGGCATCTGAGATGTTCCGCGTGGCGGAGTCGCTGTTGATGGTGTTCAAGGAGCACGGCGACTACATCCACAAGCAGCGGAATCGCATGAAGTTCATGATCAAGAAGTTGACGTGGGACGGGTTCGCGTCCGAGTACGAACGAGCGCTCGCCTATTGCCGCGGTGAGGGCGGCGTCGCGGAGTTGCAGATCGATCCGGCCGTGGAGCACGCACCGACTTGGGCCCGGACGGAGGCACAGGCGCCCGACGTGATCGCGGGCCGCGTCAGTGCCGCGCCGCCGCGGGGCGAAGGCGTGACACCGGTCTTGCTTCCGGTCCTGACCGCTTCGGATGAGGCGTACGTGCGGTGGCAGGAGACCAACGTCCGCCGGCAGCGGCAGGATGGCTTCGTGCAGGTCGTGGTGACGGTGCCTCTGGGCGACTTGACCAGCGAGCAGATGCGCGTGGTCGGCGAGTTGTCCGATGCGTTTGGCGACGGCACCTCGCGAGTCACCGTGGATCAGGACGTGGCCTTGCGT
>JBEBGG010000293.1:0-2541 GCA_040081555.1 Vicinamibacterales bacterium
CTTTGATCCAGATCGGTAACGAAAGCCAGAGAAGACGTTGGCCTGACCATTCGCGCTTAGTTCCTCGTTAGTCAGAATGCTCACACATGACGGAGAGCTGATCTAACACCCAGGTTCCGGACAGGTCGGTGGATTCGATCCAGGCAATTTCAACGACGTCCCCGATCCGTCCTATGCTACTAAGGTCAAGCTAGTCGTACAGCCCAAGCAGTCCTGGTCGGTGTCCACTCCCGCTGCGTGGCAAGCTTGACGATGTTGAGATAGACTTCCATCGGTTCCACGAGCACGACCCGAACCGAACGACCAGGCAATGTCACCGGAAGAGTCGACAAAATACCGGCCATCGCTTGGCCAGCTGATAAAGGTGCTTGCGATAGTCCTGCTTGGGCTGTCGGGGTCGGTCCACTCACTCTTCTTCGCGAAGCCAAGTCTATCGGAGTTGAACAAGAGCGAATCCGCTGGTGTACGTACGATAGCGTACGGCTCCGTCGCGGCTGAGCTCGTTCCTCAAGAGTAATCGTTCACGGGGTGCGTCAGTGAAGCTGCTCATGACGGGACTTTTCACGGGTCGACCCGACATGCTATCTTCCTCGCATGTCGGGACATGCGGCGGCCGATTCTCACGCGCCTTGTCAGCGGAGTATTGACGCATTGGAGCGCAAGGTCGCCGACCAGGCCAAGCTGATCGCCGACCAGGCCAAGCACACTGCCGACCTTCAGGCTCAGGTCGTCGCGCTTCTCGAGAAGCTCAACCAGAACTCGCAGAACTCGAGCCGTCCCCCATCGTCTGATCAGCCGAATGCACCGGCCAAGCCCGCGAAGCGGAAGAGCGGTCGCAAGCCCGGCGGCCAGCCTGGGCACAAGGGCCACGAGCGGTTGCTGCTCCCTGTCGACAAGAAGAACGTGCGCGACGTCAAGCCGGACAAGTGCAAGAACTGCGGCACGCGGCTGGCGGGCGAGGACGACCCGGACCCGTACCGCCACCAAGTCGTGGAGATCCCGGAGCCCAAGCCAGTGGTCCACGAGTGGCGCCTGCATGCGTGCACGTGTGGCAAATGTGGTGCGACGACTCGCGCCAACCTGCCCGAAGGTGTTCAGCCCGGTGGGTTCGGCCCACGGCTGATTGCGACGATCGCGGTGCTCAGCGGCGCGTATCGGATGACCAAGCGCCTCACCGTCTCTCTGCTGGCCAACCTCTATGGGATTCCCATCGCCCTTGGCTCGATCACGGCTTGCGAGAAGATCGCGAGCGAGGCCGTGGCCGAGCCGGTGAAGGCGGCACAGGAGTACGTCAAGCAGCAGGGTGTGAAGCACGCGGATGAGAGCAGCTGGTTCCAGGGCGTGCAGCGGACGAAGGTCTGGTTGTGGATCGCGTCCACCCCACTCGTGACGGTGTTCCTGATCCGCGCATCTCGCGGGTCCGACGCTGCCCGCGAGCTCCTCGGTCAGGTGCTGGGCGTGCTCGTGACCGACCGCTGGTCCGGCTACAACTGGTGGCCCACGGCGTGGCGCCAGGCCTGCTGGTCCCACCTGAAGCGCGACTTCCAGGCATTCGTGGACACGCACGATCCCGAAGCCCAGTCCATCGGCCGAAGCCTACTCAGGCACGAGAAGCACCTATTCAAGCTCTGGCACCGCGTCCGTGACGGAACTCTCAAGCGGTCCAGCTTCCGCAAGTACGTCGAGCCCATCCGGCGCAAGGTCATCAAGCTGCTGGAGTGGGGGGAGCAATGCGCCCACGGAAAGACGGCGGGCACCTGTAGTGAGCTGCTCGCCGTCGAGGAGACGATGTGGACTTTCGCCCGGATGGAGGGCGTCGAGCCCACCAACAACCACGGCGAGCGTGGCATCCGGCCCGGCGTGATCCTGCGTAAGCTGACCTTCGGCACGCATAGCGTCGAAGGCAGTCGGTTCGTCGAGCGCATGCTCTCGGTCGTGCAGACCCTGAAGCAGCAGGATCGGAATGCCCTCACTTTCGTGACGGAGTGCGTGAAAGCAAAGATGGCCGGTCAGAAAATCACGCAGTCGCTGTTGCCGGCCACCGCCTGACACCCCCCTGAACGGTTACTGTCACAATTATCCGCGGGTGCCGTCGCGGCGCGGGCCGTCCTTCGTGATCTCGATCACGTGGCGGTCGAAGCTCGTGAACGCCAGCCGCAGCGGGCTCTCGTGCACCGCCGCCGCCATCTCCGCGAGCAGCTCGATGGCCACGCGCTCGCCCAGCCGCAGGCCCCGGGTGTTGTCGCTGCGCCAGTGGAGCCCCGCCATGCTGCGCGACAGCGCGACGTTCGCGGCGAGCTTGTTCAGCTCGCCGCCGACGGTCAGGCGCGAGATGTCGCCGGTGTAGGGTGCGTGCTCGCAGCCGCCGGTGCCGTCGGGCGGGCCGTGGGGCTGGAGGCCCGGAGCCACCGCGCGCACCGGGTGGCCGGTGAGCGGGTGACGCGCGGTCGCGGTGAGCTCTTCGAAGCTTTGCGCTTCGTCGAACCAAGCCTTGAGCACGGTCGCGCACGCGCCGGCCGCCGCGGCGTGCTGGCCCGGATA
>JBEBGG010000294.1:0-2533 GCA_040081555.1 Vicinamibacterales bacterium
GCCATAGCGCCGCATGAGCACGCGGCGCGACGGCGGGCTCAGCGACGGTCGTAGACGGTCGACGAGACGATCTCACCCCTCGGTCCAGGTGAGACGGTGCGCGTCGTCGCGCGGCGCCCGTCGGGCGACACCGTCACCTGCCCGGCCGTCACGACGCGCCCCTCAACCTTCACGATCAGGTCAAGCGTCCGGTCATCGGCGACGCGGTACGCATACGTGACGTACGAGTCAGGCCCCTGCACCTGGTAATCCTGTCCATCGAAGCGGCCGGTCCACTCCATGTGGGTCACGCCTCCGCGGGTCCCGATCATGTCGTAGGTCATCTTCACCTGGTCTCCCGCCGGTTCGACCTTCCAGGTCGCACGTCCGTACGGCATCGGTGGCGGGTTCCAGTCGGACGCGCTGACGTTCAGTCGCCAGGTGCCGAGGACCGGTAGCGAGGAGACGGAGGGCGGGACGGCTGCGGGAACGGACTGTGCCCCGACCGGGGCGACCGTGGCCAGCGCCAGGATGGCGGCGGCGAAGCGAGAGGTGCGCACACCCAGACTATACAACCCGGCGATACCTCTGGCGGCTCTCCGACGGAGAGCCGCCACAGGTCACGTGCGCGGTGCTAGAACGCGTTGCCGATGAACGGGAGCATGCGCCCCCAGTAGAGCACCATGAACCACGAGAAGAGCGAGACTGCGCCCGCGATCTTGAGCGAATTGGGCGGCGTGTCCAGGTGCCCGAGCTCGAGCACGTGCTTGCCGTGCGCGGTCTCGAAGTAGAGGGCGTTCAGGCCGGCGAGCGCCAGGAACATCAGCTTGAAGTAGAACGCCGGGTTGCTGGCGTACTGGTCGGGCGCGCCGACCACGAAGATGAGGCCCGACACCAGGTTGATCACGAACCCGAAGATGCCCCAGGGCAGCAGCTTGCGCAGCTGCTCCATCGACATGATCTTCGCGAAGCCGAGGAGATGGAAGTCGAGGAGACCGACGACTCCGATCAGCAGCGCCATGCCGATGAAGTGAGCCGTCTCGGCGAGCGGCCACGTCCAGGGCGAGAGGCGGATCATCTCCGAGATGGATGTTGCACGCAGCATCAAGGCGTATTGCACCACGACAGCCCCCTAGTTACCGTAAGCCGAAGAACCGTAGGCCATGAACCGACCGGCGGTGATCGCGGCGGCCCAGAGCAGGAAGGACGCGACGGCCAGCGCACGGGCCGACGCCGGCGCCACCGTCACCTGGCGCCCTCCCGGGAAGAGCACGGACTTGGTCTGACGAGCCACGATGACCGCGACGACCACCAGGGCCAGCTTCACCATGAACACGGTCGCCGTCCCCTTCGTGGTCGCATCCGCCATGAAGAGCAGGATGCCGGTCACGAAGTTGACCCAGAAGCCGGCCCACATCATCTTGAAGAGCCCCTCGAGCCGACCGAGCGGAGCCGAACCTCCAACGCCGAGCAGACGCAGGTCGACCGCCCAGTTCGTACCCACCAGTACGGCGAGGCCCGCGGTGTGAAGCGTCAGCACGAGCGGGTAGGCCCAGATCGAACCAGACTCCCGCAGATATGTCGAAATGCCACTGTTTTCCAGTGCAGTCAGAAAGTTCAGCACGACAGCCGTTCCTTTCGCAGCGGGTTCCACCCGGAGCCTGTGACCACCGGACCTCGAAGGAGACCGTCGGTCGACACCACCAGCACGCTCCCGACTCCCATCGAGCGCGTACCGTGCCGCCCTTTGTGCAAGGGGTTCGCCAGCGCGGCCATTCCCTCATTTTTGGCCGTTTTTGCGCGCGTTTTTGCCCAGAGTGCCGATCGTCGTCACTCTGGGTGCGGGAAGTTTCGCGGCCCGTGCCGAACTTTCCCGCGCCGGTTCGTGCCCGGCCGCCGGGGTGACACGCTGTCGCGCCCGGGGCGTTCGGCGCACGTCCGAGGGTCGATCGGCATCGGGCCCGCCCCGGGATCGGGCGGCGCGCCGCCTCGCACCGGCGGCGGGTGTTTGTCGCCGTCACGGTCGTACGCCGATGCCACGCGGCGCGTGTACTCCGCAGCCACGGTCGTGCACCGACGGCACGCGGCGCGTGTCTGCCACGGCCACGGCGGGGCGGCACGCACCGACGGCGGGTGTACTCGACGCCACGGCCATGCACCGGCGCCACGCCGCGGGTGCCCGACGCGGCGCCGAGGGCCGGCGCAACCGCCGGATGCGTGACCGCAACCGCCGGATGCGTGACCGCAACCACCGGATGCGCGACCGCAACCGCCGGATGCGTGACCGCAACCACCGGATGCGCGACCGCAACCACCGGATGCGTGACCGCGACCGCCGGATGCGTGACCGCAACCACCGGAAACGGCAGCAGAACCTGCCGCCGCGGCGGCGTGATGGAGAGATGTGGGAAGAGGGGACAACGCCCCGCGTACGTGGCAGGAGGCCGCCCGGCGCTGGTCCGGCGGCCTCCTGGTGTTGCGGCTGTGGCGCGGATGACCGCGCCCCCGGGTCGGCCTAGAGGCCCGGCACCGGGCCGACGTAGGCGATCAGGCG
>JBEBGG010000295.1:0-2527 GCA_040081555.1 Vicinamibacterales bacterium
TGTGGCTCCCGATCCGTGCTCGACGCCGACAAACGCAACGCGCTGGTGGCGCGACCGTTTCACCGTCTGATCGTTCCGGAACCAGACGCGACCGTTTCACCGTACTTTTGCCGACTCTGCGCCGCACGCGCGACCGTTTCACCGTGGAAGCGCACCAGAAGCTGCCCTAAATAGTGATCACTTTTCAGGTCAGAGAGACCCCTATGGCGCGACCGTTTCACCGTGCTGTGGCGGAAGAACAGGAGGGGCGCGACCGTTTCACCATAGGAAAGCGGCCCAAAATTGCTCGGTGCGACCGTTTCACCGTCCGAGCAGACCAGGTGCTTACAGGCGCGACCGTTTCACCGTGATGTCCAATTTACTCAGACGTCTCGCCCCCTGCGTCGTCCGCCTCTCCAGCCACCAGCTGTCGCTGGGCCGGGCGTATCTGCACCGCCGGTCGGCTGGACGGAAGCACCCGGATACCCCCATCCGCGTCCTCAAGCCTGAGCTCGCGGAACACGGTTTGGATCCGCTTGAGGGCCTCTGAAGCCTTCTTCTGGAAGTCCCTGGAGCGCCCGTAGTCGCCCCCAAACTGGGCCGCGAGTGCTCGCCACGGCACGAATTGGGCCTTCCCTTTCTTCGCGACGGTGTGGGCCTTGTGGGTGGCCCAGGCGTATAGATCGAGGGCCAGCGGTGAGCGCTTCAGCGCGTGCAGTGCGCGAACGTCCACAGGTACGGGCGAACGCGTAATCGCCTCGAAGAACTTCTCCCCCAGCTCGATCCAGCTTTCCCAAAGGTCAATCTGTGTGGGGGCCTTGGGGTCCCACCAGAGCACACTTTGGTCGGTAATGTTCATGTTCTGTCGAGCTTCCAAGGTCGCCTTGTGCGGGAGCAGCGGCGTCTTGGCGCTCGACAGGCCCTCGGTATACGTGAAGCTGACGGTCGAGGCGAAGAGCCGGCGACTCTGAGCCTTCACTCGAGCGGCATCGCCACGACTCCCTCCACCCGTGTTCGGGCTGAGGCTCAGGGCCCGCAGGAAGTCGTTGTAGCTGCGCCCGAGTTCGAGCCGTCGGCTTCCTGTGCGGAGGGCCTCGGTCGTCAACCAGAAGAGCAAGAGTCGGGGAATGGTGCCGTACGGATACCCGATCAACTGCTCGGTCGTCGGGTCGTACTGCGACACCATCGAGAGGGTGAAATTCCCGTTCTGCCGTTTCCAGAACGGGACCGGGCCGGGATCACTATGCGGCAGAGTGCACTGGATCAGTTCCCGCGCGATGAAGGCAATTTCCTCGGGGCCTGGCGGGTCTTGCGCGATGAGGGCGGCAGCTTCGACGAGCCGCGCGTCGCGGTCCCGCATGGCCGCCCGGCCGGTCTGGACCAGCGCCGGCTCAGTGACAGCATCCTGTCGGCGGACGAGGTCAGCAAAGCGTTGGAGGATGTCGAATTCGCCCTGACGCACCGGCGCCTCCGGGGACTCCGGGGACTCTGGCAGGGCGAGGTCGGACGCTACGACGTCCTCCCGTGAGGAGGCCTCCGCTCCCCCATCGCTCGCTGGAGGCGTCGCGCCGTCCGTTGCCTGAGACGAGTTGTCCCGCGTGGACTGCCCCAGCGCCTGGAGGCGGGCCACCATCTCTGAGACGCTCTTGAACCCGCCTGGCGATTTGGGGTCGCTCATATTGCTTCAGGCTCGGGCGGGCGCGTGATGGGCATCATGTCGTGATATCTAGATATCTAGACGAACCACCGGCTTGCCGTGCTTTTCAAACAGCAGATTCAGGGCTTCGTGAATCAGGCGCACGCCGGCGTTCTTGCGATCGTCCCCGCCTCGTTCAGCCTTCAGCACATCGAACTGGCGAAGTGCTGTGGGATGCACCAGGAACCCGGCCTTCCGCAGTTTGGCTGTCGCGGGTTTCCGAGTTGGTGTGGCGACGGCCGGCCGCGGCGCAAGCGTGTGGCCGACCTGCGGCGCAGGCACGGACTCTAGCGTGACGAGCCCTCCGCCAAGATCAGCGATTTTCTTAGACATGAGCGTGACTCCCCTGCTGATCGACGCGAGACGGCTCACGGTCCAGTCGTTCGCGCACATAACTCCACAACAGCCCGGTCTCCTCCGCGCCCCTCCCCTTGGGATCAACCTCTTGAATCGTGCGACCGTCGGTCATCGCGCCGGCATAGTCGACGCGATTCAAGATGATGCTCGTGGCCACCGGACCGTGATGGGACAGCACCAATAGGGCCTGGTTCGTCAGGCGCGCGTTCGTAACACCGCGAGTCACGACGAAGCAGAAGTGCGCGCGTCCGACCGCTTTGACGGCCTGGACGGTCTGACCCACGGCGCGGAGATCGTTCGGCGTTGGCTGAACCGGAATCACGACGAAGTCGGCCGCCTCGAGCAGAGGTTGGAGTTCGGCCGCCTCGAATCCAGGCGTATCTACGAACAACAAGCCGGGGTCGTGACGGACTGCGGCGAGACGCGTGGCGAACTCCGCTTCGGCCATCGATGCCGCCTTCCGAGTGATCCGGCGGATGGGGACAAGCGCCCGCG
>JBEBGG010000296.1:0-2526 GCA_040081555.1 Vicinamibacterales bacterium
TCCGTGGCCGCATCTGGGACGTGGTCGTCGACATCCGCAGGCAGTCGCCCACCTTCGGCCAGCATGTCGCCACCGAACTCACCGGGCAAGGCGGGATGCTGCTCTGGATTCCACCGGGGCTGGCCCACGGCTTCTGCGTCCTCGGCGACGAACCAGCCGATGTGCTGTACAAAGTGGACCGGCCGTACAACCGTGAAACGGAAGGCGGCATCCTGTGGTCGGACCCGGAACTGGACATCAAATGGCCGGTCGAGCGGCCAACGGTGTCCGAACGGGATCGACTGCTGCCAACCTTTGCGCAGTACAAGGTCAATCCGCCCGGTTGGTAAGCGAGCGCGGTGGCGACCCGGAATTCGTGCCGGGTGCTCGGCACCCCGGTGAGCACGGGCTTCAGATATACTCCGTCAACAAGACCAAAAGAGGCGCCACCGACCGCTGCAGCGTGTCCGCCCTGTTCCCCCCGTCAGGAGTGTCTGCGTGGCTCAAGCGACCTCATTGCTGATCATCATCGCCCTCGCGGTCCTCGCTTCCGAAGCACCCGTGCACGCATACCTTGACCCGGGCGCAGGAAGCATGCTGCTGCAGGTCGTGCTCGGAGGGGTGGCTGCCCTGGGTGTCTTCGTCAGGCTGTTCTGGCACCGTCTGACGAGTGCGTTCCGAAAGCAGGATTCGGGAAACAAGAAGCGAGCCTGATCGCATGAGCTCCGCGGAATCGCTCTTCGACCACGGGTCTTTTCGCGACCCGTCGGCTCGCGTCCTCCGCCACGATGGACAGGTCGTCCGGTATGTCAACGCCGACGCCTTGCGCGACTGGGAGACACTTGCGGCGACGCGCTTCTTCAGTCAATACACCCACGACGGACGCATCGTCGCAACGGAGCGGGTGACTGCGCCACCGATTCCGGTCGCGACGCCGTGGGTCGCGGCGCTTCACCACGCCACCATTCCGGTGATCTCCTATCCGTACGAGTGGTGTTTCAGCATGCTCAAGGACGCGGCACTTTTGCAGCTCGATCTGCAGTTGGCCGCGCTCGATGAGGGCATGACGATGAAGGACGCGACGCCCTTCAATGTCCAGTGGATCGGCACTCGCTCCACCTTCATCGACACAACGTCGTTCACGAGAGCCGTTGAGGGCGAGCCGTGGGCGGGCTACCGTCAGTTCTGCGAGATGTTTCTCAACCCGCTACTCCTACAGGCGTACAAGAACGTCGCATTTCACGCGTGGCTCAGGGGCAGCCTCGACGGCATTGAGTCCGGACAACTCAGTCAGCTTATGTCGCTTCGGGATCGGCTGCGTCCGGGTGTGTTCGCGCACGTCTATCTCCTCGCGAAGCTGCAATCGCGTTACGCCGCAACCAGTCGCGACGTTCGCCACGACCTGCGTGCCGCCGGCTTCGGTGCCGCGCTCGTAAGAGCCAACGTGAAGCGAATGCGCCGTCTCGTGGAACGACTGACCTGGGTGCAGGCCCGTTCCACGTGGTCCGACTACGCTGAGTCGAGCAGCTATGATCGGGAAGACCGAGCGCGCAAGGCTCGGTTCGTTCAAACGGCCGCAAGCGAGCGACGGCGCGCGCTGGTCTGGGATCTGGGCTGCAATACGGGAGAATATTCGCGAGCGGTGCGCGGTCACGCCGACTACATTGTTGCCGTCGATGCGGACCATCTGGCGGTCGAGCGTCTGTACCGTGTGCTGAAGGACGAGGGTAACAACACCATCCTGCCGCTCGTTGGTGACCTGACCAATCCAACGCCAGCAATCGGGTGGCGGAACCGCGAACGCCAGACATTGGAGAACCGCGGATCCCCGGACTTGATCCTGGCGCTGGCGCTCGTGCACCACCTGGCCATCAGCCACAACGTACCGATACCCGACCTGGTCGACTGGTTCGCTAGCTTCGGGTCAGAAGTCGTGGTCGAGTTCGTGGCACCGGGCGACGCCATGGTGCAACAGTTGCTGCGAAACCGCGAGCCCGTGGATTTCGGTTACACACAGGAGCGATTTGAAGCGTGCCTCTCGACACGCTTCCAAATCGTCGCACGGGAGACGCTGCACGCTGGCACACGGACGATCTATCACGTGAGGCCACGGCGTGCGGGGTGACCGACCTGCTCGCGCGGCCGCCACAACATTGAGACGCGGGCCATCGTGGCTGGTTACCGTTGCCATTGCCGCAACCGCGCTGACGGCGATCGTCGAGTGGCGCCTGCTCGCGGCCACCGGCCTTGTTCGCAGCTTCTACACTGACGAATCGGCGAACCAGCCTGCCTCGAGCGCCCGCACTAGAAACATCGACCTCGCCTTTCTGGAACCTGGCGAGGTTCGCGCCGGCAGTTCGTTTCGTGTGTGGTGGGGAGGGTTCTGGTACGCGCCATCGGACCGGACCTTCGACCTGACCGTACACACGAGCGGGCGGGTCGAAGTGGTCGTGGACGGCCGAACGGTGATCAGTCACGAAGCCACCGACGCCGCGTCCGTGGTCGGTCAGACCGTGTCGTTATCCAAAGGTGCCCACGCTCTGATCG
>JBEBGG010000297.1:0-2520 GCA_040081555.1 Vicinamibacterales bacterium
GACCTACATCCAGTCCGGCAACGTGGCCCTCGACGCCGACGCCGAGCACGACGACCTCGCAATGGCGACAGCGGTGCGCCGGCTCATCGCCGCATCGTTCGGCCTGGAGTTGACGGTGGTGGTGCGTCGCCACGACGAGCTGCGCGCGACCGGTGGCAGCGTCTACTACATGAGCTCGAAGGAGGTCATCGAGGGCAGCGAGAATGTCCTGTGAATCACCGCCCTTGAAAATCTGCCCGCCGTCAAACGAGATCGTCGCCGAGGCGCCACCGGCGACATCGATCTGCGTCTGCACGCTGTCACCCTGGTAGGTGGAAATCGCCGACCCGCTTTCGACAAACGGAGGCGTGGTGGCCTTGGCGCCGCTGAAGATGTAGGCCCCTTGGAACTGGGTGTTGATATCGCCGACCAGCGCATGGCGAATCGCCAGCAGTTCCCGCGCCGCAGCCTCGCGCTGGGCCGGGCTCTGCGCGGAGCCCCGCGCCGACAGCGTGGCCGTCTGGGCCGCCGACAGCTGATTGACGATGTCTGACAACGCACTGTCTGCGAGATTGAGCCGATACGCTGCGGCATCCGCGGCGCCCTTGTAGGTGTCGATCCGCGCCAGGGCCGCGTGCTCGAGAATCGCCGACGCGCTGCCAAGCGGGTCGTCGCTGACCGTGCCGCTGCGGCGTCCAGACGACACTTGCCGCTGCGCTTCGGTCAGCGTGGTGGCGGCCCTCTGGATATTGTTGATACCGTCGGCGTAAAGGCTGTTATAGACCACGCGCATGGACATCGTTAGCTCCCCAGCCTCATGAGAACCGCCAGCGTTTCGTCGACGATCTGAAAGAACTTGGCGTTGGCTTCGTAGGCGCTCTGAAAGCGCATCAACGTCGCCGCCTCCTCGTCAATGGAGACGCCGGAGATCTGGTCCCACAGGTTGTTCAACTGACGGGCCACCTGTTCGTGCGCATCCTTCGACTGCTTCGCCTGGGAGGAATCAGTCGCCACCTCGTAGACCAGTGCGCCCCAGCCCTCGACCGGCTTCGCCGTGCCGCCGGTCATGACCGCATCTTGCAGTCGGCTAATCGCAAGCGCGAGGTCGTTGTTGCCGGGCGCCGTGGTCGACGACGTGACAACGAGGCTGTTGTCCGCAGCGACCGCCGGATTGACCCGCAGCAGGCTGGCCGCACCCGCCACGCCGGCCGGCGGCGCAAAGAAGTTCACGCCGGGATTGCCGTTGAGATCGTACCCGGAGGTCGTGATGGCGTTGACGTCGGTCGCCACCGAGTAGGCGAGCTGGTCGAGGCGGGCCGTGTAGCCAGGAATGAGCGCGTCTCGCACGCGCAGCAATCCGCCGATCCGTCCGCCGCCGATTTCTGTCGTGACGTCGGTCGTGACCGCCGCACCGTCGGTGAACAGCGCGCTGTAACCGGCCGAGTTGAACGAGGGCGTGATGTCATACACGGTCGAACCAATGACCAGGGCGCGGCCGTTGCCAATCGACACGTCGATCACGCCATTGCCACTGGTGACAACATTGAGATCAATCAGGTTCGACATCGCCTTGATGACCTGCGATTGCTGGTCGAACAATCCCGGCGCGGTGCTTGGATCGGTCTGCGCGATCTGCAGGTTGATATCAGCCAGCTGCGCGGCGAGAGCGTTCAGCTGCCCCACATCGGCGCGGATTTCCGCATCGGCGCTGCGGCGCTGGCTCTCGAAGCGCGCTGACATGTCGTTGAAGGCGCGGGAGAGTAGCTCTCCCTGCACGACGACCTGCTGACGCGCGACGCCGGAGGTCGGTGTCTGCGCGAGCGTGGCGTGGGCGTTGTAGAACCGCGTCAGAGAGGCATCCAGCGAACTGCCGGCCTGGCCGAGTCCCGATTCGAGTATCGCCAGTTGATCGGCAATGGCGCCCTGGCTCGACGCCAGCGGCTGCTCGTAGCGCAGGCGTCCCTCGACCAGCGGCGCGCGGGAGGCGAGCACCGCGGCGACGTCCACGCCACCGCCCGGCGTGTATGGATCCGGAGGGGGTGTTTCGACAAACAGCGCCGTCCGGCGCACGTAGCCGGGCGTGTTCACGTTGGCGATATTCTGGCCCGTCACGTCGAGGCCGTAGCGCTGGGCGTCCAGCGCTTTGACCGTCCGACCGAGCATGGAAAAGAGATCAGACACTAGGTCATCACCTTGACAGCGGCACCTGACACCGCGGGTTCCACGAAGCTACCGGTCCGTCCGTACGTCTCGACCCCGGTCCGCAGCCTGAGCCGCGTTCCGGCAATCCCGGAGAACGCGGTACCCAGACGACGGCAGCGCATCAGCGCCGCGGCAGCCCTCTGGGCCGTGCGCCTCAGCGCCTCCTTGTCATCGACTTCGCGAGGCGCGCTCAGCGCCGACACCAGCTGCTCGAGCGTCTCCTGGGTATCGAGCAACGTATCGGCGTCAACCGCGACCAGCGCGTCGCCAATCCGCTCGAGCGTCTCGCACAGACGCTCGGCGTGCACAAGGATGGGATCTGGCACCTCTGACATCGAT
>JBEBGG010000298.1:0-2511 GCA_040081555.1 Vicinamibacterales bacterium
CCGACAATCTGCGCTTCGCTGAACCGCTTCTTCATCGTCCGACCCTTTCGCTGGGCCGGACTCTAAACCGAAACCCTACTCAGAATGGGGGGGACGTCAGCGGTTCAGCGACTGTGGGAAGACGGCCCCCGCGAGCGCCCACCGGACACTCGTTTGAAAGCCCGGTAGTCCTTGGTGGTAGCCATCCTCTTGACCGCTTTCCACGCTCGAATGGCTGACGCCATCGGCACGCCTGGATTCTCAGCCACGTAGTCGCTCACGAAGTTGATGTATCGCGCGGAGGGCGCTCGTGTGTGCTTCGTCTCTGGCCGGTTGAGGCGAACATGTTCCATCACGAGGTCGCGGTACGTAATGGGCACGCCGCTCGTCAGTTGAACCTCACGCCAGCGATTGAGGCGATAGCGTGAGCCAGGACGCCGCCTGAAGGTGGGGTCGAGCTTCAGGGCCTCGCGGTCGATGAAGGCTTTCGTCTCGTTGTCGTTCGTGTACTGGATCACGCGCCGATTGAGCCGAAGACCGAGGTCAACATCGCGTGGTCCGAGCCTGGACAGAGTACGTGTCGTTGGTGGCGTGACCGTTCCGTACGCCAAGTAGTGTCGGATGGCTCTCTCGAGTTCGTCCTTCCTCAGCTCCTGGATATTCTTGATGCCCAGGGACTTGGCGAACCGCTTCACCTCAGTGGCGTACCAGTAGCCGTGGTCAAACTGGCGCACCGTCATCTGCTTGGAGAGCTTCCCCGTAGCCACAGTGCGCCCCCCCAAGATACGGCTACTTCACCGCGATGTGAATGTCCACGACGTCAGCGCCACGGTACTGTTCGAAGTCGGTTGTATAGGCACGCTCGTGGTGAGCGTTCGTTGCGAAGTAGTCCCAGATGGCCTTCCAGGTGTCCATGACCGACTGCGGCATTGCTCCTCGCGCGGGGAAAACCAAGTACCGGCCTTCGACAACATCGACGCGCGCCATGCCTGTCGGAGTTCCGCCCTCGACCATCTCCACGCCCACCAAGAGCGAGTAGGGCCCCGTGTGGTCGGACTCGTAGTGGCTGTAGACCGCCAACGGACCACCGGTCTCCGTCCTGCCGGGAACCGCTTCTGTGACGCTCTCTCGGTAGAACCGTCCCCAGATGCCGGGAATCCTTGCGGTGGCACGATCCATCTCGTCGCGATTGCTGGTGCGCACTTCAAGGCCCACAACCATCATGGCGCGGACGACGGTCAACTGCGGTTCCATCGGAGTCTCTCGCGTCAATGCTCAGTGGCCCATCGCGACGTGTACGACGCCTCAGCGACGCCCATCGCGGCGCGATGATACACCGTCCTACACTCAACGGATCGCGTCGCACTCTGAGTGGTCGGCTGACATTTACCACCAGATCGGATCACGCCCGCCATGGCGAACCTGCAGGACCGCACACTCTCAAACGCCATCCGCCAAATAACAGGCTGTAGTGTCCGAACTCTGAGTACCCGAGCGACTCGTAGAGCCTACGCGCAGCAACATTGTGTTCACCGGTAAAGAGAATCAGCTTGTCCATGCTGAGCCTTGTGCAGGCATCGAGGTGCAGCGCCCTCATCACCGACGTTGCCACGCCTCCGCGTCGGTGGGTGGGGCGGGTGTACACACCCCCAATCTGTCCCATGGACCCGAAGCTTGCATTCAAGCCGGCGATGGCCACCAACTGCCCGTCATGATGACCACCCCACCAGTGCCCTGCCCGGCACGAAGCCAGGAGTGGCGCACAGCCTGCGCCACAGCGCCTGAGCGGAGCTCCACTCGCCAACAACGCCAGTCACCGGCATCGTCTCTGCTGCACACGCTCCGAGGATCGGGTCGACGAGGTCGCCACGGCCTCCTGTGTGGGCCAGGAGGTTCCCTCGACGTGTCAGCACGAATACAGCCACGACCCTCCCTTCGTGCTCGATGTAGCGGTAGTTGCCGGAATTGATGTGCGCACCGAGATGCGGGCCGTACGAAATGAGATTCGACAGGAGAAAGAGGGACGTCTCGGCATGGTGGAGAAGAAATGTCCTGACGCGTTCGACGTTCGCATCGTCGACGGCAGCCACTCGCATCCAGTCTCCTTCAAGGCGTCTGAGCGTCCCGCGGGCGGGGTCACTCGGGCCTCCGAATGCCGCTCAAGATACCGCAAAGTCGGCTTGTGTATCGCTTGGACGGCTTGGCTCCAGGCCCCTGCCGCGGGCCCCGTCTGGCCCCTTCAAGGTTGATCCGTCGCTGTATCCCAGTAGTGTGATGGCGGTACCGCAGCCCAACGGTGACCGCTCACTAGCGGCTCAAACGCGATCGAGCGCCGGTGCCGTCAGGTCTGCAGCGGCCTGGTATGCATTCCTACGAGATAAGCCTCAGGAGGTCTGGAATAGTCTCGACGGTCGGCACTGTCCCGACGGTGGGCCAGTACGACGTTCGCTTCCAGAACGCCTGAAGACCAGCCGCCATTGCCCCCGCCACATCGATCGTCGGATGGTCGCCTACGAAGCAGCACCGGCTCAA
>JBEBGG010000299.1:0-2506 GCA_040081555.1 Vicinamibacterales bacterium
GCTGCGTCGACATCACGAAGGTGGCGGCGGCCTGCCGGGCGGCCGGCGTGACCAGCGTGATCGACAACACGTTTGCCAGCCCCGCGAATCAGCAGCCGATCGCGCTTGGTATCGACCTCTCGATGCAGAGCGCGTCGAAGTATCTGAACGGACACAGCGACGTCGTGGCCGGAGCTGTGGCCGGCAGCCGGGGGCTCATCGAGCGCATCGGAAAGACGCGGCGGCTGCTCGGCGGCATCCTCGACCCGCAACCCGCCTATGCGCTGATGCGCGGCCTCAAGACACTGAGTGTCCGCGTGGCCCAGCACAACGCCAACGGCTTGGCCGTGGCCCGTGGGCTCGAGGGGCATCCCGGCATCGCGCGCGTGTGGTACCCGGGGCTGGAGTCGCACCCGGATCACGCCGTGGCGAAGGCGCAGATGCGCGGCTTCGGGGGGATGGTCTGTCTGGACCTGAAGGGCGGCCAGGAGGCCGTCGTGCGCGCCTACGACCGGATGAAGGTCGTGAAGCGGGCCGCGAGCCTCGGCGGCGTGGAGTCGATCGCGAGTATCCCCGTGCTGACCTCCCACTACGGCTTCACGGATGCGCAGCTCGCCGAAGGGGGAGTGACCCGCGGGATGCTGCGTGTGTCCATCGGCCTCGAGGACGCCGAGGACGTGCTGGAAGATCTGCGACAGGCCGTGGGGTAGGGGGGCGTGCGGGATTAGCCCGCGGACGCTCGCAGCCAACCGCGCGAGTATCGGTCGACCCGTAGCGCGTGCAAGTCGCACTCTACGAAGGACTTCACCTTCGAATGTGCTCGCCGATATGTGCGTGGATACGCGCAAGGCGCTCGCGCGTAACCATCCGCTTGGCGGCCCATCCGCAGAGCAGTTCGCGGTCGACCCCGTGTAACATTCGCGCGGACAACAGGATGCGGACACGAGTGCAGCCGGCGGCCGGTGGCTACGCGCCGACGGAGTCTGCGAGCGGGTCCAAAGGTAGTTAGGCCGAATGAAGGTTACATGCTGGATCTACTGAAGCTCTTCTACGGCGCTGTCGGAGCTCAACACCCGGCCATCTCTTTGGTCGTCGTCGCACTTCTTGGCGCACTACTGTCTGGCGGTATCTGGTGGACCATCGGGCAGCAGTATCGACGGGATCATCCGCCAGCACGCGAGGTCGTTCAGCAATCAATATTGGGAACAACCGCTCAGGCGGGCTTACCGACATCTCCAGCTGTCGGGCCTGGACCAGACGCAAAGCACACAGGCGCCGGTGCCGAAGCAGACAGGCCTCGGTCTCGCTCAGCAACGCCGGAACCAGCTTCGCGCACTTCTGAGCCACCCTCTGTCACGAGGACCCCAGCTGGAACGCCAGCGACGGCCGAACCGCGGGCTGACTCACCGCTTGGCACTACGTTCCCGCGTATCCTCGCGAGAGGCTGGACACTTCACAAGCGAACGAGTGCGTGGGAGTTCTATCTGGTTCCAGAGCTCAGCGAGGTGCCTTCCTTCATTGCTCAACGCATGAGGGCCGGTGACGTGCCACTGGCAAGTCTTCGCCTGGACCTTCTCGATGAGGTCGAAGCACTTTGGGTTGACATCGCGAAGCAGTTTCCACGGCCCGATCCTCCGCGCACGCCTGTTGGGGTCGTGGCCGCAGAACTTGTGGAGCACATACATCACGCCCCAGCCGCCGGAGGCCAGGTCGAGGTCCTGCAGTGGAACTTCGAATTCATGCGCGCCGGGTCAGCGGTGAAGTCGCTGACTCCTCAGGCGGTCAACTTGAGCGCGCTGTCCTCACGCAGCAAGGCCGCAATTGGGGAGCTCGACCAACTGGCCAGGGAAGTCGCGAATCGACGGTATCTTCGGGCGATCCAAGAAAACTAGGCGTGAGACTATCGGCCTAACACTGCATGCACCAGACGGCGCTCCACGCCGCTGGTGATGCCTGACGTTGGGCGGACAGGGCTCTGCGACTGACAGCGATAACCCACTTCAGGAGATGCAACGATGACACGGACGCTGCTGGCCCTTTTTCTGTTTGCATCGACGGCACTTGCGGCCGAGACCCCTCGCGTCTATATCGAAGCCGCTGAGACAGTCGATGCAGGAAACGCCCAGGACAAGGCAAAACAGATCGACTTCGGCTCGGCCATCGCCGCTGCGCTTGTGAAGAAGCAGGTTGCCGTTGCGGTCGTCACCGACGCCAGCAAATCCCAGTGGACTATCAAGACCGTCTCATCTCAAAAGGAAGACACCACCGGAACCAAGGTGGCCAAGATTCTCTTGTGGGGCGGCGGGGGCTTCACGAAGTTCGAGGGAACAATTCAGGTTGTCGACAATGAGAGCAGCGTTGTTCTTTACGCATACAACGTAAAGAAGGGCAACTTTCAGTCGGCGGCAGAGGCATTCGCTAAGCACTTCAAGGACGACTACCTCTCAAAGAGGAAGTAGCGGCGCGAGACGCCTGGCGCACAAGGTGTGTCGGATCTATCAGCGGCCCAACACGCGCTGCACCAGAC
>JBEBGG010000131.1:0-9642 GCA_040081555.1 Vicinamibacterales bacterium
TGCATCCGATCGTTGACCACTACCCGCCTTTTCATCAGACGTCCCTTATTGGTCACTCGAATGGCAATCAGGCCACAGACTGCCGTGACACCACCGCACCAGGCGCGCCGACGGTCTCAGACCACGGCTCGTTGAAAAGCACTTGTTGGGCTCCGTTCTTGAGCAGCAGGATCTGAAACACCCCGGCATGCCGCTCCAGAAACGCCGACTCGCAGGAGGCTAGATACAAATCCCACATGCGGATGAAGCGGTCATCGAACCCGAGTGCGCGCACACCATCCAGCTGTTGATGAAATCGCGCGCGCCACTCACGCAAGGTGCGTGCGTAGTGCGTGCCCCAGTTCTCGGCGTGATACACCGAGAGGGTCGTGGTCCGCGCCAGAGACTTGACGATCTCCCCAACCGACGCCAACTCGCCACCAGGGAAGATGTATTTCTCGATCCAGTCGGGCGTGCCGTGATAGTGCGGAAACCACTGATCATCCACGGTGATGGTCTGCAGCAGCATCGAGCCGTCAGGCACCAGCAGCCGATCGACGGCCGCGAAGTACTCGTCATAGTGCCTGAGCCCCACCGCCTCGAACATCTCAAGACTGACGATCTTGTCGAACTGCCCCGTCAACTCTCGGTAGTCGGCGCGCCGTACCTCGATGCGGGCCCCCACCTCACCGAGTCGCGACCGCCACTCGTTGACGTGGCGATACTGCTGGTCACTGATCGTGGTGGTCGTCACACGACAGCCATAACGCGTGGCCGCCCACACCGCAAACCCGCCCCACCCACTCCCAATCTCGAGCACGTGGTCCGAGGAGGTGAGCGCCAGCTTCCGGCATACCTGGTCGACTTTCTGCATCTGCGATCTCTCGAGCGAATCGGTGACCGACTCAAAGTGGCCACACGAGTACATCAGCAGCTCGGTGTCGAGAAAGAGGCGGAAGAAGTCGTTGCCAAGGTCGTAGTGCCGATGGATGTGCCGACGACTGCCCGCGATTGAGTTGTCCCGCAGCCGCCTGAGGAGGCCGCCGCTCAACCTCCGAAACGCCCCCACAACGCGGTTCTGGCTGTCGAGAATCCGACGATTGCGCAGCATCAAGCGTCCGAGCGGTACCACATCGGGCGTCGTCCAGTCGCCATCCATGAACGACTCACCGATGCCAATGTCGCTTCCGGTCAACGCGCGAAGAAAGAATCGCTCGTCACGCACGGTGAGCGTCGCGTCAAGGTCGCCCGCGACTCCGAAGCGGTATGTCTGCCCTGGGCACACGAGGGTCAGCCTGCCCCCACGCAAGCCGTCCAGCCCCGAAAGAAACGCGGTCTTTGCCCACCTACTCACCCTGTTCATGGTTTGAGTCCCCACCCTAAGCGATCGACCCGCTCGGCCTCCCACGCCGATCGCTCTCCGACGCCGTCGCGCGTGAGGCGGCGCACAAGCGGCACGCCCCTCCACCACAGAGTGAGCGCCTGCCAGTGAATCGCCGCCACCACCCTCACCGTCATCGCTGGATGACGCACCAATGCGCGGCGGATTTCAGTCGCGTTCCACGGTCGCCGTTCGAGCGACAGTGTTGCGTCAAAGCACACCGTTCCCGCTTGCCTCGCCTCAATGTGCGCCACCAGTCGAGCCTCCGGCGACGTGAAGGCAAACGTGTAGTCCAGATCCGCCGGCATGAAGGGTGAGACATACAACGACTTCACGGCAGCCGACCTGAAGGTTGGCGAGGCCGACTCGGCTCGAAGCCAATAGTTATGGACACCACCGACCCGATTGCTCACCTCGGCAAGCACGTAGCACAACCGCTCCGAGCCGTCGAAGCAGTAGAAGAACGAGACGGGGTTGAAACCGTAACCGAGGTACCGCAGGTGCGTGAGCAGGAAGATCGGTCCCGCGGGCAGCTCGATCCCGTGCGCCGCCGCGTCGGCGACGAGCCGTTCCCGGAGCGAACCTGTCCGCTCGCGGAGATGGTCGCGAGTATCGAAGCTCGCCCAGTTCCAGCGGTTGTAGCTCATGAGCTTCGACACACGCATCAACTGCGGCACGCGCTCAATGTCGAGCAATACCATGAACAGCGGATACGTGAACGCATGCGCGACGGGCAACCTGCGACGGTGGCGGACGGTCCCGACGTACAGCCCGGAGGCGATCACCAGGACACCCCGAGGGCCCGAGCGACCCTGATCGCCGAATTCAGCCCGTCTTCGTGGAACCCGTGGAACCAGTAGGCACCGCAATAGTGCGTGCGGTTGACGCCGCTCACCTCGTGCCATCGCCGCTGTGCCCGGCTGGCCTCTCGGGTGAACAGCGGATGACGGTAGACCAGCCGCCGTAGTACGCGACCGTCGTCGATCTGGCCTTCAGGGTTCAGAGATACGAAGTACTGTTCACGCGTCGTCAGTCCCTGGAGCCGATTGAGGTCGTAGGTCACCATCGGTGGCGCACTGACGTCTGCGCTCAGCAGGTAGTTCCAAGACGCGCGTGCTCGATGCTGCACCGGAAGCACCGAAGGATCCGTGTGCAGCCACGCCACGTTGGTCGTCGTCGTGAAGCTCGTGAAGAGGTCGCGCTCGCGATCTGTCGCATCAACCAGAAGCGGTAGTACCTGATCGCCGTGGCAGGCGAAGACGACCTCATCGAACACCATCGCAGGGCGGTTCTTGAAGACAATCGCCACTCCCCCTTCGCTCCGCCTCACGTGCTCAATCGCGGCACCTTCGTGGACGCTCCCTGACAGAGGTGCCAGGAGCCGCGGAATATAGGTGTGACTGCCCCCAGTCACGACCTTCCACGTCGGCTGGCCGCTGAGTGACAGCAGACCGTGATTGTCGAAGAAGCGAATGAGGGTCAGGGCTGGAAACGACTGGATCGCTTCGAGCGACGCCGACCAGATGGCCGAGGCCATGGGCAACAGGTACCGCTCGGTGAACGCCTCACCGAAGTGGTGCTCCTGCAGAAAGTCGCCGAGCGTCTGATCACCACCGTCAGTCGCCTCGAGCAGAACCGGCGCTTCCCGATTGAATCGAATGATCTCCTTGAGTAGACACAGGTGCGATGGCGAGACGAGATTGCGTCGCTGGGCGAAGAACCCGTTGGCCCCACGGCTGCTGTACTCAACACCCGTCCTCCGACACGACACCGCAAACGACATGTCGGACGCCTGCGTCGCCACACCGAGTTCGCCGAGGAGCCGGACCAGATTCGGGTAGGTGCGGTCGTTGTGCACGAGGAAGCCAGTGTCGAGCGCCACGGATCCGCCAGGACCTGCGACGACGACCGTGTTGGTATGTCCACCGAGACGCGGTTCTCGCTCGAAGAGCTGTACCCGATGGCGGCGACTCAGGAGATGACTGGCCGCCATTCCGGAGATGCCGGCGCCGATGACCGCAATCGACTTCATCGAGACGAAGGAATACCAGTACGGTTCTCACTCTGTCAATAGCTTGTCCATGACAACTCATTGACATGCTTATCACACTGCGCTACGCTCGCCGCGTCAACGCTGACCACAGAAGGACAGAAAGCGGGAGACGGATGGGACCCACGCTCAGACTTGCTGCGCTCGGTGCGTTCACCTTCATGATTCTCGACGGCGTGTGGCTGGGTGTGGTGATGAAGCAGTTCTACCGCGACCAGCTCGCGCCAATCGTGCGCCTTGCAAACGGCGGTATCGCGCCCAACTGGCCGGCAGCGCTGTTGGTCTACGCCTTGCTCGGGCTTGGCATCGCTCTGTTCGTCCTGCCCCGCGCGGCAACCGCCCCGCTCGCGGCCGGCTACGGCGCCCTCTTCGGGCTCGTCGTCTACGGCATCTACGACTTCACGAACTATTCGACGCTGCGACAGTGGCCGCTCGCCTTGGCGTTGACGGACGTCGCATGGGGAGCGGTGGCGTCGGCTGCCTGCGCCGCCATCGTACGACTGGTGGTCCGTTGAGCAAGCAGCGTGCAGTGAAGACGCCACGCGAGTCATCCGCGCGTTATCCGATCCGCGCCGTCTCCAAACTGACCGGCATCGGCATCGACACCCTTCGCGCTTGGGAACGTCGACATCAAGCCGTCGCCCCAGTCCGCGACGACCGTGGCCGAATGTACTCAGAGGCTGATGTGGCGCGGCTGCGGCTCCTGGCCGGCGCGGTGGCGCACGGACACAGCATTGGCCGCCTCGCAGGGTTAGGTGACGAGGCGTTGCGCCATATCGCCGCAACCGCGCAGCCTGTCGCTGCGCCGGCGACAGACCGAGCCGGACAGGTGCCGGTCGACACAGCCCTCCTGAGCAGGGCGCTGCGTGCCTATGATGCCCAGCGGATTGACCTAGAGATCGCTCGCCTCGCTGGCATTTTGCGGCCATTGGAATTGCTTCGCGATGTGGTGATGCCGTTGCTTGTTCAGGTCGGCGACCAGTGGCACCAGGGACGGGCCGGTGTGGCCCATGAGCGCCTGATGTCCACGACGATTCGAAACATCCTCGGGTCCCTTCTCCGGTTGCACGGCCATCATGCATCGCCGGTCCGCGTGCTGTTTGCGACGCCGTCTGGTGAAAGGCACGAGATCGGCACGCTCGGCGCCGCGTTGCTCGCGGCCAGCAGTGGGCTCGGCGTCACGTTTCTTGGCCCGGACCTACCGGCCGGCGACATCATCGAAAGCGTGAAGACCTTGGGCGCGGAGGTGCTGGTCCTCGGCGTGACGACGACGTCGGCTGGAAAAGCCAAGGAGCGCGAGCTGAACACCATCGTGCGCAGCCTGCCGAAGAACGTTGAGCTATGGACTGGCGGGCCCGGCGCTGTTCGACACGCCGCGATCATCGGCCGCCGCGGACTCGTACTCCCCGACTACGACGCCTACCAGCGAGAGCTGGTCCGCATCGGTGGACGGGCAGAGACATTCCGATGACGAAATGAGCAGCATCGTCTATCGCGTCCTCGTCACAGGCGCCACCGGCTACATCGGGGGCAGGCTGGTGCCGGTACTTGAAGCCTCGGGGGTGGGGCTCCGCTGTCTCGCCAGACACCCGGCGGCCCTGGCGTCACGCGTGGCACCAACGACAGACGTCGTCGCAGGAGACCTGTTCGATCCACCGTCACTCGATCGCGCGCTTTCTGGCATCGACGTCGCCTACTACCTGGTGCACTCCATGGGGGCGCAGGGCGACTACCACGCGAAGGATCTGGTGGCCGCCCGTAACTTCGGTGCCGCGGCGCGCCGGGCTGGGGTCCGGCGGATCATCTATCTCGGCGGCCTGGCCAATGACTCCAGCGATCTCAGCACTCACCTCAGGAGTCGCCTCGAGACCGGCGAGGCCCTGCGAGAGAGCGGCGTCCCCGTCGTGGAGTTCAGAGCCTCGGTCGTCATTGGGTCCGGCAGTCTCTCCTTCGAACTCATTCGCGCGCTCGTCGAGCGCCTGCCGGTGATGATCTGTCCGCGGTGGGTGTCGACAATGGCGCAGCCAATCGGGATCGACGACCTCCTTGCGTACCTCGCGGCGGCGCTGCACCTGCCAGGCGACGGCAGCCTTACCTTCGAAATCGGTGGCGCCGAGCAGGCGAGCTACGGCGACCTCATGCGGGAGTATGCACGCCAGCGTGGATTGCGGCGACTGATGCTGTCAGTACCCCTGCTGACGCCCCGGCTCTCCAGTCTGTGGCTGGGCCTGGTGACACCCGTCTATGCGAGGGTCGGTCGCGAGTTGATCGCGGGCCTGAAGAACCGATCCGTTGTCACCCACCCAGATGCGCTTGCGGCCTTCCCGATCACGCCCGTGGGCCTGCGAGAGGCAATCGACCGCGCCATCCGCCACGAAGATCGCTCCTTCGCGCTGACACGATGGTCCGATGCGCGCTCCTCGGGAGGGGGCCAGCAGGCGCTGGCCGAGACGCAGGCGGGCGGCACGCGCATCGATGCTCGGCGAATCCATGTGGACGTGGACGCCGCTCGGGCGTTTGCGCCGATTGCGAGAATCGGTGGGGAGCGAGGGTGGTACTACGCCACATGGTTGTGGCAGCTCCGAGGCGCGCTCGACCTGCTGATGGGCGGTGTCGGGATGCGTCGGGGCCGGCGAGACCCAGAGACCCCCAGAGTGGGCGACACGCTCGACTTCTGGCGGGTCGACGCATACGAACCCGGACGACGGCTGCGGCTCGCCGCTGAGATGAAGGTACCCGGCCTCGCCTGGCTCGAATTCCAGGTTGTGCCTGATGCGAGCGGCGCATTCATCCATCAGACTGCCGTCTTTGAACCGGTTGGATTAGCGGGCCTGCTCTACTGGTACGGTCTCACGCCCGTCCACGCGCTGGTCTTCAGAGGCATGCTGCGGGCGATTGCCCGGCGTGCGGAAGAGCGCGAGTCGTGACGAGCAAAGCCGACCGAGCCTCCACCCCGAATAGGCGATGGTGACTCATACCACCGCGGCGCTCATCGCACTGGGGACGGTCTTGGTGCTGATGACGCTCGTGTGGTGCGTCAGTGTGTGGCGTCGAGATGCCAGTATCGCGGACGTCTGCTGGGGCTTCGGTTTCGTGCTGCTGGCAGGCCTGCACTTGGTCATGTCAGGCGCGGCAACGCCGCGGGCGTGGTTGGTCCCACTACTGATCACGCTGTGGGGCACGCGCCTCTCCTGGCATATCTTTCGTCGTAATGTCGGGCACGGCGAGGATCCACGCTACAAGGCGATGCGCGCCCGACATGGCCGCGCATTCTGGTGGCGCAGCCTCTTCACCGTCTTCTGGTTGCAGGGCGTTCTTCTTTGGTTCGTCGCGCTCCCGGTGATGGTGGCAATTCGAGCCACCGAGCCGGCCACGCTGACGTTTGTCGATGGACTTGGGATCGCGTTGTTCGTGGTGGGATTCGGCTTCGAGGCGACTGCCGACGCTCAACTCAGACGCTTCAAGGAAGACTCAGGCAATCGCGGCCGCGTCCTCGATCGCGGACTCTGGCGCTACACGCGGCATCCGAACTACTTCGGCGACGCCACGCTCTGGTGGGGACTGTATGTCGTGGCGGCATCGACCCCTGGCGGATGGCTCACCGTGCTGAGCCCGGGCCTCATGACCTTCCTGCTGATGCGCGTATCCGGCGTCACGTTGCTGGAGCGCAGCCTGACCGCATCAAAGCCTGACTACCAGGCGTACATCGCTCGCACGCCGGCCTTCTTCCCGTGGCGCCCCCGGCAGCGTTAAGAAAGCCATCGCCGCTCATCGCCTTGGCGTCATGCGCATCGAGCATCGCCCTCGAGCGCGACAGACGACAGCCACGGTCGCAGCGATCGCGGCACATCGTCGGCCCACCCTCCGTCATCGATCGACGGTTCGTCTCTCCACTTGTACCACCTCGAAATACTGGCGAGCAGATCCGGCTGAACCCCGACCGTTTCGGGCGTGCCCCCGCTGAACGCCACGTATTCGCCTTTCACGTCCCGCGCGATCAACGAGTGCGTCCTGAGGAATCGTCGACAGTCGGCATGTGAGGGGTCGAGCAGCAAGTGGAAGGCGCCCCAATCTCGCCCAGGACGACTCAGGCGAGCCCCCCAGGTGCTCTTGTATCGCAACACTCCGTCGTCAAGCAGCGGCATGGTGCCTCCCAGGTAGACCCTGGGGAGACCGAGGGCGGCAGCGCGCTGGAGGCTGAACCAGTACACGGCAGACACCGCTCCCGTCTTGAGAAGCGAGGGATCTCCCTGTCGCCACCCGATCTTGCACAGGAAGTAGCCGTCCGGCCTGGCCTGATTCAGGTTGGCCGCCACCCACTTCCCGTCCTGAAATACTCGCAGGATCTCACCCCCATCGGTACGGGCGAAGCGCAGCAGATCGCGCTCAGTGGCCACATAGGCTTCGGCTCCATGCCTGATTTCGGTGGCCGGCTGCAACATCTGGGAGCAGAACTCCGGCACGCAGGCATCACCGGGCTGGACATCGTGCGAAAACCGAGCCTTCCGTATTCTCCGGAGATTATCCTTGACGGAACTGGTCCAGCGAGCCGCTGGGCCTTCAAACGCTGTCGGCGTGGTCAGCTCCATGTCCACCATATAAGGAATCGACAGCAAGTCACCGGCAAGTTCGGCCGGTGCGGAGGCCCCGCAGAACACGACCATGCCGTACCGTCGTGCCATCGCGCGGCAATCGTCTGCGGTCGCCGTCCGATGGAAGATCGGCCGCACGGGCAACGGTGTCGTCGCGCCCAGGTAGAGCCGCTCGAATCGGTGGCGAGCCTTCCATCCGCCAAAGAGAGCAAAGCCGGCGCGACCGTCTACCGCTTCAACGACGATGTGACTGTGGCGATTGCGGGCGGCGTCCAGCGCCGTGACCAGCGAACGAAGCGGTCTAGCCAGCCGCGTCATTCTGAATCCTTCTCCCGAAGCCGCCGGGACAGAATCGCCCCGAGCCGCCGCACATGGGGCGGCTGGGTGCAGGAGTCGTGATGGCCGGGCACGTCATGCACCTCGACGTGCGAGGCCAGGAGATCCCAGCCCAGGCTCCGATCGCTCCGCCCCATCAAAGCCTGCGCTCTCGAACGGAACAGGACGACCGTGCCCGGAAGCGGCCGGCGCACGTACTGGCGGACGGCGTCGATCCTGGCCCGGACCCGAATCTCGACCTCCTCGGGCACATGTCGCCTGCCGAAGTACGAGCGCATGTCGGGATCCGAAGTGGCCTTGCCTGAACGGAGCCCCCGCCAGATCTCCGACGATTTTCCGGCCGCCCGCGCCACGAGAACACTCGGACGCGAGCGCAGGCCGTCGTACCAGAGCCAGGCAGGAAGATTAGTGACCGCATCGTGCGCCTTGTCGAGTAGACCTCGGCGACCCGCGCCGAGCGGCGTGTCGATGATCGCAAACAAGCCACGACGACGGCCCTGCGACTGCAGCTGATGGGCCATCTCCAGCGCCACGATTCCGCCGAACGAGTGCCCGCACAAATGCACGGGCGTGTCAGGGGCGACAACTCCCTCGATGGCCGTGAGGTAGTCGCGGGCAATCGTCTCGATCCGCAGCACGCCCCCAAGCGGCTCTCCCGCCATCGTCGCGCGGAATCCGTAGACCGGACGATCGCCCCCCAAGTGTTCGGCGAGTGGCAACAACCCCGTCGGCTCTCCACCGACACCGGGCACGCAGAACAGCGGCACACCCGTGCCTCTGGCGTCGAGCGCCACCAGCGGCGACGCGCCTGCACCACGCTCGTGCACGTGTTCGAGCCAAGACGCGGCCTGGCGCGGGGTCGGACAGCGCAGGAGCACCGATAACGGCAATTCTTCGCCAAGCCGCTGGTAGACCTGCACCTGAAGCCGGAGCGCCCCCAGCGAGTTGCCGCCACGCGCAAAGAAGTCGTCGTCTTGGTGCGCGGTCTCCTGGTCGAGAGCGTGCGCCCAGCTGGCGCATAACTCGGCCAGTCGAACATCGCTCGCCACCTTCACAGGCACCACGCCGCTGGCCGCGGCATTGGCGGCCAGGCGCTGATAGTCCACCTTGCCATTGCGATTGAGCGGCAGGCTGTCGACGACATGAATCGCCGCCGGGATGGCGTAGTCGGGCAGTCGGCCTTTCAATGACTCCCTGAGCTCACGCTCGGTCACCGGCGCCCCATGAGGCACGACGAAGGCGGCAATGGAGTCCTCTCCGGAGCCAGCGGCACGACGTACCACCGCTGCCTGCCGAACGCGAGC
>JBEBGG010000132.1:0-9615 GCA_040081555.1 Vicinamibacterales bacterium
TCGTGGAGTCACGACAGTTTCCGGACGGCGAGACCTACCTGAGAATAGACGCCGAGTGCGCCCACAAGAGTGTCATCCTGGTCTGCACGCTGGACCGTCCGGACAACAAGGTCCTCCCGCTCGTATTCTTGGCGGACACCGCGCGGGCGCTGGGTGCCACGCGCGTGGGCCTCGTGGCGCCCTATCTGGCCTACCTGCGTCAGGACCGCCAGTTTCGTTCCGGTGAGGCCGTGACATCCCGGACGTTCGCGCGGCTCTTGTCGGGGTACGCGGATTGGCTGGTGACGATCGACCCGCACTTGCACCGCTACCACACGTTGAGCGACGTCTACGACGTACCGAACCGCGTCGTCCACGCGGCGCCCGCCTTGGCGGCGTGGATTGCCACGCACGTGGATCGCCCCGTCCTGGTGGGACCAGACTTGGAGAGCGCACAGTGGGTGAGGGACGTGGCCGATCGTGTGGGAGCTCCGAGCGTGGTGATGCGAAAGACGCGGCACAGCGACACGGTTGTCGAGGTGTCGGCACCCCACATGGAGGCCTATCAGCAGCACACGCCCGTCGTCGTAGACGACGTCGTGTCCTCCGCGCAGACGATGGTCGAGACGGTAGAGCGTCTCGTGGCCGCGGGCCTGCGTGCGCCGGTCTGCGTGGCGGTGCATGCGTTGTTCTCAGCCACAGCCGAGCAGGCGGTACTGGACGCAGGAGCGGCGCGGATCGCGACAACCACATCCGTGCCGCACTCGACCAACACAATCGACGTCGTTCCGCTGATGATCCCGGCTATTCGCGAGCTTGCTGACGGGTAACGGGACGGGCGGAGGCGCAGCGATCGCGTCATTGAGCGCCGGCAGTATTGACCTAGGAGGGGCATGCTTTGCGCCTCAACGGCCTGCAGGCGCTGGTAGCAGATCATCAGCGACGAATGATCTCGCGGCCCTCTACGGGGCGTCGGCCCGTCTCTCGTTACGCCGGGCCTCACGGGCAGTGAGCAGGAATTGCACGCCCATCATCGCGGTGCCGGCAAAGCCGAACGCGATCGACAGGTCCCACCAGAACCCGGCATGCGTCTGCGTCGTACCCACGAGCAGCACGAACAGCGGCGCGAGCACCAGGCCGAGGTAGACCGCGAGCCAGAACGCCGCCCGCACTAGATGCACCAGGAGCCCCGGGGGGGCGCCGATCAGGGCCGGACGCAGCCGGCCACGGTGGGCAGTCGTCACCGTGTCTGCCGCACACATGACTCCCCGACGGACGCGCGGGTTCATGACGGAAGAACACGTGTCCCCGGTCGTCCCCCCGACTGAGTGCGATCTCGCATCGACCGCATGTATTCGTAGAGCAGCGGCAAGGCTCCCACGAGCAGGCTTCCGCCCACCGCAATGGCCCAATCATCGACATGCAGCGGCTCGAGATGCAGCGCCACAGCGAGAGGCCGGACCTGCGTCAAGACGAGGGAGAGGGCGATGGTCGCGGCCACGACTACTCGCGACATGGTCGTTCGGAACCGGCTGAGCGCGGCGGTCAGCGTCGCGCTCGAGAGCGTGAGCACCGCGAGAGCCATGGCACGTCCATGGTCAGCCTGACCCGTGTCAGAGCTACGGACGTAGCCCGCCATGACGAGTGCGGTCACGAGGCCGCCGACCACACCAATCAGGAGCCACTCCATGCGGGAGAAGAATCGCACCGCACGACGCCCATCGACTGGCCCGAATCCGTCGGTCGACGGCAACCCCTGAAACACCAGCAACGCAGTGGGATGGATCAGCATCTCGAGCCAGACGATGTGAACCGGCAGGTACAGCAGCGGGTAGCCCGCCAACGGAACGAACGCCGCCGTGATGACCAGTGGGATATGAATCATCAGGACGTATTGGAAGCTGAGCTGCAGGTTCCGGAACAATTGCCGCCCTTCGGCGATGGCCTGCACGATGGTTCGAAAGTTGTCATCGAGCAAGACGATGGACGCCACCTCACGCGCGCTGCGCGTGCCACGCTCGCCCATGGCAACCCCGATGTCTGCGGCTTGAAGCGCCGGCACGTCGTTGACGCCGTCGCCGGTCACGGCAACGATCTCGCCGAGCATCTGCAGCGCGCGCACCAGCGCCAGTTTCTGCGCGGGAGCTGCGCGCGCGATGACATGGACGTCGCGCAGCATTGCGCTCTGGCCCGCATCGATGACGGCCTGCATCTGCTCGCCCGAGATGACGTCAGGCGCCGCACCGCCGAGCCCAATCTCTCGCGCAATCGCGAGAGCAGTGACCGGATGGTCACCTGTGACGATGATGATGCGAATACCCGCGGCTTGGCAGGCGGTGACCGCGGCCGTGACGCCGTCTCGCACGGGATCTTCGAAGGCCAGTAATCCAGCGAGACGGAAGTCATGTGCCGGCTCTTCGCCCGTCCAAGTTGTATCCAGCGGCCGCCAAGCGCACGCGATGACCTTGTGACCGGACTCGGCGAGGGCCGACACGTGATCGACCCAACGCTGGCGGTCAGCGGGCGACAACGAGACCAGCGACAGCACGACCTCCGCAGCGCCCTTGGTACACGCGCGAATCTCACCGCGTGCGTCACGTTCGATCGCGGTCTCTCGCTTGCGGTCCTCGGTAAACGGAAACGTCGCCACCCGTTCGCTCGTGGTGGCGCCTGGGGATGGCCCCTGATCGACGCTCGCGAAGATGGCGGTGTCCAGGGGGTCGCCGCTCTCTCGACGCGACGCGGCGGCTGCCACTATGAGCAGGCGGGCGTTGTCGGTCCCTTCGTCGGGAACCAGGTGCGCGAGGCGCAGGTTACCCTCGGTGATCGTGCCGGTTTTGTCCGAACAGATGCAGCTGACCCGGCCGATGTTCTCCACGCTGACGGCGCGACGAACGAGCGCGCCGCTTCGTGCCAGGCGGTACACGCCGACGCCAAGAAAGAAGGCAAACACGACCGGAAATTCCTCTGGCAGAGCGGCGGTCGCCAACGTGACAGCGCTGATGGTCGCGTCCAGCCACCCATGTCCCTGGCGCAAGCGGACGACGATCAAGATGGCGCAGAGAGCCAGCCCAGCCACTGAAAGCGCGACGACCAGCTCTTGAATGGCCCGCTGGAGCGGGGTTCGCGTCTGCGCGCTGCCTTTGGCGGACCGGACAATCTCTCCGTAGATGCTCTCGCCGCCCGTGTACGCGACCAGTAGCGAGGCCCGGCCGGTCAGCAGCCTCGTGCCAGCAAACACCCATTGTTCGTGCCCGACTCGCAGGCCGTCGTTGGCAGGCGCCGGTGCGGTCACAGGGCGCTTCCGGACTGGATACGACTCGCCGGTCAGGGAGGACTCATCGACCTGCAGGTCGGCACCCGTCAACACGATGCCGTCGGCTGGAAACGTCTCGCCGGTCATCACGATGGCGAGGTCGCCGGGCACGACCTCCCGCGCAGCCACTTCGATCGGCACCCCGTCGCGCACGACGGTAGCCCGGCTCGCAAGGCGACTCTTCAGGCCCTCAGTCGATGCTTGGGTCCGCCGGTGGAGGAAGACGTCCATGAGGACGAGCGGCACAATCGCGCCGAGCAGGGTGGCCGCTTCCGCCACCTGGCCGACGACGCCGTAGAGCGCGCTAGTTCCGGCGAAGAACCAGATCATCGGATCTCTCGCCGTGTCGCGAGCCAGCGCCCACCACGGATGCTCGACCGCTTCGACGATGTCGTTGAGCCCGTATCGCTGCTGGGCCTCGACTGCTTGAGTGGCGGTGAGGCCCTCGGAGCGCGGCCAGTCTGGGCCGAGTCGATCCGTTGGAACGTGCGGAATAATCATGACTCGTGACCCACGTGACGACCGGCCTCTACCGTACGACCAGCACGGGCACCGCGCAACGGTTCAGCACACCCTCTGCGACGCTCCCCAACAGCCCCATGACCACGCCAGCCCAGAACGATGGCGTCAGCCCCGAAACGCTGGGCCTCGTGGAGCACCCCCGTCGATCGGTGTCTTGTCGACAGCGACGACGGCCCGAACGCGCGTTCGGGCGGGCCACAGGAAGTCCACGGCCGTACGGAATTCCTTCTTGGTCACAGGGTACCTCGCTTGCGCGCCGGTTATCTCCTCGCCCTCGGCAACGAACGACGCAATCGGGCACAGCCCCGCGTGCAATCAACGCCGCTGGCCCTGGGGACTAGTTCGCACCCCACGGCAAATTTGCCCGCGGCTAGCGGGGTCGATCGGCCCGGTTCGTTCCCCCAGTGGCTCTCAGATAGATTTCAGGCCAAAACCTTGCCATCCGAACCTGAACCGTCAACATCAGCGTGCGTAGATCGAGCCTCCTGCCTCGAGTTCCCCAGCCGGATGTGGCCCGGAGCGTGCACCAGAATCGATCAGGACGAGCTCGGTTGATCGAACAGTGCGGTGGGCGGCGGCTGTCGTGCGGCCAACTGTAGCCGCGAGTTCAGTTGCACGGCCAGTAGATAAGGAGTCTTGGTGATCGAGATCTGGGGTCGCCTCACGGCGGCATGGCTATTCGTGTTGGCCGCTTGCGTCTGCGCCTCGGCGCTGGGATGCGCATCGTCCGTCGACGACGATGAGCAGTTGATTCTCTTCCCAACGTTCGCGGTCGAGAATGGCCCGTCCACCTGGACCGCCCACATCCGCGGCTGGATCTACGAACCGGAAGTGGGAGAGACACGGCAGCTCCTGATGGGCGAACTCGAGAGGCTCGTGCGGCACAACTTCGATCTCCGCAACGAAGCTCTCGAGTCAACTCCGACGACGTCGACGCCGCACTTTTCGGAACGCGCCGCCATGTTTCTTGTGGACAACGAACGCCGCAAGCGCGTCGCCGTGACGGTCGCGGGGCACACGTCTACCTTGGGGCGCTCGGAACCCACAGGTCTCTTCGAAGGTGAGGTCATGCTGACCGGAACCACGGGCAGGTCCGGCGACTGGACCGAGGTGCGCGCCGTGACACGTCCGGGGGACCCCCGCGTCTTCGCGGGGAAGGTGCAGTTCATCGGACGTCGCGGGCTCTCCGTGGTCTCCGACATCGACGATACGATCAAGGACTCCCATGTTCTCGACACGCACGAACTGGGCGTGAACACGTTCCTTCGCGACTTTCGCGCCGTGGCTGGTATGGCGGACCTGTACCGACGTTGGGTCGCCAGCGGCACGACCGTCGTCCACTACGTGTCGGCGAGTCCCTTTCAACTGTATCCGGCGCTCGCCGATTTCGTGCGGCGTGACGGGTTCCCTGAGGGCTCGTTCCATCTCAGGCCATTCCGATTGAAGGATGGCGTCCAAAGGTTCTTCGGAGACCCGCCAGCGTTCAAGATCGGCGTCATCGCTTCGCTCATGCGTCAGTTCCCAGGGCGGCGGTTCATCCTGGTGGGCGATTCGGGCGAGCAGGATCCCGAGGTCTACCATAAGCTGGCCTCACGATTTCCGAATCAGGTGGCCGCCATCCTGATCCGCGACGTGCGCGGCCAGGATCTGACGTCGCCGCGTTTCGTGCAGCTCTACGCCAACCTGCCCGCCAACATCGAGCGGCGGGTCTTCCGAGACCCCCGGGAGCTTGAGGATCTTCCGACGCTCGATACTCCGCTGCACTGAGTTGAACTCCCGCCTCGAGGGCGCCGCTGACTGTCGTGCAGGCACACTTACTCACGTAGCGCATTTCAGAGAGGAGAAGGACCAATGGCGAAACTCAAAACAGCAACTCGGTCCCAGGAATCAGCCATGCTGTCACCAGCCGCGACTCAACACCCTTCCCGCGCGGAGATCGAGGAGTGCGCGTACTATCGATACGTCGAGCGCGGGCGCCTCGATGGCTTCGATGTAGACGACTGGCTGGCCGCAGAGGCCGACGTTCGCCCCAGCCCAGAGGTTCTTGCGGAGTCGGCTTGATGCGACTCGGTGTACATACACTCTAGAAAGACCAGCGGCATCGCGCCGATGTTCTACGGCGAGCCCGATCGGTGTGCCGACGTGATGCTCCTCGCCATTGGCGCCAGCCGGGCGCAGTCGGTCGGCTCGACGTTGATGGCGCAATTGCTTGCGCTCTTGATCGGCGCGATGAATGCGAACGACTACGTCCGGTCTACTCCGCGACGCGTTCGAACACGACGTTGCGTGCGGTGAGATTCGGCGCTGCGGTCCTCTGAGCCTCCGTCCACGCCCGGGACTGCGCTGATGGCACACCGTTGGCGATCGGCATCGCCCACCATTCCTCGAAATGGGCTGGCGCGGGGAGCTGGCCGTCGATGAGGTCCTCAATCTGCTTGAAGGACAGCACGACGGTGTCGGCGTATCGGCCCTTCAGATATTGATGCAGCCCCAGGAACTCCGCCGGAACCGCGGACGATGTGACGGTGACGCTCATGGTCCCACTCTATCGGAGTGGCCCTGACGCCACTGTCGTCATTTGCACAGCCGGGACGAGAAAGTAGCTCGACGTCTCAAGCACCAAACACCTGGGCGTGGCTGTTCACTACAGGACAGGACGCCCGGGGGGCCGACCGCTAGCATTGAGGTGAGGCCAGCGTCCTGATCGGCCCTTCTGCCGTCCATGGTCACCGGCCAGGGTGAGCGGTAGACCATGGGACGATTTTCGAGCGACAGCACATATGCCGGGGCTCCGCCCGACACCAGCCTTGAACTGCTGGGGATCGAACCGCTCGAAGACCATGCCCGACGGCTCGCCGCACTCCTGACAGTCAATGTTCGCGGGCAGCACTCAGCCGCGCACCTGAAACGGCTCGATGCGCACATGCGTTCGTTGCGGCAGGTGTACGGCGCACTCACCGACGATGCACGGCGAGGTGAACTGCGGACACCGGCCGCCGAATGGCTGCTCGACAACTTCCATCTCATCTCAGCCGCGGCGCGCGACATTCGACGCGATCTGCCGGCGTCCTTCTATCAGCGTCTGCCGGTGGTGGCGTCCGACGAGTTTGCCGGCTCGCCGCGGGTGTATGCGATGGCCTACGAGCTTATCGGCCACAGCGCCGGGCGCCTCGACCCGCAGCGGCTGCATCGATTCGTCTCCGCATTCCAGTCGATTACACCGCTCACGATGGGCGAACTCTGGGCCTGGCCGAGTGCACTCAAGCTGGCGCTGATTGACTACCTGCGCAGTCGTGCCGACGCCTTGGCCGCCAGCCGCGCCCACCGGGTGCTTGCCGACGATGTCGCGGCATCGGCAGGAGCAGGCGCCACGGTTCGCACCTGGCCCGACGTGCTGTATCCGGCATTCGTCGTCCGTCTGCTGCATCACTCGCGTGAGCATGAGCCCGGTGCGGGCGTCCTCAGGCAGCAACTCGATGCCAGGCTCGCGGCGAACCAACTCACCCTCGAAGACGCGATTCGCGCCGAGGGACGAGACCAGGCGACCGGGCAGGCGTTCATGTCGAGTCTCTTCGGCAGCCTGCACCTGGTCTCCACATTCGACTGGACCGAGTTCTTCGAGAGCGTCAGCCTTGTCGAGCAGGTACTGAGGCGCGATCCCGCGGGGGTCTACGGCCAGATGGATTTCCGCAGCAGAGACCGCTACCGGCATGCCGTCGAGGAAATGGCCGGACTGACAGGAGAGGCCCAGCTTCGAGTGGCCTTGAAGGCGGTGGAGCGGGCGCGCCAGATTGCGGAGCGCACGCCGGCCGAGCGCAGCGCCCACATCGGCTTCTATCTCATCGGCGGCGGACGCCACCAGTTTGAGCACGGCATTGGCTGGAGTCCGCGTCTCCTCTTGCGCATGCGTCGCCTGTTCTTTCGCTGGGCGACGCCGGGATACCTGGGCACGATCGCGCTCTGCACCGCCGCGTTGATGACCGCCGCACAGGTCTTCGCGTATGCGCACGGGGCGCGCGGTGGCATGCTCGTCTGGCTGGCGATCCTGACGATCGTGCCTGCCAGTGAGCTGACGATTCAGATCGTGCAACGGATCATCAGCAACATGATCCCGCCGAGACGTCTGCCTCGCCTCGAGCTCACCAGCATTCCTGACGACGCCCGCACGATGGTGATCATTCCCACCATTCTCGGCAGCGTGGAGCAGGCCCTCGCCCTGGTCGAACACGTCGAGGTCCAGGCGCTGGGGAATATCGATCCCAACCTGCACTTTGCCATTCTGAGCGACGTTCGCGACGCCGCCGAAGAGACGCTGCCGCGCGATGCGGAGATTCTGGCAGCGACCCGCGCCGGCATCGCGGCGCTCAACAGGAGGCATGCGCAAGGCGGAGGCGATCGGTTCTTCCTCTTCCATCGGACGCGACAGTGGAACGCGCAGGAAGGCCTGTGGATGGGATGGGAGCGGAAGCGCGGGAAGATCGAGGAGTTCAACCGCCTGCTGCGCGGGGCCACTGATACCAGCTTCGTCACCGACGCCGCCATCCTGCCCACGGTGCGCTACTGCATCACGCTCGATAGCGATACGCGACTGCCTCGAGACACGGCCCGTGAGCTGATCGGTGTCATCTCTCATCCGCTCAACCGTCCCAGCATCGATCCCCGCGTGGGCCGCGTCACCAACGGCTACGGCATCCTTCAACCTCGTGTCAGCGTGACGTACGCGAGCGCGGCGGGCTCGCTGTTCGCGCGCCTGTACGCCGGTCATACCGGCGTCGATCCGTACACGACCGCCGTGTCGGACACGTATCAGGATCTGTTTGGCGAAGGCATCTTCACCGGCAAGGGTCTGTACGACGTCGATGCCTTCATGGCCTCGCTTGAACACTGCGTGCCTGAAAATGCGCTGCTGTCGCACGACCTGTTCGAAGGACTGCATGCCCGCGTGGCGCTGGTGTCCGACGTCGAGCTGGTGGATGAGTATCCGTCGAGCGTCCTGACGCATGCCAGACGCCAGCACCGGTGGATCAGGGGCGATTGGCAGATCCTCTTCTGGCTGTTTCCGTTCATTCCGTCCAGGCACGGCATTGCCCGCAACACGCTGCCGCTCATCAGCCGCTGGAAGATTCTCGACAACCTGCGTCGAAGCCTGGTCGCGCCAACCCTCCTGATGTTGCTGGCGTCGGCGTGGACGCTGCTGCCCGGCCCCCTCGCCTTCTGGGTGATGACCGTACTTGTCGTCCTCGCCTCGCAACTGCTGCCGCTCCTTGGCCGGCTGGTCGTCGGTCCACGGAAGGCGCAGTCGTTCCCGGTCTTCTGGCGCAATCTTCGCGACGACGCCGCAACCGCCCTGGCTCAGGTCGCACTTGGCCTGACCTTTCTCGCCAATAACGCCTGGGAGACCGCGCACGCGGTCGTGCTGACGCTGGCGCGCTTGGTGATCACCAGGCGCCGGCTGCTGGAGTGGGAGACCGCAGCAACTGTTGCGGAACGGTCGGCCGGGCTCACAGGCGGAAGGGGCGCGCTGCGCTTTGCGGTGGCGATGATGGCCAGTCCCATCACCGCCGTCGTGCTGTGTGTCCTCATTGGCGCCACGCGGCCCTCGGCGCTGTACTCAGCCGCCCCGTTCCTGGCGCTGTGGAGCGTCGCGCCGGCGGTCGCGTACTGGCTCAGTCGTCCGGTGAGGCCCCGTCAGCGACGACTCAGCGACGACGAGCGCGCCTACCTGCGCCGAACCGCACGAAAGACGTGGCGCTATTTCGTAACCTTCGTCACCGCCGACGTCAGCTGGCTGCCGCCGG
>JBEBGG010000300.1:0-2485 GCA_040081555.1 Vicinamibacterales bacterium
GGTGTTTGCGCGCCTCACGCACTTTGTCGAAGACGTCACTCCCGTCACACCGCTTCCCGATGGCAGCGGTGTGACGACTGGCACGCTCGGGCCACAGCACACGTCGTCGTGGTCGTTGGCGTCAGCGTATCAACAGACGTGGTCGCCGACGGTGTTCAACGAACTGCGGGTCGGTGATACGCGCCGTCGTGTCGACCGGACTGCGACGTCGCTCACACGAACGGCCTCCGATGCCTTGGCCCTGCCGGGGATTCCGACCAGTGCCCGCTTCCCGAACACGCTGCCGACATTTCTCATCAGCGGCTATCAGCAGTTGGGCTCACCGGCGAGCACGGCCACAGATTTCGGCACCAGCGTGACCCAGATCGCCGACTCGCTGTCGTGGACGAAGGGGCGGCATGCGTTGAAGTTTGGCGCGGACCTTCGCTGGGAACGGCTCAACGTGGTCCAGCCGGCGTCACCGACAGGTCAGTTCACCTTCAGTGCGACGTTCACCGACCAGCCTGGCCTCGCCAACACCGGCACGCCTCTGGCGAGCTTCCTGCTCGGTCAGGTGCAACAGTTTCAGATCGATCTCCAACGGGACCAGATTCGGAATCGCGCGCACGTCCAGGAGTATTTCGCGCAGGACGACTGGCGAGTCTCCGAGTGGCTTACCGTGAATGCAGGCCTCCGCTACACGCTGAACTTCCCATCCACTGAAGTCAACAATCAGTCCGCCGTCTTCAATCTGTCTTCGCAGAAGCTGGAATACCTTGGACGGGACGGCCATTCGGAGTCGGCGCGTCAACTCCACAAGACCAACCTCGGCCCGCGCCTCGGTGCCGTGGCCCGGGTGTCAGACACGATGGTGGCCCGGGCTGGTTATGGGCTGATCTGGATCGAGATGGCAGGCATCACGACGCCGTTCACCACACCGGTCTTTCCGTTTCTTCAGACCGTGACGCAACGGACGCTCGACAGCATCGTACCGGCCTTCACGCTGGCGACGGGGCCCAACGTGCAGCCGATCCCCCTGACGGCCGATGCCGGACTCGGCCAAGGGGTCTTCGCCGTGTCCCGTGCCCTCGGTTCGGGATACGCGCAGCAGTGGAACGCGTCGGTGCAGCGGGAGCTTGGCGTCAACATGTCGGTGGAAGCCGCCTACCTCGGTTCAACGATTACGCGAGTGGGCATCCCCGACTCCAATATCAACCAGCTGACCGTTGAGCAGCTCGCCCTGGGCTCACAGTTGACCACACGCGTGGCGAATCCGTATTTCGGTATCATTCCGCGTTCATCGTCGCTTGGCGACCCGACGATTCCTGTGGCCCAGTTGCTCCGGCCCTACCCGCAGTTCACCAACGTCAGCCTCTATCGCAACAACGTCGGTGCCACGGTGTATCACGGCGTCAGCGCCAAGCTGGAACAGCGTCTGTCGCGTGGCCTGTCCTACCTGGTGAGCTACACCAGATCCACGCTGCTCGACGATGCGTCGTCTGTCTTCGACGCATCGATCCTGACTGGCCCGGTGACGCGTACCGACCAGCCAGCTGACAGCTTCAACCGCGCGCTGGAGCGTGACTACTCGACGGGCGACATCCCGCATGTCTTCGCGGCGTCCTCGACCTACGCGTTGCCGTGGGGCGGTGGTTCACGACGGCTGTCTGGTGTGGCAGGCGCGGTTGCCAATGACTGGATGGTCACAGGGATCCTGACGCTGCAATCCGGTGTGCCGGTCGCGGTGACGCAGGCAACCAACAACAACGCCGCTTTCGGTTTCGGTGTTCAGCGACCGAACGTCCGGGGGAACACGGCGCTGCCACCAAGCGAGCGCTCGGTCGGTCGTTGGTTCAACACCAGCGCCTTCAGCACCGCGCCACAGTTCACGCTCGGCAGTGCGTCGCGCAACCCCGTGCGGGGCCCCGGGTATCGCAATCTCGACGTGGCGCTGATTCGCCGGATCAGTCTGACGCCGGCCGCGCATCTTGAGCTGCGGTTCGAGGTGTTCAATGCGACAAACACTCCGGCCCTTGGTGCACCGAACGGGTCTTTCGGCTCCGCGGCGTTTGGCACGATCACGACCGCCGGTGATCCGCGCGTCATTCAGCTCGCCGCGAAGGTTCAGTTCTAACGTCTGCAATAATCGCCGGGCTATGCACTGGGAACCACTCCGCTCGACTCCAACCTTCTCGTTGCGACGCCACGGTCGGTTCTTCGTCGCTGACCTCCATGGGCCGCACTTGGTCCTCAGCACATCGTCGACGAATGGTGGACAGGTCGACTTCGTGCGGCACCTCGTCAATCATCAGAGCTGCGAGGGCTCGGGCCACGATGCTCGATTCCAGGTGATGGCCGCCAATGGTCACGAGGCGTATCACGATGTGGTGTGCGGGGAGATTGGCATAGAGGCGGGGCGGAGCGTGGTGATGGGCACGGCCGCCAACGTGAACTACGCCGCGATGGTCAGCGCGAGCGACCTCGAGGTTGAGGTGACGGCGGTGGT
>JBEBGG010000301.1:0-2484 GCA_040081555.1 Vicinamibacterales bacterium
CACGGCAAGCGATGTGCCCCATCTCGTCGGCGTGGTGACGATCGACGTGTCGTTCATCTCGCTACGACTGATCTTTCCCGCATTGCCGCCCTTTCTCGAACCCGCGGCCGATATCGTGGCGCTGGTCAAGCCGCAGTTCGAAGCGGGTCGCGCTGAGGTCGGCAAGGGTGGACTCGTGCACGACCCTGCGGTCCACGACGCCGTGGTGGAACGCGTGACCGCAGAGGCGGCCGCGGCAGGATTTGTGCGTCGGGCCATGACGCCATCGCCGATCGCCGGCGCCACCGGCAATCGCGAATTCTTCCTCCATCTGCAACTGCGCTAAGCTGGCATCGTCTCCATGTCGCTTCTTCCGCTCGCTCCGATTTCGCGCATCGGCATTCTCGCCAAGTCACGCCTGCAGGCAGCGACGCCACATCTCATCGACCTTTCCTCCTGGTTGGCCAGTCGCGGAGTCGCCGCAATCTACGAGACTGAAACCGCCGGCCTCATGCCTGACGATCCGGCGCGTCAGACCGCTGAGAAGAGCGCACTGGCCCGCGACGTCGACATGGTGCTGGTGCTCGGCGGCGACGGCACCTTGCTGGGCATGGCCGACTGCATCGGCGAAGCTGGCTCAGGTATCCCGATCCTCGGCGTCAATTTCGGCAGCCTCGGTTTCCTGACTGAAGTCACACTACCGGAGTTGCATCACGCGCTCGAGTCAACGCTCGGCGGCCGCGCGCATGTGGAGGAGCGGCTCATGCTGCGTTCGACCACGCGTCGTGACGGCCGGGAGTTCAGTTCGCACATCGCCTTGAACGACGCGGTCATCACCAAGGCGGCGCGGTCGCGCATGATTGACCTGTCGGTATACGTCGGCCAAGAGTTCGTGACCCGCGTCAAGGCCGACGGTCTCATCATCGGAACACCCACCGGATCGACCGCCTACAATCTGGCCGCCGGGGGACCGATTGTGCAACCGAACGTCGATGCTCTGCTGATCACGCCGATCGCACCGCACACCCTCACCAATCGACCGATTGTGATCCCAGGGTCCTCGGTCGTCCGGGTCCAGCCGAACATGGACGAGCGGGACGAAGTCTCGGTCACCTTCGATGGCCAGATCGGCTTCGACTTGAAGGCGGGCGACGAGGTGACCGTGCGGCGCGCCGATCGACCACTCCGACTCGTCAAGCCGTCAACGCGCAGCTACTTCGACATCCTGCGTACGAAGTTGAAGTGGGGCGAACGGTAACGCAGGGCTATCGGTGACCCGGGACGTTTCGTCGTTCACGGAAATAGCGCACCTGAAACTTCTCCACATTTCGATTGTGCTCGTCGAGCGTGCGCGAGAAGGCGTGCGACCCGTCGTTCCGACTGACGAAATACAGAAAGGGCGCATCTGCAGGAGCGAGCGCCGCCTCAAGCGACGCCCGGCCCGGGGACGCAATCGGTCCTGGCGGCAGTCCGGGATAGCGATACGTGTTGTATCGCGAGTCCAGCTGCAGGTCGTCTTTCCGAATATTGCCGTGATACACGCCGGCGAGGCGTAGCGCATAGATGACCGTGGGGTCAGCCTGCAGAGCCATGCCGAGACGGAGCCGATTGGCGTACACAGCCGCGACTTCCGTCCGCTCGGCCGGGTTGCCGGTCTCCTTTTCGACAATCGAGGCCAGGGTCACCAGTTCGCGAACTCCAAGTCCCCGCGTCGCGGCGAGTTCGCGCATCTCCGGCGTCAGCACCTTCATGAACCGGTCGACCATCAGCCTTACCAGCGCAGCCCCATCGGCGTGGCGCGACACAGAGTAGGTGTCCGGGAAGAGGTAGCCTTCGAGGTTTGGCGCGCGAGGATCGAGCGCGAGAATGGCGGATGGCTCTCGCGCCGCCGCCACAAATTCGGCCGCCGTGCCGACGCCGTGGGTCTCGGCGATCGCCGCCATCTCGAGAATGGTCAGCCCCTCGGGAAAAGTGACGGTGACCTGCGCAACGTCGCCGCGTGAAATCTTCAATAGGACGTCCAAGGGGGTGAGCGCCGCATCGAACCGATACTCACCAGCTCTCAAGCGGCGTGCGTCGCCGCTCAACCACAGCGCCGCGCGGTAGGTCAGCTGGTCACGAATGACACCGGCGTCAACAAGCGACCGACCTATCGCCGCGGTGCCAGACCTTGAGGGGATGTCGACAAACTGCACGTCGGCGTCAAAGCCCTTGTAGGGCGTATGGACCCGTGACCAGACGACATAGCCAAAGGCGCCCGCCGCGACCAGCCCCGCAAACAACGCCGCACCGAGCCACCTCACGGCGCCCTCCGATCGAGAAAGTCCTGAAGGATCACCGCGGCCGCGGCGGCGTCAAGCTTCATCTTCCGTTTGCGCCAGTCCTTCTCACCCACCGCCAAGCGGCTCTCGGCCTCCCGACTCGACAACTGCTCGCCCTCCGTCGTAATCGGCAGCGTCGTTCGAAGGCGCAGGGCGTCGATGAACTTCCCAACCGCCACCGTCT
>JBEBGG010000025.1:0-33391 GCA_040081555.1 Vicinamibacterales bacterium
GCCTTACCGGTCTTCGGGTCGAGCTTGCCGACGAGCGCCGCACGGTTGCCCGTGTACCAGTTGAACCCCTGCTTGTCGACGGTGATCCCGTGCGGGCCTGACGTCGCCGTCGGCAGCGTGAACTCCTTCACCTCACCGGTCTTGGGGTTGATGCGGCCGACAGCGTTGTAGCCGAAGCCCGTGTACCACCCGTTACCTTCGGCGTCGAACACGGGATCGTGCGGGTCGTAGGTCCCCGTTGCGTTGGTCAGCGTGAATTCCTGAATGCTGACCTTGACGTCGCCGGCGGCGCGCCCGCGCGCCTGAAACACCCCGAACGCTAGCGTCACACACACGACGGCTGATGCCGCCAGCTTCCAACCTGCCTTGTCATGCAGCATGGTGTCCTCTTTTGTGGCGGTCATCTTACCCCAGCCTGGTACTCCCGCACGGCAACGCCCGGCCGCGGACTGCCCAGGTCTGGGCCGAAGACTAGAATCGGAACAGTCGGTTCACCTTGACGACGAGGGCGCGATTGGCGAGGTCGGGAAACGAGCGGGCCAGCGTGTCGCGCTGCTCGTTGAAGACGACGAAGAGCTCGCTGCCCGGGTGGTACTCCCAGCGGAGACGCACGTTGGCAGCCAGAGTATGGCTCGACGAGATGTACTGGAGGAGCGCGCTGACGAACATGCGCGGGCTTGCCGTGTAGGTGACTCGCGAGGTGATGAGCTTGGCGGTGAACGTTCCCTCGTCGAGTTCGACGTGGTTGATGGAGAGCCCGGGCTCGATCGACAGCTGCGGCCGGATGTTTGTACGCCCGCGGGTCAGCGTGACGGCCGTCTTCTGTCCAGTGTAAAACGGTCCCTGCTCGACGAGTACCGTGCCCGAGAAGGGGCGCTGTTGCCCCATCGTATAGCTGGTGCTCGCCGTGCCGTAGGTATAGCCGCCGGTTGCGAGCGTGACGCCCGTGGCGATGCGAAACGGCTGCGGCAGGTACTCGTAGGTGTTCTTGTATCCGGTCGTGAATCGGTCGCCGTTCTGAAACTCAATGGCGAACTCGCCTGTGCCCTCACGCAGGTCGAGCCGGCCCGTGCCGTTCTCCAGGTGGTTGAAGGACCCGGTGTAGACGTAGCGGCGGACCCGCTTGTTGTTGTGCGGCCGGGGGCTGAAGCGGAAGAGCCCGTAGTTCTTCCGCATGTCGACGCGACGAACGAAGCCGATCTCGGGATTGAAGTGCGCGCCGACCGACAGCCGCTCCATTTGCACACCGTACCGGTCGCCGGCGTAGTCGAAATTGGCGCGGTAGCTCTGATCATCTCCTTCGAGCGCGTCAGTCGCCGTGCGCGCCCAGTAGGTGGAGATCGAGAGATTGTTGAAGAACGAGAACGTGCCGTCGGCGCCGACCGCCCGATTGGCCACGCCGTACTGTCCGGTCGACCGGTCGGTGTAGATGACGCCGATACTGCTTCGGCGCATGATGTCGCGCTTCAGTCGAAACACGGAGAACGTCGTGTGCGGCGTGCCCGACGCGCTTTCTTCGCCCGTCCGGAGGGTCATCGCTCCGACGCTGAAGCGACCCGACCGGCCGGTGACGCGACCACCCACGTCAAGCGGGATCTGGCGTCCGGCATTCGACCCGATACGCCGGCTGTAGAACATGACGGGGGTGTCGCCGGCGCCCGACGCATCGCCAAACGCCGCTGCCGCACCGCCGAACCCGAACGTGCCATGGTTCTCGAGGAAGAACTCCCGCTTCTCGGGGAAGAATAAGTTGAAGCGCGTGAGGTTGATCTGCTGCTCGTCGGCCTCCACCTGCGCGAAGTCGGTCTTGTAGGTGAAGTCGGCAGCAAGGCTCTGGGTGATGCCGTACTTCATGTCCAGGCCGCCCTTGGCGTTGAGGTCGTTCGAGACGCGCGGCGTCGAGACGAGATCGCTGGTCAGGTCGGTGATGGCGTAGGGCTTGAACTCGAGGTTCTTGGACTGGGGCGGTGCCTCGAGGCCCACGAGCGTGGCCGCAAGCGAGACTTGGAACAGCCCGCGGCTGGCGAGCGCCTTGGGCATGGGCGTAAGGTAGGACGCCTCGTTCTTCCACCGGTTGTGGCGCGTGATGTTGATGCCCCAGATCTGTGCGTGTCCCGCGCGGTAGCGCAACGACTTGAACGGGATCACGATCTCGGCCGTCCATCCCCCGTCGAAGCGACCGGTGGCCACGTCCCAGATGGGATTCCAGTCGCCGTTGTACTGCCGTTCGTCGGTGATCTGTCCGTCGTTGCGGCCGCCAATCGGCGTCACGTTGAACGAGATGCCGTTCCGCCGGTCGTAAAAGGTGTCGAGCACGAAACCGAGACGTTCGTTTTGCCCGATGGCCCCGGCGTCGCGCCGCATCTCGTTGAGCACCATCCGCTCGGGATTCGATTCCCAGCAACGGCCGACGATGTAGAAATTCTCGTCGTCGTAGAGGACCCAGACTTCGGTCTTCTGAGTCGCCGCCACGCCCATCACCGGCTCGGTTTGTACGAAGTCCGACACCGGCGGTACCATTTCGTAGACGGCCTCGTCGAGCTTGCCGTCCAGACGCAACGGCATGGTCAGCCGAACGGCGCGCACCGTGGCCCGTCCCGTGCCATCGCGAGAAACAGTGGCCGGCGGCACCGGTGGCGGGGGGCCGACGTAGGTAAATGGGACCTCGACCGTGGTCACGGGCGCGGCGGCCGCAGAGTTGGCGGCCGAGGTGGGCACCGCTTGAGTCTGGCCCGAGGCGTTCGCCGCACCGAGCGCCACGGCGAGGAGGAGGCCGGCCGAGCAGATGCGGGGCAAATCCCTCGACTTATAACACGCCGTGCGTCGTCCACTTCGTGCCGTGTCACACCTTGTTACAAGGGCGCAGCTCGCCGAAATGACTGAAACAATCTCGTTGCGCCGATAATCTCTTGGGAGTAGAGTCTCCCGGTGCGCCTACCGTACGATGGCGCCATCACCGTGGACCCGACCGGCGCTTTCGCGCTGGAGGACTATGGCCACCCGCTTGTGGCCGGGATCGGTTCAACATGAGATTATTGCAACTGAAGACGAAGCTTGTTTCGATGGCCGTGCTACCGGCAGCGGTGCTCGGCTTTGTAGCGCTGACGCAGGGTCCAGTGCTCTCGGCCGCCGCAGATTTGCGCCTCTTGGAGGCTGTCCAACGGCAGGACCAGGAAGCGGTGCGAACGCTGTTGAAGCAAGGTGTCGACGTCAACGCCCGGCGCGGCGATGGGGCGAACGCGCTGGCGCGGGCCGTTCATCTCGACAATGTGAAGATTGTCGATCTGCTGGTTGCCGCTGGTGCGAACGTCAATGCCGCAAACGATCTGGGCATTACGCCGCTCATGTTGGCAAGCACCAACGGGAACGCGGCCGTCGTCGAGCGCCTGTTGAAGGCGAAGGCTGACCCCAACTTTGCGCGCACCACCGGCGAGACCGCGATGATGTACGCGGCGCGCACGGGCCAGACCTCGGTGATCAAGTTGCTCTTGACCGCCGGTGCTGTGGCGGACCGCCCGGCCGGTGACCGCGGCCAGACGCCGCTCATGTGGGCGGCGGCCGAGGGGCACGCGGAGGCGGCCAAGCTCCTGCTCGAGGTCGGCGCGAAGGCCGACACCGTCACCAAGTCGAAGCCGTTCGTGGCTGGCAACGCCCACTACCTCTCTGATCGGAAGCCGCTCGAGCGCCTCGACAAAACCAGATCGGTCATCACGGTGTTGTGGCCCAAGGATGGCGATGGCGACATGGACAGGTTTGAGGGCGGAATGACGCCGCTCCTGTTTGCCATCGACCGCGGCCAGCTGGAAGTCGTCCGCGTATTGCTCGAGGGTGGCGCCAATGTCAACGCGCCGACTCCGAATGGCTGGACGCCGTTGCAGTTCGCCATGATCCGGCGCAACGAAGCGATGGCACTGTTTCTCCTGGAGCACGGCGCCGACGCCAAGAACGCCGGGCCTGGCGTGCCTCCGCTGCACATTACGACGTACCTCGGGCAGCCGGCTGTCGCGAAGGCCCTCCTGGCCCATGGTGTGGATCCGAATGCCCGCCTGATGAAGCCGTACCGGTTGATCGAGGTGTTGGAGATCGGTGTAAATCTCTACCCCGGTTCGGGTTTGTTCACCAATATTGGCTCGACGCCGTTCATGACGGCGGCCAAGCACGGCCAGGTTGAGATTATGCGAATGCTGCTTGCGGCGGGCGCGGATCCCTTCCTCACCGCTCGGGGCGGGGAGACTGCGCTGATGCTCGCCGGCGGTGTGGGCCGGCCCCAGCCGACAAACGTGACCTATCACGTCTGGAAGGAAACCGAGCAGATCGAAGCGCTCAAGATTTGCCTCGAGCTCGGGCTGGATATCAACGCACAAAACCAGTGGGCCCAGACGGCACTGCATGGCGCGTCGTTTCACGATGACGCCCGCGTCGTGACGTTCCTCGCCGAGAAGGGCGCCTGGCTCGACGCCCCGGACTGGCAGGACCAGACGCCGCTGCGCGTGGCGCAGGGTCACGAGATTTGCTGTTCGTCCTATCACGTCAAACTGCTGGCCGCTGCGGCCTTGATCAAGGCCGGCGCGAATCCAAAGGCCGGGCAGTCGCTGAAGTTCGCCGCGCATGACTTTGAAAATGACCAGTCGGCGACGCAAAGCAGCTCGCAGCGTTGAGAAGAGGTTCGCAGATGCGGGGTGAGATGATGAGAAATCGGCTGATGACGGGCGGAGTCGCGGTGCTGTTGACGCTCCTGGTGAGCGTCGACCCACGCGGCCAGGCGCTCAAGAACACGACGCAGGCGGCCCCAGTGCAGGCCGCAGCAGCGCAGACCACACCAACCAAGGCGGCGCCCGCTACGGTCGCCGACGCCGGCGCCGAGGCTGGCGCGATGGTCGGCAAGTACTGCGTCACCTGTCATGGTGAGCGACTGAAAGCCGGCGGACTGCTCTTGAGTGCGCCGGGGCTTACGGACCTCTCTCAGCACGCTGACGTGTGGGAGAAGGTCATCCGAAAGGTCCGCGGCGGGTCGATGCCGCCACAGGGGGCAATGAGGCCTGATGGGGCCGTCCTGACCAAGTGGGTGGCCAATCTGGAGCAGGCTCTGGACAGCGCCGCCGCCGCCAAGCCCAACCCGGGTCGCGTCTCCGCGATTCATCGAATCAATCGGACCGAATACCCGAACGTCATCCGCGACCTGCTTGGTCTCGAGGTCGACGGGACGACGCTGCTGCCTGTCGAAGACGCCGGATACGGCTTCGACAACGTGGCGGACATCTTGACGGTGTCCCCGTCACTGATGCAGCGGTACATCTTGGCGGCAGCCAAGGTCAGCCGTCTGGCCATGGGTGTGGGGCTCTCCAAAGCCACGGCGGTGTCGTACATGAACTCGCCGCTTCTGTGGCAGGAGGATCGTGTCAACGATGACCTGCCGGAGGGCTCTCGCGGCGGGATCGCCGTGCGACACACCTTCCCCCTGGACGGTGAATACGAGTTCAACATCCGCATTCCACAAAATGCTGATTACTCGCAGTTTGTCAGGGAACTCAAAGGCACCGAGCCGGTGGAAGTGCGATTGGACTACCAGCGGGTGAAGCTGATCGAGACGGAAGCCAAACGGGAGGCCGAAGGCGATACGAGCGAGTACACTCCGCTCAGCCTCCGGTTGCCGGTCAAGGCTGGCCCCCATCTCCTGGGGATTTCGTTTGTATCGGACCTGGGGCATAGGCTGCCGATCGACACCCGCCCGCAGCGGCCGTCGATCAAGAGCTTCTTCTTCCAGCAGTATCCGAAGGATCCGCAGATCCTGGGCGTGCAGATCGTCGGGCCGTTTACGCCGGGCGGGGCGGCGGACACGCCGAGCCGCCGCCGGATTCTTGTCTGTCAGCCGGCCACCCCTGCCGAAGAGGAGCCCTGCGCACGTAAGGTGCTGACGACACTGGTTCGCCGCGCGTATCGGGGCACCGAGACTGACGCGGATGTCCAGAAGTTGATGGCCTCCTACAAGTCGGGCCGCAGCACCGGGAATTTTGACACCGGGATCGAGTGGGCGCTGGAGACCCTGCTGGTGCAGCCCGGCTTTCTGTTCCGAGTGGAGCGGGATCCGGCGGGCGCGCGGCCGGGTGTGCCATACCGCCTGACCGATCTCGAACTGGCCTCACGCCTCTCTTTCTTCCTCTGGAACAGTATTCCGGATGATGACCTGGTAGCGGTCGCAAAGCGGGGTAAGTTGAGCGATCCGGTCATTCTGGAGCAGCAGGTCAAGCGGATGCTGGCTGATACGCGGGCCTCCACCTTGGCGACCAATTTTGCCTCGCAGTGGTTGTGGCTGAGGAAACTGCGCGCGGCCACGCCAGATCCGTACTTGTTCCCGTATTTTGACGACAACCTGCGTCAGGCGATGGGTCAGGAAACGGAGATGTTCTTTGACAGCCAAGTCCGAGAGGATCGCAGCGTCAGCGAACTGCTCACGGCGAATTACACATTCGTGAACGAGCCGCTCGCAAAGCACTACGGGATCCCGAACGTGTATGGCGACCATTTCCGGCGTATCGCGCTGACCGACCCCCGACGATTCGGGCTCCTGGGTCAGAGCAGCATCCTCGCGGTCAGTTCCTACGCGAATCGCACGTCACCGGTAATTCGGGGCAAGTGGTTGTTGGAAAACTTCCTCGGGACGCCTCCGCCACCACCGCCACCGAACGTGCCCTCGCTGAAAGAGAACGGGGAGGGTGCGAAGCCGACGTCGGTGCGCGCACGGCTCGAACAGCACCGCAAGAATGCGCCGTGCTCCAATTGTCACCGCCTCATGGATCCCTTGGGCTTCGCGCTTGAGAATTTCGACGCACTGGGGCGTTGGCGCCAGGTCGACGCCGATTCGAAAGAGGTAGTCGATTCTTCTGGTGTCTTGGCTGACGGCACGCAGTTCAACGGCCCGGTCGAGTTCCGGAACGCCCTGATGAAGCGACGCACGGAGTTTATCGAGACGGTGGTCGAGAAGATGATGACCTACGGCCTGGGCCGTGGCACCGACTACTACGACCGGCCAGCGGTTCGGCAGATTTTGCGAGATTCGGCGCCGAAGGACTACCGCTGGTCGTCGGTTATTCTAGCCATGGTCAAGAGCAAGCCCTTTCAAATGAGAATGTTGGCCGAAGACGCACCGTTACAGGCCGAGAACATCCCGTCAGCAACGAGGAGGCCCTAAGATGAGTATCGTGATGAAGAAAAGCCTGTCCCGCCGCGCGATTCTGCGCGGGTTGGGCGCCTCGTTGGCGCTCCCGCTCCTGGACAGCATGATTCCGGCGTTTGCCAGCCCGTTGAGTGCGGCGGCACAATCACCGAAGCGCATGGGCATGTTCTACGCCCCGAACGGCACGGCAATGCCGTACTGGCTACCGAAAGCCTACGGGAACAGCTTCGAACTGTCGCCGATTCTCGAACCGCTGGCGCCGTTTCGTGACAACCTGTTTGTGCTGAGCCACCTGTCCAATGACGTCGCGGTCGGTGACGGCGTTGGCGGTCACGCCCGCTCCTGCGCGCCGTGGCTGACGTCCACCCACATCAAGAAGACAGAGGGCGCCGACATCCGGGCCGGTGTGTCGATGGATCAGGTCGCGGCAAAGCACCTGGGCCAGCAGACGCAATTGCAGTCGCTCGAGTTGTCGCTCGACAGTGACGAGTCGCTCGGCGCGTGCGACTCCGGCTACAGCTGCGCGTATACGAACACGTTGGCGTGGCGCGACGAGCGAACCCCGCTGCCGTCGGAATGCGACCCGCGCGCCATTTTCGAGCGGCTGTTCGGTGCCTCGGAGAGCACCGACGTCCCGGCCCGCATGGCGCGCCTCGCGCAAGAGAAGAGCATTCTCGACACCGCACTCGAGAGCATCACTGGCCTCAAGCGGACCCTGGGGCCCCAGGATCAATTGAGGGTCGACCAGTACTTGGACTCGGTGCGCGAGTCCGAGCGGCGCGTGCAGACGGCCGAGGCCCAGAGCAAGCGCGAGCTGCCAGTGGTCGAACGGCCGGGTGCGGCCCCAGAGTTGTACGAGCCGCACTGCCAGCTGTTGCTCGATCTTCTGGCGCTCTCGTACCAGACCGATATGACGCGCATCAGCACGTTCATGATGTCCAAGGAACAGACTGGCCGCTCCTATCCAGAAATCGGGGTGCCGGATGGACATCACCCGGTCTCGCATCATCAGAACGATCCGGCAAAGATCGCGAAGCTGGCGAAGATCAACACCTATCACATGAAGCAGTTCGCCTACTTCCTGGACAAACTCCGCCAGATTCCGGAGGGCGACGGCACGGTCTTCGATAACTGCCTGTTTGTCTATGGTTCCGGTATGAGCGATAGCAACCTGCACTTCCAGCTTGACCTGCCGACATTGCTCATTGGCGGAGCGGCCGGGACCGTCAAGGGCGGCCTGCATAAGGGCTATCCCAATACGACCCCGGTGGCAAACCTGTGGGTCACTGTCCTCAACAAGATGGGTGTGCCCACCGAGAAGTTCGGCAACAGCAACGGCCGGGTCGAATACATCTAAGGTTCTGAAGGCGTCAAGGCCAGTCTGGTACTCGCAATCGAGTGCCAGACTGGCGTTCGACTTTTCCGGAGGCGAGTCTCGCCCTCCAGTCATCCTCCCAACGCTCTCTCGCTCGCACCCCTCCCCATCGCCACACCCCAGCGTTCGAACCACTCCCTCATCAATCCTCAACGACGGTCGCACTCCCAAAAATAGGGAAGGGCTCGTCTCGAAGGGCAACTGCTGGCGGGTCGGCGACGACAACAAAGTATCGCGCTCACAAAGCGGCGGTGTAGACTGCGACGATGACCCATGCCAAAGGCGACCGCACGCTGGAATGGCTTCGCCGAGTGTGGCGTGGTGCCTTAGCCAGCCTCATCGTGGTCGCTTGGACAGCGGCCCCGTGCGCGGCTCAGAACAAGCCAGTCAAGTCGGACCAACAAGTGCTCATCGAACTCGAGCAGTCGTGGAACGAGGCCTTCTACCATAAAGATCTCGCCCTGATCGAAGGGTTCCTCGCCGAGGAATTCACAGCGATCTACGATGACGGCACCAAGGTCAACAAGAAGCAGGAACTGGAACTTGCGGCGAACTTCAACCAGAACGTCGAATCGGCCATCCAGGACGACTTCTCGGTCAAGATTTACCGGGACACGGCCGTAGTCGCGTTTACGCTGAAGGTGGTCGGCCTCAAGAATGGCGAGCCCGCCGAAATCACGCTCCGCTACACCGATGTCTTCGTGATGCGCGAGGGTCGGTGGCAGTGCGTGTCGAGCCAAAGCACGAGAGTGAAGCCGAGCTAATCATCGGTCGACATCCAGCCGACTGCTTGCCCAGCGAAGCGCTCGCTGACCGCCCGGGTGTGACGCGTCGGCTCCCGCCTACGGAGTAGTCTTGGCCGCACCGGCCGCCGCGTTCGCTTCCTGCGCGCGCGCTCCCGAGAGAATCCCGACAAGGCCATCATTGCCCTCGTGGCAGGCGTACTCGTACATCTTGTCCTTGGTGCTCATCATGTTGACGACGACCGTCCATGGCCGCGTCCACGTGGTCGGATCCTCGTAGGTCACTTCGTACTTCAGCGTGTTGGGGCCGACGCGGGAGAACCGCTCGACGATGTGCAGGCCGTCCGCTGAGCCGCGAAACTCGCTCTTTGGCGAAAAATTCGTCGTGTCGACCACGAGCGTGTCGCCCTCCCAGTGGCCGCGCGAATCGCCCAGATGCCCCCGGATGGCCTTTGAGACGTGCGGCCGGCCGTCGAGCGGAATGACGCGCGCGTCGTGAATCATTTCCATCTGCACCACGGCGTAGCCGGGCGTCTGGAATATCTGAACGTAGCTGTTGTAGCCGGCGCGAATCAGCTTGTTCACTCCGTAGGTGATGCAGCGTTCACTGAGGCTGCGGTCCTCCCACGAGTCGGCGGTGGCGATGACGCGGGACCCGCGCTCGGCCTTCTGGCGCTTCAGCGCCTCGGGTGTGAAGGGCGGCACGCGGCCATCTGGCGGATCGACGATGAGCGACGTGCGGTTGTCCCACGAGCGCTGGACCATCCAGGATTGGTCGTAGTTACCCGTCGCCGGGTCGTACGACTTGGACCCCTTCTGCTCAGCGAGCGCCGCTTCAAACAGGTCGTCCCCGAACTGCGCGTCGCCTGCGTCGAGCACGCGCGCGGCGTTGCGCTTGAGGTTGGCCAACTCCTGTTCGCTCAGGACCGGCTTGTTGGCGAGCGCTTTGGGCCGCTCGAGCGGCGTAACGGCGTTGTGTTCCCACACGCCCTGCAGATCTGGTTTCCCGTCCGGCGTGCGCGGCGGACTGTAGGGCTTGGCGGCCGTCTGCCCTTGCGCAGCAACCCGTGCCGCGGAACCAAGCACGCACAGACCGGCGATCAGAGCGATGCTGCCTGCGACACCATGAAATCGATGCGTCATAACACCTCGGTGGTGCATTTTACCCAGAGAGGCCGGCCTCGGCACACCTGAATATCAGGCTGCGCTGCCCCGGGCTTCGAGCAAGGGTAGGCCACGACGACGGCGATGCCCCACGTACGGGTCTGGCCGTCACGACTAGGGTGACCAGGGACTCCTCCCTCGCGCCTCAAAAGGTCAATCGGGTACCGACAAAGAGGGCACGCGGAGCGCCGGGTGCAAAGAACGTGGTCTGCTGGACGGGGAACTCGCCGTCGACGGCGGGAAGCGGCCGCGCGATGAAGGTGCCCGCCGCGGTGAACGCGGCGGGTCCGAGTTGGGCGGCTGAGTAGTACCTGCGGTCGAGCACGTTGTTGAGCTGCGCGAAGAGCTGCAGCCACGTCGTCGCCTTGTACCGCGCGCTGACGTCGAGGACGGCGTACCCCGGCGCGTCTCCAGGCCCCAGGTAGTAGGTGCCGTCTGGTTCGTGGGCGCCATTTTCGTTGCCCCGAGCCAGTGAACTCGAGACGCCCACGACATTCACGTCGATCGAGAGTGCCGTGGTCGCCTGCACGTCGGCGTAGAGCTTGAGCGTGTGTGATGGGATGAAGGGGATGCGGTTGCCCGGTTCGATGTCGATCGCGCCCTCGAGTCCACGCGCGCCGGCCTGCGCCTCTTCGTTGGTGCTGTTGGCAGAGCCGTTGACCGTTTCGGCGCTCTCGAAGGTGGCCGAGAGCCAGTTGTAGCCGGCGCCGAAGGTGACGCGTCCAGCCCGGCTCTTGACCCCCAGTTCCAGCCCCTGGCGGCTCGTGCGACCGAAGTTCTTGAAGTAGCCGAATCCGGTGTCGGTCGAGGCGACAAACAGAATGTCGTCGCGGTTCTCCGCAGAGAAGACGCCGGCGTTCCACTGCGTTCGCGCGTGAAGGCCACCTCGCACACCGGCCTCCACGGTTCGTGTCACCACCGGATTGAGCGGCGGATCACCAGCCATGGCGTTTGGCAATCTGCACGGCTCGTTGGGATCGGCGCACCCGAGTTCAATCGAGGTCGCCGCCCGACTCCCTTCGCTATACCCCGCATAGACGTTGAGTGACGAGGATGGACTGAAGGTGAGGCCGGCGGCCGGGTTCAGTCGGGCGAACGTGTGATCGCCGTCGAGCGAACCGGGCCCGCCCCCTGGCTGGATTCGATCGCGGTTCTCCAGCGTGGTCCGGTTGTAGCGGCCCGACAGTGTCAGGTGCCAGGCCGCATTGAGCGACAGTGTGTCGGTCGCATAGATACTCCAGGTGCGCTGTTGCCCGTCGAGGTCCACGCGCGTGTCAAATGGCACGCCGTCAACGTCTCCTCCGCTCACGCCGTCGGCGAAGGCACCGGTGCCGGTAACGCTGCGATCGGGATTGACGTATCCCAGTTCCGTCGACTGCACAAACCCCACCCCACTGCGGTCGAACCCGGCGCCGACCGTCAGCCGATTCTTCAGGGAGTCGCGGTTCTGTTGCAGGCTCGCCTGACCGGCCAGGCCGGCGTTGTGCTGCCTGGCGTTGGACCGGTTGATCAGGCCGTTGCACTTCTCGCCTGGCTCATCGCTCAAGAGGACGTTGCCCAGACATCGAAAGAACGGAAACGGAGTGTTGGCGGCAGTGGCCCCGCTCGCCGGCACGTCGGCGTAGCCGGCCGTCGACAACGCGGCCTGCTCCGCCGCACCCGGTTGATACACGGATTGGTCGAGCGAGCCTTCGTTGACGTCGCCGTTCAAGGTGTTAGTCCGGATGAAGCGATAGTAGGCGTTGCCAGAGAACGTCAGGTGCTCTGAATGCGCGCGGCGCATCGTGGCGTTCATCCAGGTTGATCGATTGTTCGTGACGTCGGGCTTGGTATAGACGCTGGCGTAGCCGGCATCGAGCAGTCGCTGCTCCTGGAGACCGTTGCCGGTGAGGGAATTGTTGGCCTGCGCCAGAGACAGGTTGAGTGTCGTCCGGCCGCGTACCCATCCGACCTTGCCGAACAGTTGACGGACGTCCGAGGGTGAATCGTCCCGCCAGCCGTCCTCACCAAAGAGATTGCCGGCAACGTACCAATGGAGTGCGCCGGTCCTGTTGGCGCCGCCGTGCTCGAACTCGAGCGCGCGCCGGAGAAAGCTGCCATACAGGGCCTGAATGGTGGTGCCCTTTTGGCTCCGGCCATCCTTCGTTTGCAGCGACAGTGCGCCACCGAGCGTGTTCAAGCCGAAGATGGGATTCGACCCAGGCATCAGCGCCGCTGACGAGACCGCGAGGCGCGGGATGAGATCCCAGCTCACCACCTCGCCAAACGGTTGGTTCATCCGGACGCCGTCCATGTAGACCGACAGACCTTGTGGGGTGCCAAGCAGCGGCGACGCGGTGTAGCCGCGATAGTTGACGTCTGGCTGAAACGGGTTGCCTTGCACCTCATTGATGTGAACGGCCGTCAGGCGTTGATTGAGAAAGTCAGCAACGTCGAGTGCCGCGCTTGCATCAATGTCGGTGGCCGTCGCGGACTGCACTGGCGAGGGAATTTGATCGAGTGTCAGTTCGACTCCGGAGAGCGGTGTCGTCGCGATGACGTCAACGTTCTCGACGAAGGCCTGCGGCGGCGCGGGCGTCGTTTGCGCGCGGGCAGACGAGGGAAGCCAGCCGAGAAGGATCGACAGGCCGGCCGTGCGCAGGCACCAAGTCGCGTGGGTCAAGAGAACACTCCTAGTTAGTGGTACTGGCACGGGGTGTGCCGGCTTCCACAAAGAGACATTCCCGACGGCCGGGTTCTGTTCACCGTATTTTTGCGATGACGCGCCTGCCGACGGCTCGCCTGATGGCCCGTTGTAGAATCCCGACGTGCTTGGTGTGCCCGCCAACCTATCCATTGCCGAACGCACGTACGCTCCCATGCCGGAAGCCGTCCTGGCGGACGACCGCGTCGCCAGCGCCGACATCGAACAGGACGTACTCCGATTGTTCGACGACTACCGCAGGCCGCTGCAGCGTTACGTGGCGTCGCTTGGCCTCAACGCCCAGGAATCGGAAGACGTCGTACAGGACGTCTTCCTGGCACTGTTCCGTCACCTCCAGCTGGATCGTTCCCGCAGCAACCTTCCGGGGTGGCTCTTTCGTGTGGCGCGAAACCTCGCGCTCAGGCAGCGTCGACGTCAGCAGCGACACTGGTGGAGTCTACGGATGGACGCCGCTCCCGCTGATGACCGCATCGATCCGGCGGCCAATCCCGAAGAGCGCCTGGCGGATACGGAGCAACGTCTCCACTGGCAGCGGGTGATAGGCGCGTTGCCGGAACGTGACCGTCGCTGCTTGCTCCTTCGCGCCGAGGGCTTCAAGTATCGCGACATTGCCGCGGCGCTCGGTGTCTCGCTTGGGGCGGTGGCCAAGTCGATGGCGCGCGCCCTGACGAGGCTCGGACCTGCATAAGGGGTGATGGCCATGGCTCAGACGACGCACCTTGCCGACCAGGACCTGCTGCTGGCACTCGACGATCAGCTGCCGCCAGAACGCGTGGCGCCCGCGCAGGCGCACCTCGCCACATGTGCGAGGTGCCGGGGCCGGATGCAGGAGTTCCTTCAAGCGAGCGCGCGTCTTGGCGAGACCAGTCAGGCCGACGACTGGATGGCGGACGCTTTGCGCGGGCGCGCGCGGACCCGCCTCGAAGCGCGGCTGCGGGAAGCGCGCAGTCAAGGCCCGGCGTCTCCGCTTCTGCAGTGGCGCGCGTACCTCGCTGGTGCGCCACTTGCCGCGTTCGTGCTGACCGTCGCGTTCCTCGCCGCGGTGGCGGTCACGTCGCGGCGTTCGGCGTCTCACCCGACATCGACCGATGCTGATGTCCGGGGCGAAGAACCCGGCGTCTTGCCGATTCGGTCCCTGACGCCAGGCGCAACACTTCCACTCGCAGTGGCCGAGTTGTGCCGAAGCATCCCGTGGGAACCGTCGCCGATTCCAGCGACGGTACGTGCCGAAGTCTTGCGCGGCTACGGCATGGAACACGTACCGGCTCAAGAATATGAGCTGGACTACCTCGTCACCCCCGACTTGGGCGGTGCGCCAGAGGCTCGGAACCTCTGGCCCGAACGGTACGGCTCGAGGATATGGAACGCGAAAGTGAAGGACGAGTTGGAGACGCTCCTGACACAGCTGGTGTGCCAGGGAGAGCTCGACCTGGTCACGGCACAGCGCGACATCGCCGACGACTGGATTGCCGCCTACAAGAAGTACTTCAAGACCGATCGTCCGATCCGTCTCTACTCGATGTCGTCGTTCCAGACGGATCGAATCGCCCCCGCCATCGAGATGCCGTAGCACCAGCGCGTCCTCTGATTCGCACTCCGACCGGTCTGACATCTGTGTCAGGCAGATTCGTCCGAATCCGACACGCCTGTCGGCCCGATCACAACCCCTTCTCGAGTTCGTTCGACATTCCATGTCTCCCGCAGGAACACATGTTGCTGTGAGCGTTGCACCTCTACACGTTCAGAAGGGACCTATGGAACACGTCATTGCCAGATTGTTGCGGGACTTCGAAGCCGGCCGGATGGACCGGCGTCAATTGATCAAGAGCCTCGCGCTCAGCGGAGCTGCGGCATCGGCCGCAATGCTGAGCGCAGTACCGGTCGAGGCTGCGGGTTTCAAGATGTTGTCGGTCGACCACATCTCGCTGCGCGTCGCGGACTACAAGCGTTCGCGTGACTTCTACGCCGGGTTGTTCGGCATGCGGATCACGCACGATACCGGCACTCAGGCACAGCTTCGCTTTGGAAACTCATCGCTCGCGGTGCGAAATCCTCGTCAGCCCACCCAAGCCGTCCCGACGATCGATCACGTCGCCTATCGGATTGCCGATTGGGATACAGATACGGTCAAAGCAGAACTCGAAAGCCGAGGGCTGAAGCCGCGGCTCGATCAGGGCGACGTGAGCAGCCCGCCCAATTACGTCAGTTTCCACATCACGGATCCAGACGGCTACGACGTCCAGATCAGTGGTGTCGCCAGGCCTGGCGATTCTCACTACGATCCGAACGCCGGCACTGCGGAATTCAAGGGGCCGGTCTGACTCGTCGAGTCGAACCCTTCATCTGCGACCGGCGTGGATGAAGGGTTCCCGGCAGCCGTGCCGCTAGGGTTTGGGCCCTGGCGCTGGAGGCGGTGCCGCGTAGGGTTCAATCGCGATGCCGCGCGCGGCCATCAACGACGTCAACAGTTTCGCCGTGCTGACCCGTACCGGTGCATCGACGGGTGCGCCCCCGCCGACGCGCACCGTCTGCGCAATTCCCATCGCGGCGTCGAGCGGGGTTCGGTTGATCGGATCTTTCGCGTCCAGCCTGGCGCCTTGCTCCACAAGAAAGCTGACGACCGTGTCGGCGCCACGCGCTGCGGCGTAGTGTAGTGCTGTTTCGCCGGCTCGATCGCGATCACTCAAGTCACTGCCCGCCTTCAGCAGCATCGTGATGATCTCGATCGACTCGGCCTCGCTGCCGAGACTGTGATCGTCGCGCCAGGAGTGTCCCGCCGCGACCATCAGTGGTGTGCTGCCGTCCCGCGCCCGGACATGCGGATCGGCGCCTGCGTCCAGCAGCAGCTTGAACGCGGCGACGTCGTTCTCACGCGCGGCTCGCCAGAGTGGCGTCGCGCCATCGCCCCCAAGCACGTAGCAGCCATTCGAGCAGCGGCTGGGCGCGCGCCCCTTCAACGGCGCATTGAGGTCGGCACCAAAATCGATCGCCATCTGTGCCAGGGCCAGCGCGCTGACCGCTTCCTCGGTGCGTGGAGACGGCCGCGGCTCCACTTCGAGCGTGCGCATGTCGATCGCGGCGTACAGAACGGTTCGTCCATAGCGGTCGGCCCGGGTGACATCGGCGCCGTGGTGGAGGAGTAATGCCGCGACGTCGTAATGTCCGTTCAACGTCGCATAGAGGAGGGGCGTGACACCGTCGGGATCGGCCTGATCCAGGTCGGTCAGAGCCGATCCGGCCAGTGCCCGCACGGCATCCTGCGCACCTTGCCGCGCCGCGTAGTGCAGCGCCACCATCCCACCTTTCGGCGTATTCACCTTGGGCGTCGCCTGTTCGATCGGCTGCATCTCCCAGTAGTCGAGGCGCGTTGTTGCGACCGTCGGCTGCGCCCCGGCCTCGAGCAGCGCGTCCACCACGGCCGCGTGATTCTCGGCTGCCGCCCACATCAGCGCGGTCTGGCCGAGCCACTGTTCTCTGGCGTCGACGTCGGCTCCATGTGCCAGGAGAGTCTTGACGATGTCGACGCTGCCGCTTCGCGCCGCCGTCATCAGTACCGGCTCGCCCTCCTTCGACGTGCTATTGGCACCGGCGCCAGCGGTGAGCAACGCGGTCACGATTGGGGCATAGCCATAGGAGGCCGCCAGCGACAGCGGTGTCACACCGTACCTGGTCCGCAACTCGGGGCTGACGCCGGAACGTAATAGACGCTGCACTGCGCTGACATCGTTGGCGACGACCGCGCGATGGAGCGGGGTTGTGCCATCGGCGCTGACCGATGACAAGGGCGCGGCCGATGCCGCAGCGGCGCGGTTTTGCACTGTCTGTGCGCCCGCCCCGAGGGGCAGCGCCAGCAGAACCAGAGTCAGAGTGACAACGCGACCGTCGGTTGGGGAGGTCCTGTGCATTGGTCTAGACCTCGACCATGCCATTGCTGAGACCGATGCGTGGCGCACCGATGCCAGCGCGTGCGGCGATGCCGACGAGCAGGTTGCCGAGTGGCGTGCCGTCTGCCGCCTTGATGTGGCGATTGCCGGGCAGGCCATTGCCGCCGCCGGCCATGAGCATCCAGAGCGGGTTGTGCGAATGGACATTGCCGTTTGCCATGCCGCTTCCGTAGTGCAGGATCGTGTGGTCGAGCAAAGAACCGTCGCCGTCGGGCGTCTGCCGCAGCTTCTCCATCAGCGTGGCAAAGAGCGTCATGTGATAGGTGTTGATCTTTGCGTGCTTCTCGATCATCTCTGGATTGTTCTGGTGATGCGAGACGGCGTGGTGTGGCTCTGGGACCCCGGCCTGCGGATACGTCCGATTCGTCAGCTCACGGCCGAACATCAGCGTCGAGACCCGCGTGATATCGGCCTGATATGCCAGAGCCATGAGGTCGAACAAGAGCGCGACGTGATCGTCATACAGCTCAGGCACGCCGATTGGCGTCTGCGGCTGTCGAATCACTGAGGTCTGCGCCTGGCGCTCGGCCGCCTGCAGTCGGCGTTCAATCTCGCGCACGTTGTCGAGGAAGTCGTTCACGCGGTGTCGGTCATCGGCGCCGAGCCCCTGCGAAAGCCGCGTCGCGTCCTGACGAACCGAGTCGAGAATGCTGCGGTCTTCGCGCATGTGCGCCAGGTGACGCTCGCGCGACGTCGCGTCCCCGAACATTCGTTCGAAGACGACGCGCGGATTGACCTCCATCGGTAGCGGCGTCGTCGGAGACGACCAGCAGAGGGTGTTGAGGTACGTGCAACTGAAGCCGTAGTCGCACGAGCCGATCAACCCGGTCAGGTCCTCCGTCGCCAGTTCGAGCGATGGGAACAGCGTATCCTGACCCACCTGCTTGGCGATCAACTGGTCGACCGTTGTGCCGACGCGGACGTCCTCAGCCTCGGTGCGCTTGGCGCTGGTGCCGGTGAGCCATGACGACGCGGCGCCGACATGCCCCGAGCCGTTGTCGGGCGGTCCGGTCAAGTTGCTGACGAGTGTCAGTTGCCGCTTGAGTGGTTCGAGTGGCTTCAGAATCTGCAGAAGCTCGAAGTCGGCGCCCACCGTCGAGGGCAGGAAGCGGTCAAGGATGACCCCGTGGGGGACGTAGAGAAAGCCGTAGCGGGTCGGTGCCAGCGCCGCGGCGGTGACCGGGGTGGCCAAGGCGGGCATCATCGCGTCGAGCCATGGCAGTGCCACGGTGACACCCATTCCGCGGAGGAAGGTACGGCGTGACAGCGACTTCTTCGTGATGAACATGCTGGCTCCTCTATTCAGCGGTGGGTGTGGCGCGCAGCTGGAACGGTGGGCTCTGCACGATACCCATGACGAGGCTCGAGAATCGGTAGTCGTTGAGTGCGGCGGTGCGCGTCACCGTGCGGATGGCCGGCATGTCGGACGGACCGACGCCACGCCCGAGCGCGTACGTCAGCATTTTTTCGGTCATCGTCCGGATGAACACGTCGGGACGCGCCGTCAGCGCGCGTCGCAGTGACGTGGGCCCATCGACCATGCTGCCGTCCATCAGCACACCCGCCGAGTCGATCGACGTTCCGCCGTCGCGGGTGCGCCAGCGCCCCACTGCGTCGTAGTTCTCCAGCGCAAATCCAATAGGGTCCATCATCCGATGGCAGCCGGCGCACTGCGCGTTGCCGCGGTGGGCTTCCATGCGAGCGCGGAGTGTCGACGCCTTGGCTGCACCGACCTCGTCAAGGGCCGGGACGTTCGGTGGTGGCGGTGGCGGGGGTGTGCCCAAGACGTTGTCGAGAATCCATTTGCCACGGACGACCGGCGAGGTGCGCGAGGCGAGCGATGTAACGACGAGGATCGCGCCCTTACCGAGCAGCCCGCGCCGCTCATCGAGGGCCAGGTCGACGCGGCGGAAGTCACTGCCGTAGATACCAGCAATGCCATAGTGACGAGCCAGGCGCTCGTTCAGGAACGTGTCGCTTGCGGTCATCAGGTCCATCACGCTGCGGTCGCGGTGGATGACGTCGTCGAACAGGAGCTGCACTTCCCGCAGCATTGCGCTCCGCAGGTTGTCGTCGAAGTCGGGGAATTCCGTCGGCACCGGCTTTATGTTGGCCAGGTTCCTCAGATACAGCCACTGACCGGCGAAGTTGTCGACAAGGGCCGCTGAGCGTGGGTCTGCCAGCATCCGCCTGACCTGCGTCTCGAGGACCGCAGGCTGCGACAACCGCCCGTTGATGGCCGTCGTCAGCAGTTCCCGATCGGGAATCGTGCTCCAGAGAAAAAAGGACAGTCTCGATGCCAGCTCGATATCAGAGATGCGGTGCACATGGCCCGGCAGGCTGCCGGGCGGATCGCGTTCGACTCGGAAGACGAAGTCAGGACTTGCCAGGATGCGGCGGATGCCCATCTCGACACCCGCCTCAAACCCGCCGTTTGGTCGGCCGAGTTCGTAGAACCGCTCGAGCGTCAACACGTCGCTCGGCTGCAACGGCCGCCGATAAGCCTGCTGGGCGACACTGGCGAGGATTCGCTGCGCGCACTTCTTCTCGGCGCCGGCCGCGTGCGGGGGGCGACAGGTGAAGAGGCGGCGCCGGCTCGGCGTATCGCCGGGACCGGTGGCGTTGAATGGACCGGTGACGACGAGTGCCTCAATGTGTGGTTGCCCGGTATAGTCCTGCGCATCGAAGGTCGTACGCAGGATCGGCTGCAGCAGCCCGGCTCTGAGCGCGGCCGTCTTGGCGATGAAGGTCGCCGCAACCGTGTGCGGGCCGGCGCTGACCTTCGTGCGGACGACGAGGCGGTTCTCGAAGGTTTCGGCCGACCCCTGCGAGTTGGCGAACGACTGAATCAGGTCCTGTTCACCGCCGATGCGGGCGCGGCGAATCTCGACACCATCGAGCAGCACGATCACGTCGTGCGGATACTCGAGTCCGACCACATTGTTCAGCGTCGTCTGACGGAGGTCGACCTTGAAGCTGTACTCGGCGTCGAGCGGGAACGTATGGGTGATCGCGAGGCCGCCCCGCGTCCCGAGCGGTAGCCCGTCGAGCTGTTGGTCCTGCGATCGGTCGGGCTTGACCCGGTAGGTGTCCGCCGTCGTCGCAATCTCGGCTGCATCGCCCACGGCAAGTGCACTGATGCGACGTGCCGCCGTGAGGTAGCGCTCCATCAGCACAGGGGACATGCCCAGCACGTCACCGATGTTGTCGAAGCCAAAGCTGGAATTGTCGACCGGCAGGAGTGCGGAGACGTTGACGTCAAGGTCGAGGAGGTCGCGGACGGCGTTGGCGTATTCGGTGCGGTTCAGTCGACGAAGCACTGCGCGGCCGGGGTCCACCACCGTGCGGCCGTGGTCGTCGAGCGCCCGTTCGATGGTTGTGGCAAACGCCTGGAGCGTCGCTGCGTCTGGGCGCGGCGCCCCCTGGGGCGGCATGCTACCGACTAGCAGTTTTCGGGCGGCTCGCTCGAGCAGGGTCGCGTGCGAGGGAATGGCGCCGAAGTCTACGCCAGAGAAACTGACGGCTCCCGTTGTGAGACGGTCGTTGTGACAGCTGACACAGTACTTGCCGGCCACCGCCTGCATCTCCGCTGCGCTGAGACCGACGGTTGGTGCGGACGCCGTCGTCGCCGTTGATTGCCCTTGCGCGATCGTCTGGGTCAGGGCGCCAGCGCCCAGCGCCACGACCACAATGGGAACACCGATCCTCAATCTCATACGCTCCATCCGACACCAACTAGATCCGTCGTGTCGTTGCCGCAAGAGCAAGCGTGATGCCGACCGGAGCCGCGGTTGGGCAAGTCAGAAGCAGTGTGAACTCTAGATAAATCGCCGAGAACAACTGGGGTATCGACAGCGACGGCGAGGCGATTGACATCTCTGTCGTCCCGTCTTGACGGATTCCGACATCCCTGTGCCTGTCAGAAGTGCTTGAAAAACGCCAAGTCAGTGCACTTCTGACAACGATGTCCGTGCGATCTCTTGCAAAGCAACAGCGTTGTGGACTTTCAGGGCAACAGCGGAGGTGTGACCTGCTGTGTGAACACACCGACTGCGAAAAATGCTGAGCGTTTATCGCGTTTGATCAATTCGGCACCAAGGTTGCTGTGCATGAGGCCAGTGGCGTCGACGCAATCTCCGTAAGGTCTTTACACACCCGACGAGCACATCGCGCAGAACGAGAGCACTGGCTCCGCGTGGCGGAGCTCTGCGCCGCCGCATCGCGCATCCGTTAGCGGCGCAGTCTGAGTTGATGCAGGAGACATGAAGCATGAAGGGAAAAGTTTTGCGGGTACTCACTCTCGCGACCCTGGCGCTAGTCACGATGATGGCGTCGTCGGCTTGGGCGCAGTCTGGTGGAGGCATCGTTGGTGTCGTCAAGGACGCCAGCGGGGCGGTACTACCTGGTGTGAACGTCGAGGCCACCAGCCCGGTGTTACTCGAGCGGGTCAGAAGTGTGACGACGGACGGCGATGGTGTCTACGCCATTACCGACTTGCGCCCAGGACTCTACGTTGTCACCTTCACCCTGCCCGGCTTCAGCACCGTCAAGCGCGACGGCGTCGAGTTGACGTCGACGTTTACCGCGACCGTCAATGCCGAACTCAAACTGGGCGCCCTCGAGGAATCGATCACCGTCTCCGGCACTTCCCCGACGGGCGACGTCACCAACGTGGTGCAGCAGAAAGCCTTCACCCGCGAGACGATTGAGGCGCTGCCGACCGGTTCGCGATCGTGGGCGTCGGTCGCCATCCTCGTCCCTGGCGTCCGTCTGACCGGCGCGCAGAATGTCGGTGGCACGGCCTCCTCAAACGCGACGGCCTCAGTGCACGGCGGTGCCGGTGCCGAGGCGATCATGTTGCTCGACGGCATGCGCTATCACCAGGGGGCCGGCTTTGGTGGCGTCCGCAACGCGTATAACGAGAACGATGCGGCGGTCGAAGAGATCACGTTTCAGACGGCGTCACTATCGGCTGAAACCGAGGCGGGCAGCTTTGTCCGCAACATCGTTCCGAAACAGGGCGGCAACCGCTTCAGTGGTGTCCTTGGCGGCGCCTTCACCAACAACAAACTGCAGTCGAACAACCTGGATCAGCGGCTGATTGACAGCGGCGTGCCGTCGGTCAACTTTGTCGACAAGATCTGGGACATCAACCCGGGGATTGGCGGTCCGATCAAGAAGGACAAGCTGTGGTTCTACTCGGCGTTCCGTTACTTTGGCGTCGATCAAGGCATCGCGGGCACCTACTTCAATCTGACGCCGAAAGGCACGAAGTACACGCCCGATCTCAGCCGCCAGGCGCTCAGCACCTCGAGCAAGGGCAGCGAGCAAACACGTCTGACCTGGCTGGTCACACCGAAGAACAAGCTCGGGTTCTACTACGAGTACCAGCAGAACAAGGAGAACTACTCATACGGCCAAGGCTCACTCGGCGGCGCAGCCACGACACCGCCCGAATCGATTGGCCGCTACGAGGTGGAGCCGAACTACTGGGTCCAGAGCCGCTGGACGAACACCGCGACGGCGCGGCTCCTGTTTGAAGCTGGCTTCACGCTGGCGAATACGAACTTCCAGACCGTGCCGCAGCCTGGCAATGACCCATCGCTGCCGGCGTTCCGCGAGCTGAGCACGGGCACCGTGTGGCGCAATCTGCCGGGCCAGTATGGGCAGACCGCCAGCCACCAGTACAACCTCTCAGGGTCGGCGACATACGTCACCGGTTCGCACAACATCAAGACCGGCGGTCTGTTCCTCGGATCGACCGTACACCGTACGCGCAATGTCACTGGCGGCGCGACCGTGTTGCAGCTCCTGAACGGTGTGCCCGCCTCAGTGCAGGTCTATGCGATGCCGCTCGACCTCGACGGCAAGATCGACGGGCAGGTTGGCCTCTATGTGCAGGACAACTGGAAGTACAGGCGCGCCAACGTTTATCTCGGTGGTCGCTTTGACTATTACAAGGCGCACGTTGAACCGGGCCTGCTGAAGCCGGGACCGTGGGTGCCGAACCGCAACGTGTCGTTCGACAAGGTCGACAACGTGCCGAACTGGAAGGACTTCGAGCCGCGCCTGGGCGTCTCGTATGACTTGTTCGGCAACGGCAAGACCGCGCTGAAAGCGACGCTCAACAAGTACGTCTTCGGACCCGACCTCATCGTCTTCACCGAGTTCGCGAATCCGGTGAGCGCCATTGCCACCAACGCGACGCGCACCTGGAACGACGCCAACGGCGACTTCGCTGCGCAGACGAGCGAACTCGGCGCCCTCTCGGCCGCGACCTTCGGCACGCCCGTGGTGACGAGCCGCTACGACCCGGACGTGCTGAACGGCTGGGGCAAACGTGGCAACAACTGGGAAGTGTCCTCCAGCGTGCAGCACGAGCTGGCGCCGCGGGTGTCGGTCAATGCTGCCTACTTCCACCGGTGGTGGGGGAACCTGCTGGTGTCGAAGAACCGCGCCGCCTCGGCATCCGACTTCAGCTCCTACTGCATCACCTCACCGACCGACGCCCGCCTGCCAGGCGGCGGTGGCGGCCAGGTCTGTGGCATGACTGACGTCAACCCGAACAAGTTTGGCCAGGTCGACCAGTTGGTGACCTTCGTCGACAACTTCGGCAAGGAGCAGCGCGTCTACGACGGCGTTGATCTCACGTTCAATGTTCGCCTCGGTGCCGGCGGTCTCTTCGGTGGTGGCACCAACACCGAGCGTATCCGTGACAACTTCTGCTATTCGGCAGGCGACCCGTCACTCGGCCAGTTGTCGTTGTCGCCCGGCGCCTCCGGCGGCGTATTTCAAGCCGGCGCTCCGCGCACCGAGGCCTACTGCGACATCCGTCCGCCGTTCCTGACTCAGGGCAAGTTCTACGGGGCCTACCCGCTGCCGGTCTGGGGACTCCAGGCCAGTGCGACATTCCAGACAACGCAGGGGCCGGAGGTGACCGCCGCCTACACCGCGCGCAACACCGAAATCGCCCCGTCGCTCAAGCGCAACCTCTCGGCCGGAGCCAACGGCACGGCGGTCGTGGCGCTGATTCCGAGCGGCACGCAGTACGGTGAGCGCCTCTACCAGACGGACTTCCGCCTGATGCGGTATTTCAACGTCGGCCACGGCAAGCTGCAGGCGCAGTTCGATATCTACAACCTGTTCAACGACAACCCGATCATCGCGCAGAACAACACGTTCGGTTCGGCGTGGCAGCGCGGCACCGTGATTCAGGTTGGCCGCCTGGTGAAGTTCGGCGCGCAGTTCACCTTCTAGATGTCGCGAGGGAGCGCGCGCCGTGCGCGCTCCGTCATTCCGATCGAGCAACGCGGTTGGGCACCGGCCGCTGGTGCAAAGGAGCACTGTCTGATGAGGATATTCGAACGATTCCGTGAGGGCCGCCGCGCACGTCTGGTGCTGACGGGCGGCAGCTGTGTGCTGGCCGCCATGATCGCCACCAGCAGCGTGCAGCCGATCCTCGCGCAGGTGCCAGCCGATCTGATCATCCGCAACGGTCTGATCGTCAACGAGAACGGCCGCATGCTGGCCGACGTCCGCATCCGCGGTGAGAAGATTGTCGAGATCGGCCAGAAGCTAGCCGCCGGGGCGGGCGCGCGAGAGATCGACGCCACGAACATGCTGCTGCTGCCCGGTGCGATTGACACGCACACGCATCTAAATCCGGAGAACCCAGTGCCACCGCGTCCCAACGGCGCGGTTGACGACTACGTCAGCGGATCGTCGGCAGCGCTCGCCGGTGGAATCACCACCGTGTCCAACTTCCTTCCCCTGCTGGAACGCGAGACGGCAGAGGCCTACATCGCCCGAATCACTGGTGGCATCGCCAAGAACGGCATCGCCGACTTCTTCATTCACGTGAACATGGGCAACGACCCAACGCCGTTCACCAAGAGGGAGATGTTCGACAAGCTGGCGGCCGCGGGCTTTGTCAGCACTGGTGAGGATTTCCTGGCGCGCGAGTCGTTTGACAAGAACTCCCTGGGCTGGCTGAAGGCGTTCCGTGTTTCTGGCGAGACCGGTGTCGTGAGCATGTTGCACGCCGAGGATTACTCGATCATGGCCGAAGCGCAGGAGCGCCTCGCCGCCAACAACGGCCTATCGCTGCACAACTTCCCACAAAGCGCGCCGATCGTTGCCGAAGTGATGGCCGTGCAGCGCGGTGTCGCGATGGCCGAGGCGACCGGCGCGCCGATGTATATCCTGCACATGTCGTCTGGTCGTGCGCTGAAGGTCGCGGAAGAGGGGATGAAGCGCGGATTGCCGATCTATGTCGAGACCCGGCCGATGTATCTGCATCTGACATCGGAGGTCTATGCCCGACCAGACGTCGGCCTCTACATCGGTGGCCCGCCACTGCGCGACAAGTGGGACCTCGAATACATCTGGGACGGCATCCGCCGCGGCACCGTTCACACCATCGGCACCGACCACTCGGGCTATACCAAGGCGACCAAACTCGACCCAACCCAGAACATCCTCAACAAGCGCATGGGCATCAACAACCTCCAGGATTACCGGCCGATGATGTTCTCTGAAGGCGTCGTCAAGGGGCGCATCACACTCGAGCAGTTCGTCGCCGTCACCTCGACCAACGCGGCCAAGATCTTCGGCATGTATCCACGCAAGGGCGTTATTCAGGTTGGCGCCGACGCCGATATCGTGATCTGGGACCCGGCGATGAAGAAGGTGCTCAAGGACGAGGATCAGTTTTCGAATGCCAAGTTCTCGTCGTACGCCGGCATGGAAGTGACGGGCTTCCCGAAGACCACCATTCGCCGCGGCGAAGTCGCCTACGACAACGGCAAAATCGTCGCGAAGCCAGGGTCCGGCAAGTTCATCCCAGGTGACCGTTTCCAGCGACCGACCTTACGCCCAGTCTCCGACTGACGTACCACCCCACTGCACGTCTGTCGGCGAGGTGAGCCAGTCCCGAGCGGGACTCGCCACCTCGCCGTTTCCAATTGTTGTGAACGTCCTTTGGAGGAGCGGCATGAGACGCACATTCATCTTCCTGGCATCGTATCTCGCCGGCATCGCACTGGCCTTGCCCGCCGTTGGCCTGTCGGCACAGGGGGGCGGTCCAATCAAGGTCGGCATCCTGCACTCGTTGTCGGGGACGATGGCCATCAGCGAAACGACGCTGAAGGACACCATCCTGATGATGATCGACCAGCAGAACAAGTTGGGCGGTCTCCTCGGCAGGAAGCTCGAAGCCGTCGTCGTCGACCCGGCGTCCGACTGGCCGCGATTTGCCGAGAAGGCGACGCAGCTGCTCGAGAAAGACAAGGTGTCGGTTGTGTTCGGCTGCTGGACGTCGGTCTCCCGCAAGTCGGTGCTGCCGGTGTTCGAGAAGGACAATGGCCTGCTTTTCTACCCGGTCCAGTACGAAGGGGAGGAATCGTCGAGAAACGTCATCTACACCGGCGCAGCGCCGAACCAGCAGGCGATTCCGGCGGTCGACTACCTCATGAAGGATCTTGGCGTGAAGCGCTGGGTTCTCGAGGGGACCGACTACGTCTACCCCCGCACGACCAACAAGATTCTCGAAGCCTATCTGCTGTCGAAGGGTGTTCCGGCCGTCGACATTTCGATCAACTACACGCCGTTCGGTCACTCCGACTGGCAGACGCGCGTCGCCGCGATCAAGCGCTTCGGCTCGGCTGGCAAGAAGACGGCGGTCGTGTCGACCGTCAACGGCGACGCCAACGTGCCCTTCTACAAGGAGCTGGGCAATCAGAAGGTGTCGGCGGAAGACATTCCGGTTGTGGCGTTCTCGGTCGGTGAAGAGGAACTGTCCGGCCTCGACACCAAGCCCTTGATCGGTCACCTCGCCGCGTGGAACTACTTCGAGAGCATCAACACGCCGACCAACAAGACCTTCATCGATTCCTGGAAGCGCTACATCAAGAACCCGAAGCGCACCACCAACGACCCGATGGAAGCGCACTACATCGGCTTCAACCTGTGGGTGAAGGCTGTGCAGAAGGCCGGCTCGGCCGACGTCACCAAGGTGCTCGCCGCGCTGCCCGGTCTCGAAACCCCGAACCTGACCGGCGGTATCGCCAAGTTGCTCCCGAACCACCACATCACCAAACCGGTCTACATCGGCGAAGTGCGCGCCGACGGTCAGTTCGATGTGGTCTGGAAGACGCCCGGCACGGTCCCCGGCGATGCATGGTCCAACTTCCTGCCGACCAGCAAGCCGATCGAGGCCGACTGGGTGACGCTGAAGTGCGGCAACTACAACACCGCGACGAAGGTGTGCTCGGGACAGAACTACAAGTGATGAGTCCCTCGTTCCTCAACTGGGCCGGTGCTGCGCGCACCTGGCCCAGTGGGGGCCTCGCGAGGGTGGGGGCGTGGCTCTCGGCGACTCTCTGTGTCGTGCTCGTCGGGGCCACTCCGGCCATCGCACAGACTCCAGACGACACCTTTCTCGCGACGGTCGGTGAACTGCGTGAGGCGTCCTTTTCGGACAAGGAGGCGATCGCGACGCGGATTGCGGCGAGTGGTCACACCAGCGCCGCCGCGGTGCTGACGGCGATGCTCGAGGACCGCCTGTACTTCCGCGACTCCGACCAGCACGTGTTCATCATCACGTCGGCAGATGCCGATCCGTTCGCGCTGGTCGAACCGGTGAGTCTGGCTGATGCGGGCACCGCGGCCCAGGATGGCTTGACCAAGATCGGCACCAACAACAGACTCCGCCGCGTGGTGCGTACGACGGTCGCCCGTTTCACGCTGGCGAGCCCTGACCCGGCCGTCCGTCTGAAGGCGGTGCAGGAGATGATGCGTTCGCTGGACGAGCAGACGCTCGATCTCGTGCGCGAGCGCGCCGCCATCGAGACCGATGCGGCGGTGAAGAATGAAATCGTGCTCGGCCTGGCGATGGCTGCCCTCACCAGCGGCGACCAGCCAGCCAAGCTGGCTGCGATTGAGCGCCTCTCGACGCAGGTCACCTCTGACGTGCGCAACAGACTCGCCACGTTCCTCGAACAGAATCCCGACGGCAGCTTCGTCGAGCCGGACGCCGCTGTCCGCAGCGCAGCGCGGTCCGCCGTCAGTGACATCGACCGGATTCGCGCCATCTATTCCGGCGTCGAGACGTTGTTCTTCGGCTTGAGCCTGGGCTCCGTCTTGGTGCTGATCGCCATCGGGCTCGCCATTACCTTCGGCGTCATGGGCGTCATCAACATGGCGCACGGTGAGCTGATGATGCTGGGCGCCTACACGGTCTACGTCGTCCAGCTGCTGATGCCGAATGCGATTGGCCTGTCGGTCATCGTCGCCATCCCGCTGGCGTTCATCGTCGCCGGCCTCGCCGGCGTTCTGCTGGAGCGCACCGTCATCAGGTTTCTATATGGGCGCCCGTTGGAAACGCTGCTTGCGACCTACGGCGTCAGCCTTGTGCTGCAGCAGACGGTGCGTTCGATCTTTTCGGCCAATAATCGCGCGGTCGAGACGCCGGCGTGGTTGAGCGGTACCTGGCAGGTCAATCAGGCGTTTGCCATCACCAATAATCGCCTCTACATCGTGCTGTTCACCATGATGGTGTTTGTGGCACTGCAGGCCGTGCTGAAGAGGACGCGGCTCGGACTGGACATCCGCGCCGTCGCGCAGAACCGTTCGATGGCGAGTGCCATGGGCATACGCACCGAATGGGTCGATGCCATGACCTTTGGTCTCGGCTCGGGTATCGCCGGTATGGCGGGTGTCGCGCTCAGCCAGTTGACCAACGTCGGCCCGAACCTCGGGCAGTCCTACATCATCGATTCGTTCATGGTCGTCGTATTCGGCGGTGTCGGCAACTTGTGGGGCACGCTCATCGGCGGCATGTCGATGGGTGTGGTGAACAAGTTGCTCGAACCGTACGCCGGCGCGGTGCTGGCCAAGATCGCCGTGCTCGTGGCGCTCATCCTGTTCATCCAGCGCAAGCCACGCGGGCTGTTTCCCCAAGGGGGCCGCTCGGCGGAGGGACACTGATGAAGGATCGCTACGGCCTCATCTTCCTCGTCGTGCTCGCCCTCACCGGGATCGGCGCGCCGCTGCTGAATCAGGCGGTGCCGGAAGGATCGGCTCTCTACCTGTCGCCCTACGCGATGACGCTCATCGGCAAGTACATGTGCTACGCGATGCTGGCACTGGCGGTCGACCTGGTGTGGGGGTTCTGCGGCATCCTCAGCCTCGGGCACGCCGCCTTCTTTGCGCTCGGTGGCTACGCCATGGGCATGTATCTGATGCGCCAAATCGGCGGACGTGGCGTCTACGGCAACGCGCTGCTGCCCGACTTCATGGTGTTCTTGAACTGGGAGCAGCTGCCCTGGTTCTGGTACGGCTTCAATCGCTTCTGGTTTGCCGCCGCAATGGTCGTCGTTGTACCCGCCCTGCTGGCAGCGGTGTTCGGCTGGCTGGCCTTTCGGTCGCGCGTCACCGGTGTGTACCTGTCGATCATCACGCAGGCGCTCAGCTACGCGCTGATGCTGGCGTTCTTCCGCAACGACATGGGCTTTGGCGGAAACAACGGCTTCACGGACTTCAAGGACCTGCTCGGCTTCGACCTGCAGGCGACTCGAACCCGTGCGGTGCTGCTGGCGCTGACCGCGCTTGCCCTCGCGCTCAGCTACATCGCGTGTCGCGCCCTCGTGGCGTCACGCGCCGGACGAGTGGTCCGTGCCATCCGTGACGGTGAGAGCCGCACGCGCTTTCTCGGCTACCGTGTCGAAACCTACAAGCTGTGGTTGTTCATCATCTCGTCGGTAATCGCCGGCATTGCCGGCTCGCTCTATGTGCCGCAAGTCGGCATCATCAACCCGAGCGAGTTTGCGCCGATCAACTCGATCGAAGTCGTCATCTGGGTCGCGGTCGGCGGCCGCGGCACGCTCTACGGTGCCGCCGCTGGCGCGATTCTCGTCAACTACGCCAAGACGATTCTGACGGGCGCGTTGCCAGAGGTCTGGCTCTATGCCCTCGGCGCGCTCTTCGTGCTCGTCACGCTGTTTCTGCCGACGGGTGTTATCGGCTTGCTGCCGGATAGGAGCGAGGCGTCATGAGCGTTGCTCCCGATCTCACCACCGGCAAGGTGCTCTACCTCGAGCACATCACCCTCAGCTTCGATGGTTTCAAGGCGCTCAACGACCTGACGCTCTATGTTGACCCGGGCGAGTTGCGCTGCATCATTGGCGCCAATGGCGCCGGCAAGACAACGATGATGGACGTCATCACCGGGAAGACGCGGCCCGACTCCGGCACCGCCTGGTTCGGCCGTACCATCAATCTGCTCAGACTGTCCGAGCCAGAGATTGCCCAAGCCGGCATCGGGCGCAAATTTCAGAAGCCGACCGTGTTCGAGCAGCTCACCGTGGTCGAGAACCTCGAGCTGTCGCTCGGGGGCAAGAAGACGTTCTGGCATTCGTTCATGGCGACGCTGTCGGTTGCCGAGCGAGCGCGCATCGACGAGGTCCTGGTCATCACCGGCCTCACCACGCAGCGTCGGCTGCGCGCTGGTGGGTTGTCGCACGGGCAGAAGCAGTGGCTCGAAATCGGCATGCTGCTGATGCAGAACCCGAAGCTGCTGCTGGTTGACGAACCGGTCGCCGGGATGACACCGCAAGAAACCGAGCGCACGGCTGAACTGTTGCTCTCGCTCGCCGGTGAGCACTCAGTCGTCGTCGTCGAGCACGACATGGAGTTTGTGCGTTCGATCGCCAAGGTGGTGACCGTGCTGCACGAAGGACATGTGCTGGCCGAAGGGACGATGGACCAGGTGCAGAACGATCAACGCGTCAAAGAGGTCTATCTCGGAGCGTCGTGATGCTGGCGATCAGGGGCCTCAATCAGTTCTACGGCGGCAGTCACATCCTGTGGGATATCGATCTCACGGTGGAGAAGGGATCGCGGACCTGCCTCATAGGCCGCAACGGCATGGGCAAGACGACGCTGCTCAAGTGCTTCATGGGGTTGCTGCCCGCCACCAGCGGGTCGATCGAGTTTGACGGCGTCGATCTGCGGACCATGCCAGCGGAAGCGCGCGCACGTCACGGCATCGGCTATGTGCCGCAGGGACGTGAGATCTTCTCGCAGCTCACCGTCGAAGAGAACCTGCGCATCGGTCTCGGCATCCGCAAGGGCGGGTTGAAGGAGATCCCTGAGCGGATCTTCGACCTGTTCCCCGTATTGAAGCAGATGCTGCGGCGGCGTGGTGGCGACTTGTCAGGCGGCCAACAGCAGCAACTGGCGATCGGCCGGGCTCTGATTCTGGAGCCGTCGTTGCTCGTCCTCGACGAGCCGACCGAAGGTATTCAGCCGAACATCGTGCATCAGATCGGCGACATCATCCTCAAGCTGAATGAGGAGTCCGGTGTCACCGTGCTGCTGGTCGAGCAGAAGCTGCCGTTTGCGCGTCGCATCGCCAATCAGTTCCGCATCCTCGACAAGGGGCGCGCGGTGGCAGGTGGTCCCATTGATCGGCTGACCGACGAGGTCGTCCACGCGCATCTGAGCGTCTGAAGTCGTCTCCTGCCGCAGGCGCTCTATCGTGTGTGTCCTGGTGGTCGCGCGCAGACGTTCGGCGGCAAATGTCAGGCCGGGTCGGCACGCCGCCTTCTTGACGACCCCACAAACTATGCATATGATTTACATCATATGAGTCGTTGTCTCGATGGGGGGGCGCGAATGGCTGCGGCCCGAATCGCTCTGTGTCTTGGGCTTGCGGTCGGCGGCTCGCAGCCGTCTTTTGCCCAGACGTCGCTTCAGCCGAAGGACTGGGACAAGTCGGTGCGCCTGCACGAGGCTCAAGACCTGAACCCGGACCCGCACATCGTCGAGATCAACATCGAAACGCGCGTGGCCGACGTGGAACTTGGCCCGGGGCAGCATGTCGATGCCTGGACCTACAACGGCGGCGTGCCTGGGCCCCTCATTCGGGCGAAGCCGGGCGACCGGGTCATTGTCCACTTCCGCAACCGGCTGCCGCAGCCGACCACCATCCACTGGCACGGTATCCGTCTAAACATCGAGATGGACGGCGTGCCCGGCATCTCTCAGCCTCCAGTCAAAACCGACGAGACCTTCACCTACGATTTCGTTGTGCCGGACGCCGGCCTCTACTGGTACCACCCGCACATCAGGTCCGCCGAGCAGGTGGGCTTCGGAGTGTACGGGCCGCTCCTCGTCCAGGACCCGGCAGAGGACGCACGTATCGGCGTACCCGACGAGCTTGTCATCGTGATCAGCGACATTGACATCGAGGACGGCAAACTGGCCGACCCGGAGACGGGGGCGACGGCAGGCATGGCGTTTGGGCGCGAGGGCAACATCGTGCTCACCAACGGCCACGTCGGCTCCGTCGGCCGGATCTTGGCGCGCAGCGGGGCACCGCAGCGCTGGCGCATCCTCAATGCTGCCAAGAGCCGCTACTTCGCCCTCGACCTGGACGGCCAACCCTTTGTGAAGATCGGGAGCGATGGCGGTCTTGCCGAACACTCGACGTCAGTGACGAGTCTGGTGCTTGGTCCGGGCGAGCGTGCGGACGTGCTGGTGACACCGACCGGCGCGCCGGGATCGGAGCTCCCAGTACGATCCCTCCTCTACAACCGCGGCTACGGCAGTGTTGAGATGAGGAAGTTCGACGAGCTGCTCTTCACGATCGCGTTCACGCAGGAGCCACGGTACACCGGGCCGCCGCTCCCGCAGGTCCGTCGAGCCATTGCCGCACTCGATGCGTCTGGGGCCACGCGGCTGTCGATGCATTTCACGATTGAACAGTTGCCCAACGGCGACTTCCAGTACGGCATCAACCACAAGCCCTATTGGGAGTCGACGCCATTTGTGGCCAAGCTCGGCGAAACTCAGCTCTGGACGCTGGTGAACGAAACGGCGTGGTCGCACCCGTTCCATTTGCACGGTTTCTTCTTTCAGGTCGTCGATGAAAAGGGCGCGCCGATCCACCCGATCGAATGGAAGGACACCGTCAACGTGCCGTTCAGGGCGAGCCCCGGCGCACCGCCGCCGACGGTACATGTGCTCGTGCGCTTCGACGAGCGGCCAGGCACCTGGATGATCCACTGTCACGTCCTCGACCATGCCGACGGGGGCCTCATGACCGGCGTCCGCGTGGGCCTGCCGCCGCCGACCGGCGACGTCTTTGCGCACCCGCATGTGATGAGGTACTGAGCGGAACCTCGTCGAGTGGCCGGCTGCGTTTGTGGGCACCCGGGTGATGAAATGACCACCCGGCTTGAGGATTCCCATGTGCGCCTGATGCCGGACCCGCCCTCGGTCCGGCAT
>JBEBGG010000302.1:0-2481 GCA_040081555.1 Vicinamibacterales bacterium
CCTCGTGGGCACCCAAGGCAAGCGGGGATACTAGCACACCACGTCACTCTGAGCCGAATTCTCGTTTCAGGTAGAGCGCGCGTACTTTGATCGACTTCAGCGGAATGCGGCGCCTCCCGCGAGATCGCCTGATTGTTCTTGAGCTCATATGGGCCAGCGGCGACCGGCCTCGGGAGCACAACGAGATCGTTGTCCCGACCGCAGATCTGCAGCGCGCACGGGCCGCCGATAGACGCCGGTCTATCGAACCGGTGCCTCTCTCGGCTCGGAAAGATCGTCGTCACGAAGCGCCACGGGCCAGTACGCGGCCAAATGCTAGAATCAGGTCGTGCAGCGGTTCGCCCTCGCGATCATCGTCGGCTTGCTGACGCTCAGCGCTTCCGCTGTTTCCAGCCTCGTCATCAACGAACCGTGCTCAGGCTACGAACTGCCCGGAAGTGACGATGGCGGATGTCCGCCTACCTGCGTGACGTGCGGGTGCTGCGCCCAGGCTGCAGAGCCCGTTGTGGTCGTCGTCGCGGCTTCCCCGCACATCCTCGTCGCCGACATCGGCACCTTCCTGCCTGATCTCCCGCGAACTCACCCGCGCGACATACTGCACGTCCCCAAGCTCCGCCTCGCCTAGCTGTTCCCCGAATCGATATCGATAAAGCGGACCGTTCACCGGACGGTCCTGAGGGATTGTTATGCGCATCGGAAGAAGTGCCGTCGCGGTGTGCGCGGCAGTGTGTTTACAGGCTGGGATGGCGGACGCCCAAAGCCGGTCGCTGACCATCGCGGACGTTCTCACCCGCGCGCGCGAGCAAGCGCCGCAGATCGTCAGCGCTCGCCTGGCGTTGGAGGAGGCGCGGGCGCGGCTGCTTGGCGCATCCCTTCGGTTTCAGACGAACCCGGAGGTCGACGTGGCTCTCGGCAATCGCAACGGGCCAGATACTCGATTTACCGACTTCGAGGTGGGTCTCGGCCAAAGCTTCGAGCCCGGTGCCCGCCGGTCCGCTCGCATTGCCGGAGGCAACGCCGCGATCGCGCAAGGCTCCGCAAACATCGACGAGGTCACACGCACGGTCCTCCGTTTGGCTGCCTCGGCCTACTACCGCGCAGTGCACGCGAACGAGCGGATCAAGCTGCTGAATGCCACGCACGAACTTGCGGCGAGCGTCTACGCAACAGCTGATCGGCGTTTCAAAGCTGGCGACATCGCCGTTCTGGACGTGAACATCGCCCGTACGTCACTTGCGCGCGTCAGGGCCGAACGCGAGGGGGCGGAAGCCTCGAAGGCACTAGCGCTTGGGGAACTGCGACAGCTTCTGCGTCTCGAGAATGACGTGGGTGTAGAAGGTTCGCTCGCGCTCCCAGGAGACGTTGATTTGACCGCTGCACTTCAAACAGCCTCTCAGCGACCCGAGCTTCGAGGAATCGAAGCCGCCATCCAGGAGGCGGAAGCCGAGCTGCGCGTGGGCCTCAGTTTCACGAAGCCCGAATACGGCGTGGGCGTCCGGTACTCGCGAGAAGAAGGCGATCAGATTGTCCTCGGCGGCATGACAGTGACCCTGCCGATGTTCTCCAAAGGTCAGGAGCAGCGCGCCGTCGGCGCGGCACGGGCTGCTCGACTTCGTGCGGAGCTCGACGCGGCCCGGACGCGAGTACAACTGGAAGTCCGTGCTGCCTTCGACGCGTATAACCGGAGGCTCGCCGGTGTCCGAATACTGGAGGCCGAAGCAATCCCCGGTCTCGACGAAAACGAACAGCTCACCACCCGGAGCTTCGAAGTCGGCCAACTCGGACTGCCCGATCTGCTTTTGATTCGTCGGGAGTTTTTGGAGACACGCTCTCAATATTTGGACACCCTTTTGGAGGCTGCATTGGCCCGGATTGATCTGGACGCCAGTGCCGGAATACTGCGATGACTGTCAAAACGTTCGTCGTCCTCGCTGGGTGCATTGCGTTGGTTGGCTGTGGCCGCGGCTCCGAGGAGACGGCCAAGCCAGCGGCGAACCCAACAGCTGCGGAACCCGACACTCATAAGGAAGACGCCAACACGGTCGAAGTGGACGATGGCATGTTGCGCGATCTTCGCATCACCACGCGTGCCGTCGAATCCCGTGCCAACGGAGAACTCGTCATGCTCTTGGGCGAACTCGCGGTGGACCAGGGCGCGTACGCCGAGGTCGGCACGCCTGTCGCAGCCCGCGTCACGCGACTGCTGGTTAATGCCGGGGACGCGGTCCGCAATGGCCAGCCGCTTGTCGAACTGATAAGTCCAGAACTGGGGCGCGAGCGCGCTGAGTACCTCTCCGCCAGTGCGCGACTCAAACTGGCCGAAGCTGCGCTTGAGCGCAAGCGCGGCCTGGCCGACGAGAAGATTGTGCCGCTCCGAGAGGTTCAGGAAGCTGAATCTGCGGCAGGTGAAGCACGCGCCGCACTCCGGGCGTCCCGCGCCGCCATCGCGGCATTCGGCGTCGAGCCGCCAACGGATGATGG
>JBEBGG010000303.1:0-2477 GCA_040081555.1 Vicinamibacterales bacterium
ACGATTGGAATCGACGCGTCACCTGAGGGCGCTCGGAGCTCCACACTGATGACACCTTGTCGAAGGTCCGTCGGTTCAAAGGTCAAGGACGGCGTGACCGTGAAGCTGGCTGACACCGTGGCCGCGGGACTCGGCCACCGGTAAAACACCAGGTCCTCGACCACGGCCTCTGGGCGCCGTTCGTCCGACGACGTGAAGGCGTAGGACTCTGTCAGCCTGGTCCGCAGAGGCGTGCCGCTTGGGAGCGGGGCCCTCACGACCGCGCTGACCGTTGAGTTCACACCAGGCTGATAGAAGACCACGCGAGGCTCAGGTGTGATGTCGGCGGTGACTGGGTCGGGAACGGTGGCGCTGTCACGTCCGCCGAGCAGGCTGCCAGCGAGGGCGGCTGGCGGCGCGTCCGGAGCTGCGTCGGCCACCAGCCACGCAAACTGGCCAGTGCCTTCGACCTGACCGTCAAGGCGGTCCGCGGTCTGGAGTGCGGCGCTGTCGAGCGCGCGCCAGGCGGCGGCCGCTTCATCCCAGGTCGCCAACACCAAGGTTGTGCCTGGGGGCACCTGCAGGCGATTGGCGAGCGACACGGTCTGCGGCGCGGAGAAGGCGAGTCCGTGAGGGGCGATGTCCACGGCGCCGACGGGTGACCAGCCGATCGGCAGAAGCCCCTCGAGGCCCTGCGCGCCAATCCTCGTCAGTCGAAGAGTGGCGTCGCTTGCCAGTGCGCCCGCGGCGAGGGTCAACGAGGCGTCACCGGTACTGAGCACGCCGCCGATGACCGACGGAACGGTCTGAGGCGGCGCCAACTGCGGTGTGAGGCGCGCGTCGAATGGCTCGAGCCCGGCCTCACTCGGCACCTCGATGACTCGGTCGACAGATGTCCATCCGGGTCGCGTGATTCGCAGTGTGCCCCGGCCCGGTGCAGCGCTCAGGAAATACTTGCCAGAGACACCGGTGGTGGCTGTGGCTTGGTACGGTCGCCCGAGCGCGTCGGATCCGACCAGCGCAATAGATGCGCCCGCCACGGGTAGGCTCGTGGTGTCGTCGAAGACTTCACCGGCGACAACGCCTGGCTTGCCTGACGGCGGCGCGAGCACACGCGTCTGCGCATCGCTGAACGACTGGTTGCCCGACGAGTCTTTGGCCAGCGCGCGGACACGCAGCACTGAACCGGCCGGTCGATTCACGAGGAAGTCGGCCAGATACGGCGGGCGTACCACCGTGCCGATGACCACGTCGTCGACGACAAAATCCAGCGCGGCGACTTGCACGTTGTCGGCGGCCGCCGCTGAAAGATGAAGCGTGTCGCCTTCCCGGACAGTCGTCGACGTTGTCAGCGTGACCGTGGGAGGTTGCGTGTCTGGCGTTGCCACAATGGGCACGCTGCCCGCGCTCTCAGCAGAGTTGTTCGAGAAATCGACCGCGCGAGCGACAAACGAGAACGACGATCCAGGCGCCGCATCTGACGGAATGACGAACGACGTCGAATAGGGAGCCGTCGCGTCGACGAAAAAGGTCTGCCCTGCGGTGGAGAACGCGACTGACTGTACGCCGCCGCTGTCCGAGGCCTGGGCCGACAGCAGGATGGTGCTGCCTGGTGCCGCTTGGGGCGGCAGCTGAATGGTGACGGCCGGTGCGGTGAGATCAGGAGCGGCGACGATGGTGATGATGGCCTGGTCGCTGCCGGCGTTGTTCGCCGCATCGCGCGCCGTCGCCTTCACAGAGATCGTCGAGCCTGGCGCTGCCAGTGGCGGGATGTTCACGAGCCGCTGGAAGGGGACGGTCGGAGACGTTGAGGGCGCGGCGCCGGCCACGTCGAACGCGACTGATGTGACGCCGACGTTGTCAGTCGCCTGGGCGGTGACGAGCGTGTCGGTACCGGGGAGGGCCGTCCTGGCGGCTGTCAGTGTGACTGACGGAGGCGAGCGATCCTTGGCAGGTCCGATGATGGCGCTCGTGGTGGAGAGCACAGGAGCTGCGATGCCGTCGCTCGCTGTGAGCGTGACGACGAAGGTGCCTTGCGTCGTGTAGACGTGCGTCGGAGAGGTGCCGCCTCCTGTGGAGCCGTCGCCGAAATCCCAGTTCAGCGTGAGTGAGTTGTGGTCCGGATCGGTGGCGGTTCCAGCAAATGCGATCGGGGCGTCCACGTCGCCGCTGTAGGGCCCGCCGGCATTGGCCGTGGGTGGGCGATTGGTCTGAGCGATCGTCGCCTCTGCGGTGGCCGTGCTCACGCCGCCCTTGTTATCGCGCACCGTCAGCGTGACGGGGAATCGATCGGCGGCTCCGTACGCATGTGTCGTGGCCGCGTTGGTGCTCGTGGCGCCGTCACCGAAGTTCCACGTGAAGGTCAGCGGATCGCCGTCAGGGTCTGAAGAACTGGAGCCGTCGAAGCTGACGGGCACGCCGGTCTGTCCGGAGTAGGGGCCACCAATCACCGCGGTCGGGTTGGCGTTGCCAGGATTCACGGTGACGCTGACGTCGGC
>JBEBGG010000304.1:0-2453 GCA_040081555.1 Vicinamibacterales bacterium
TTTGGAGACGGGGAGGGTCTCCGAAGAAGAGATCAATGGATAGAACAACTGGCGGTGAGGCAGGGATTCGAACCCTGGGTACAGGTTTAAGCCCGTACAACGGTTTAGCAAACCGCCGCCTTCAGCCTCTCGGCCACCTCACCGCATGGAGCTAACTATTGTCGCACAAGGACTTGCTGATTTCAGGCTTTTGACCGCGCTGGCTGATTCTGCTCGATTGTCCCTGAAATTGTCCCTGCCACGGCGTCGAGACGCTTGGCAGCCTCACGAAGGTCGCCAGCGCTCACGATATTGTATCGCTCGAACACGCTCCGAGTCTTGTGTCCTGTCATCTGCATCGCAACGCGCTCAGGGATGCCGGCGCGGACCAGATTGCGGACTGCAGTGCGACGGAAGTCATGCAGGACGCGGCCAGGGCATCCGGCTGTGGTGCAAGCCGTCCGAAAGGCAACCCTGAAGCTCTTGATTGGCCGCCCTGCTCGATGAAAGACGCGCGGACAGACGACCTTGATCTGTCGTTGCAAATTCTCAGTGATCGCTCGCTGTTGATCAAGCAGTTCCCGTAGATCACGCGTCATCGGGAATGTGCGCCCCTCTCCATTCTTCGTCTTCCCTGGATCGAGTCTGACTTCGCCGGCACCGAAATCGACCTGTCGCCATTCGAGCGGCAAGACCTCACTGTCGATCCGCCAACCAGTGATGTACGCGAAAGTCGCGACGGGGCGCACCGGCTCCGGCAGTCGCGACAACATCGCCAGGAACTGGTCACGCTCGAAGAAGCCGACGCGGACGTTGTCCTCCTTAAGAAAAGGGATGTGTGGTTTCTGGAGGAGCTTCCCTGCTTGGATCGCGAGATTGAACATCCTCTTGAGCGCGGTCAGCTCGCGGTTGATCTCGCCGTTCGAGACGCCCGCCACCGTCCGGCGCTGTTCGGGAACATGGCGAGGCGTGCCGTCTCGGGCCGTGAAGGTGAACGCCTTTCGAGAGACCGTTGTCTCCTTCTGCCGCGAGTCGATGTACTCACGGATGTCTGCCGTCGTGATCGAAGTCAACTTTCGGTTGCCGAAGAATGGCGTCAGGTGCTTCTCGATTCGCCGCTCAACATCGTCGAGCGAACGTTTCCGGTTGGTGCGGTAGTCGTTGAGCACATCCTTGACGGCCTCGTCGAAGCGAATTCGGCCGACCTTCGGTGTAACGGCAACGCCGCGCTCGATGTCGCCTTCGCGTAGTCGGAGCAGGCTCCTGGCGTCTCCTTCCTTAGTGCTGCCCGAGCTCTCTTCGTGTCGTTTGCCGTTCCTGTAGTAGCGGATCCACCACGTCCGCCCCCGTTGCTTGAGTTCGCCCATCTCCGACTCCTTCCTCGTGTCGCGATCGCTCGCGAACGATCGCACCGGGCTCGACGAACCCAGCGTTGCGTCACGGAGCTATCGCGCGCGACCTCAATGCGTCTGCATGCTTCGGTAGACGAGGTTGAGCCGCGAAGTTACTGGTTGAGGAAGCCGTTGGCCGGGCCGTGATGGCGGCGGCGTTCAGCGACTCCGCGCCGGGCGACGCGGAGGACGTTGCCTGAGCAACACAGGTAGGAACGATGATCGTACTGACTCAAGAGCCCGCGGTCAATCCTCTGGGCGCCGCCGGTCAGCCTTCACCACGCTCCTTCCAGTCAGCGATGGCTCTGTCCAGGTCTGCGCGATCGATCCAGACTCGCCGCAAGCGCGGCGGCCGAACGGCCGGCAATTCTCCTGACGCAATCAGGTCGCGCAGCGTCCAGGCGCTGATGCCGCTATAAACTTCCGCGGCCTTCAGGTCGAGCAGCCGTCCAGACATCCGGCCCGCTCTCCTCCGGTGTGCTGGACGCTCCTCGCTTGCCTGACTCTCGGCCTGGTCAATGAATTCACCGATGGGCGTGGTCATGACTTCCTCACTCCGCAAACAACCAAACCTTTGGAAAGAGGCCGGACGCCGCCACAATGGCGGCGTCCGGGGTCGACCGATCTACGAAGCCGCTTCAGTGGCCGCTTCCTCGTACTCGGCGTACGCCTGCAGCACGAGATCTCGCACGCGTTCTTGTGACGCTGCGTCGGCCATGGGGCGCAGCAGTGCAAAGCTGCGACGCTCACCGTTGACCGAGTACTGGCGCGCGGGGAACGTGACGTTGCGGCCACTGCCGCTGCGGCGCTCCCACACGGCGAACCCGATCAGCTTCAAGCCCTCGAGCACGCCGTCGGTGAAGTGCAGCTCGGCATCCGCGAGTTTGCCGGGCGGGTTGGCTTTGTCGTTCGGAACGATCTTGACGACCATGATGTGACCTCCTAAAAGGCTCGCCTCCTCGGCGAGCGGTTGACGCCGACGATTGAGTTGCGCGAGTCACGCCGCGACCTGGTTGGTGGTTGGGGCCTGAAGCCGTTGCCAGAGCCAGTGCTGCAGCGTGTTGAGGCCGACGAGCCCGGGAT
>JBEBGG010000305.1:0-2442 GCA_040081555.1 Vicinamibacterales bacterium
GAACCGGACGCTCCGGCGGCTGAATCGCCTGGGAGTGGAGATCCGACGCAGCCGTGTTCGGCGCACGTAGCACACGACGCCGCCTGCCTCCGCAGCGCCTCTGGCGCCCGAAAGAGCCGTACGCCGGCATTGTGGGTCGCAAACGGCACCTCTGACGCGAGCGGCAGAATCGTCGCGGCCAGAAACGCGGACGCAAAGAGCGCGACATAGTCCACCTAGAACATCGTGTACGACATCATGCGGCCGGCAAGAATTACAACTGCCCAGACCACGATCGAGATGAGCCCTGCGGTGCGCGCGGCCATGGATGGAAGTCTCGCCTCGTCCCATCCCGCAATTTGTCGCTCAGTCACGCGGTGGTAGACAAGCGCGTTCACTCCTGCGAGCAGAAGTGCGACTACCTTGATGCGGAAGTACAGATTGCCGTACGCCGCCGTCGCATACGCAGCGAGAAGGATTGCGCCGCTAGTAAACATCACCGAGAAGCCGGTGAGCGTCCACGGCATCAACCGTCGATACAAATGCGAGACGGGGATCCGGAGCATGGTCATGCCAAGCAATCGGAGGTCGAACCAGACAAGCGTCCCAACCGAGAGCGTCAGGCCGAGAATGTGAACCGCCACGACAATTGCAAACCCGTACTGTGATTCTTGGACCCACCTGGCGATGCCAGTTGCTTCGAGCCACTCAGCGATTTCAAGGAGTGCCATGGGCTACTCGAAAAGAATGAATGCACAGCCGGCCATCGCGACGCCGGTCCACAGGAGAAAGCCGGTCGCCCCGACCCCTCGAAGGACCCTTGGGGCAACCCCCACTCTGCGGGTGGCGCTGCGGTGGATGGTGAAGTGAAACGCGGTGGCCAGGCCGAGTAACAGCATCTTCAGTTGAAAGATGCTGTTGGCGCTGGCTGCGGACGCGCGTGGAGCGAACAGGAGCAGGCCTGTCGCGAGGCTGATACCTACGCCAACGGCGACTCCTCGACCTGCTGGACGCGCGACATCAATGACAGGGTGATCGGTGAGAAGCACCCCGATCAAGCGCAAGTTCGCGACAAAGGCTCCACCCGTGACCAGCGTGAATCCCAGCAGGTGGGTTGCGCTGAGAGCACCAGTCAGCAGCACCGAATCGCGAACGGTGCCTGCTATTTCTGTGGCCTGAATCCATGCAAACATTTCGGTCATCACGACGTGCGAGATGTCCTCTGTCGACCCTCATCCTCCGCTTGTAACCAGGCATGAGAGTCGTGGCCGTGCTCGCCGCCACGACTCTCATGGGGTTCGCAGGCACGGCGAGCGACGCTGCCACTCCTCTGGTCGCTCACGGCTCCCGCACCTGGAGCGGTGGCACGTGGCGAATTCGAGACGTCCGATCCCGGTCGGACATGCGATCTTCTGCGCCTTGCTTCGGCCATATGTGTATCCTCCCTCGTCGAGTGTCCTGTCGATGGGCCTCCGGCCCGTGATTACCGAGCAGCAGAGTCGAAGATCGGTAAGCGAATCTCAAGCGCACCCTTGTCCGCCTCTTCGTCGCTTAACGTCACAGCTACCGCCTCGTCCCTTTGAATCCGTACGGCAGCAAGCGGCACTGGACTACTTCCTCTCCACAACTTCGAGTGTTCCGTAATCTCGAAGACTCTCGTGCGCGCTCCCTCACTCACCTTTACTTCAAGCCTTGCGAGAATTCCATCCGAGGCCGCATACCGATTCAGCTGAATCGACACAACAGTTCCCTTGTACGTGACCTCATGGGCAGTCGTCGGGAGAACGAACGACGCCACGAGAACGAGCGCCGTGCACAGTCTCATCATTGGGACACCAGCGATCGCTAGTCGCTCCCGCATGCAGCGCTCCTAACGGCGAACACGGGCTCGAACGCCGCGACCCTTTCCAGGCCTCTGGCGGTGAACGCCGGATCGCAGGTCCCACGCGAGGCCGTCACGGCGTCGTCCCGGCAAGCGTGGTGATGGGAGCCGGGCTCCGCGTCCCGGGTTCACCGACCCAGTGGCTGGCCGTGCCATCGGCGTAGCGCTGGTGCGCCTTCCACACGATGGATTCGCCCATCTTGGGATTGCGGCCAATGAACCCGAACTCGGCGAACTCGCCGGGCTTGATGTCCGTCGTCCAGACAATCGACGTCGCGCGATCGCCAGTGCGCTTCAGCGTGTGCGCCCAGCCCGTCGATGCCTGGGGGCTGATCGTGACCCCTTCGGGAATCTCCAGCTCGACCTCGACAGTCGCCACCTTCCCCTCGGTCGGCACCCGCACCGTGTAGCGCTCCGAGATGCCGGGGCGGGACTCCCGCGGTGCCACGGTGACGTGGGCCCACGCCGGGTGCGCACCCATTAACAGTCCAGCCAGTGCCGACAAGACCAGTCGTGTCATCGCGCCTCCTCCTGAGCCGGACGCTCCGGCAGCTGAATCGTCAACGCCACGAAGGTCTCGT
>JBEBGG010000026.1:0-33078 GCA_040081555.1 Vicinamibacterales bacterium
GGTAGCCACCGACGGTCTCAAATCCTTCACGGTCGATCTGGACGCCGAGACGATCGGTCACGAGCGAGATATCGGCGTTCCCGGTGAACACAAATCGACCGAGGCCTTCGTCGACGACCGCCTCGCTCTCGACGTCGTACTCATCGCGAATCTCGCCGACGATCTCCTCAAGCATATCTTCGATGGTTACCAGCCCCGCCGTACCGCCGTACTCGTCGACGACGATGGCGATCTGTGTCTGCTGACGCTGAAACTGCTTCAGCAGTTCCGGCACGCGCTTGCTCTCCGGCACGATCACCGCCGGGCGGAGCATGGTCGACAACAACCGCGTGTCGTTACGGCTATCCAGCCCGACCAAGTCCTTCACGAAGACGAACCCGACGATGTTATCGAGGCCGCCCTTGAAGACGGGAAAGCGCGAGTACTCCTGCTCACGGAACAGCGCCCGCAAATCCGCCACCGTCGCATCCTCCCCGATGGCGACGATATCAGGACGCGGCGTCATGATCTCGCGTACCAGCGTGTCACCGAAATCGACGATGCTCTGGAGCAGCCGCCGCTCGTCATTGGCGGACACGCCCTGCGGACCGGGCGGGTCGAGGTAGGCGGTTGTCGTCCCGCCCGCTTCGTCCGCCACGACCTCGGCGTCCGCGCTCTGCGGCGGACGCTTTCCGGCCGCGACCAGGTGCGTCGTCCAATGGGTGATCGGACGGATGGCCCTGGCAATGGGCGAAAATATCGGCAGGAGCAACTCGAGCACGCGCTCGGGATCCCGGCCGACGATGAGCAGCGGCAGCAGCAGTTCGAATACCCCGACAAACACCGCGCCGCTCAGGACAATGAGCAATACCTGAGAACCGGTGCCGACACCGATCTCACGTGCCATCAACCCCGTGGCCGTCACGGTGACAAGTCCGAGTAGCACGCGGACTGGCGTAAACAGCAGAATCGGGTCATCGAGGTACTGACCCAACTCGCCGGGCCGGTCGCGGCGCTCGGCCACGATGCGAAGCGAGAGACGCATGAGGGCAGAAAACGCGGACCCGATCGCTCCGAGAAATACCGCCACACACGCGAGAAGAAACACGGTCAACGGAATCATGCGCGTTCGATCAAGCCTTCCTTGAGCCCCCCACGGCGGCGCAGCCGACGCTCGACCCGCGCCATCGCGCCATCGTCATGTGCGTTCTCATGATCGTATCCAAGAAGGTGCAGAAGACCATGGAGCGCGAGGACGCGGTGCTCGGTGGCCTCCGAATGGCCAGCCAGACGAGCCTGGCGGGCGGCGACGCCCCTGGCGATCACGATATCTCCTAGACAACGCTGGAGTTCGACGTGCCGATGGCGGATGGCGCTGCGGCCTCGCTCAGAGTCGGCCGACTCGTCGGCGGGGAAACTGAGAACGTCGGTGGCCGTGTCTTTTCCGCGAAATTGTCGATTGAGGGCACGAATGCGGGCATCACTGACGAGCGCCACATTGACAATGCCGCGCGCGCGCGCCGGCGCTACCGTGGCCAGCCAACGGCCCAGGGCCAATCCGCGCGGGCGACCGCGTTCGTCCGACACGGCGACGCGCAGGCGCACGGTTCTGGCGACCGATGGCCGCTGTCTCGGCGTTCGAACGTCGGGTGGCACCACGTTAGGACTGGCGCGCCGCGCCGCGCGCGACCGCCGGCGTGCTGCTGGTGTAGGCCTCGTAGGCCTTGACGATCTGCTGCACCAGCTTGTGACGTACCACGTCGCGCTCATCAAAATGCACGAAGGCGATGCCTTCGATGTCGTTCACCACACGCAGGGCCTCGACGAGCCCGGAGGTCCGCCCGGTGGGGAGATCGATCTGAGTCACATCGCCGGTGATGACCGCCTTGGCCCCAAACCCGAGGCGCGTCAGAAACATCTTCATCTGCTCAGCGGTCGTGTTCTGCGCTTCGTCCAGAATGACGAACGAGTCATTCAGCGTCCTGCCGCGCATGAACGCAATCGGCGCAATCTCGATAGTGCCGCGCTCGATATAGCGCTGCGCACGCTCGACGTCGAGCATGTCGTACATCGCATCGTAGAGTGGCCGGAGGTACGGATTGACCTTTTCCTGCAAGTCACCAGGGAGGAACCCCAGTTTCTCCCCCGCCTCCACCGCCGGCCGCGCCAGGATGATGCGACTGACTTTCTTGTTCACCAGATACGACACAGCCTGGGCCATCGCGAGATAGGTCTTGCCCGTGCCCGCCGGCCCGACGCCAAACACGATGTCGTGCTGCTCGATGGCCTCGAGATACTTACGTTGGTTGATGGTCTTTGGCGAGACGCGGCGCTTGCCGCCTGGCGTGAGCGATCCCTTAAGAAAATGCTCCTTGAGATCGAGCAAGGGATCCTGTGCCACCAGATCGGCGGCGGTCCTGACATCGCTATTGGTCGGACGGTAGCCCTCTTTGATCAGCACACCGATCTGCTCGACTACACGCGCGACCCGATCGGGACCGGTCCCCTCGCCCTCGACCACCAGTTCGTGGCCCTGCGTCCGGATCCGAACGTTGAACACCGTCGCGAAGTGCTTGAGGTTCTCGTCGTACGACCCATAGAGCGCTTCGACGTTGGCTTCGGGAACGCTGATCCGTCTCATGCCGCTACTTCAGCCTGGGTTCTACAAGACGGATGTGCAGTTCGCGTAGCTGCTTCTCGAGCACCGGCGACGGCGCGCCCATCAACAAATCTTCGGCGTTCTGCGTCATCGGGAACGCGATCACTTCACGGATGTTCGGCTCCTGGGCCAGCAGCATGACGATGCGGTCGATGCCAGGCGCCAGGCCGCCGTGCGGGGGTGCGCCGTAGCGGAACGCGTTCAGCATGCCGCCAAAGCGCTTCTCCACTTCGTCGGGGCCGTAGCCGGCAATCTCGAAGGCGCGCAACATCACATCCGGCCGATGGTTCCTGATCGCGCCACTCGACAACTCCACGCCGTTACAGACGATGTCGTACTGAAACGCCTTGATGGACAGCGGGTCCTGCGTGTTCAGTGCGTCGAGTCCGCCCTGCGGCATCGAGAACGGATTGTGGCTGAAGCCCACCTGATCCGTCTCGGGGTCCCGCTCGAAGAACGGAAAGTCTGTGACCCAACAGAAGCGATAGGCGTTGGCCTCGAGAATGCCGAGTTCTCGCGCCAGATGACCGCGCAGGCCGTCGACGGCACGTCCCAGCGTCTTGGCCGGACCGCAGGCAAAAAACACCGCGTCGCCAGGCGCGACGCCGGCCGCGTCGAAAATCGCCGTACGCTTCTCGTCCGAGAGGTACTTCGCCAGTGGGCCCTTGGGCGTCTCCGTGGCCACGATGTAGGCGAGGCCACCAAGACCGAGCGTCTCCGCAAGCCCCACGGTCTTGTCGAAGAAGCTGCGTGAACGCTCGGCAGCGCCAGGCGCTGGCACTGCACGAACCACGGCGCCATCTTCCACGGCCTTGGCAAAGACCGCGAAGTCCGATCCGCGGAACAGCTCTGTCACGTCCGCCGCGCGAATCGGATTGCGCAAGTCCGGCTTGTCGCTCCCGTACATCGTCATGGCCTGGTCGTAGGGAATTCGAGGAAACGGCGCGTCGGTCACGGCCCAGTCGGAGAATTCCCGGAACGTACCAGCGAGCACCGGCTCAATGGCCGCAAACACCTCGTCCTGAGTGACAAAGGACATCTCGACATCGAGCTGGTAGAACTCGCCAGGCGAGCGGTCGGCGCGGGCATCCTCGTCGCGGAAGCAGGGGGCAATCTGGAAGTAGCGATCAAACCCCGAGACCATCAGCAACTGCTTGAACTGCTGCGGCGCCTGCGGCAGCGCGTAGAACTTGCCGGGATGAACCCGGCTCGGCACGAGGTAGTCTCTCGCGCCTTCGGGAGAACTCGATGTCAGGATCGGAGTCTGAAATTCGAGAAATCCCTGCGCAACCATGCGTTGACGAATGCTCGCGATCACTTTCGACCGCAGCACGATGTTGGCGTGGACCTTCTCACGGCGCAGGTCGAGAAACCGGTAGCGCAGCCGCTGCTCTTCGGGAATCTCGTGCGTGCCGGCCACCTGGAAGGGCAGGGTCTCGGCTGCCGAGAGCACCTCGACGCTGTCAACGATGACTTCAACCAGGCCGGTGGGTAGCGCCGGGTTGGCATTCTCGTCCAAGCGGGCGATGACACGACCGTGGATGCTGATCACGCTCTCGAAGCGGACCGTCTCGGCCACGCGGAAGGCGCTCGAATCCGGCGTGAAGACGCACTGCGTGATCCCGTAGTGATCCCGCAGGTCGATGAATAGCAGCTGTCCATGGTCGCGCTTGCGATTCACCCAGCCGGCGAGCCGGACGGTGGCGCCCACATGTGTCTGACGGAGTTCGCCGCAGGTATGCGTGCGGTAGGTCCCTTGCAAGTTCGTCACGATCTGTTCGTCTCCACGTCGCACACTATGCGTTCCCGAGCCGTACGCGGTTGGCGATGGCCACCGCAGCACCGTGGCGCGGCACGGCGTCTTGCACACGCGTCTGAAGATCCCGCACGGTCACTTCTCCGCGCGCCGCTTCGTCCTCGCCGAGAATGACCATCACCGGCGCATTGCGCACCGAGCCGTACTTCAGCGGCTTGTCGAACTTCCGACTCGTGTCCGGATAGATCTCGACGCGCAGCCGCTCGGTGCGGAGCTCCCCCGCGAGCCTCAATGCATCCGTGCGCAGGCGATCGTCGAGACAGGTGATCATGACATCGATCGCGCCACGCGACACCTTGGCGGGAAACATGTCCCGCTCCGTCATGACGACGATGATGCGTTCGAGACCGAGGGAGAACCCGCAGGCCGGCACATCGCGGCCGAGGAACATCCCGACCAAGTTGTCGTAACGCCCACCACCGCCAAGACTTCCGGGCAGGTCCGGCACGGCGATCTCCATAATGGCGCCCGTGTAGTATGACAGCCCGCGCGCCAGGCTGGGGTCAAGACGCACGCGTCCACGTGCCACCGTCGCCTCGGCGAGCGTCAGAATCTGTTCAAGGGAATCAAGCGCCGCCAAACCGTCGGCATGCCCGGCGAGAATACTGCGCAGCCGAGCCAACTCGTCCGCCCAATCGTCGGCCAGGGGCGCGGCAAACATCTGCAGACACCGCCCCGCCGCATCGGCGGCAATCCCGCGCGTCTCAAGTTCCTTTCGTACCCCGGCCTTGCCGATCTTGTCGAGTTTGTCGAGCGCGACCAGCGCGTCGCCGTGGCGAGCCGTCTCCACGCCCGCCGTCTCCAGGAGTGCTGTCAGCGCGCGCCGGTCATTCAGGCGAATCACGAAGTCCTCGAACCTCAGACGCCCGAGTACCTCGCTGACGGCTGCCAGGAGTTCGGCTTCGACGACCGGCGACGACGACCCCATCGCATCGATGTCGCATTGGTAGAACTCACGGAAACGCCCGCGCGCCGGGCGGTCGGCACGCCAGACCGGCTGAATCTGATAGCGCTTGAAGAACTTCGGCAACTCGTTCTGGTACTGCGCCACGACGCGCGCCAGCGGCACGGTCAGGTCGTAGCGCAGCGCGAGATCGACGTCGCCCGAGGCCTCGTGCTCGCCCCTTCGGAGAATCTTGAAAATGAGCTTGTTGCCTTCTTCGCCGTACTTGCCAAGCAGCGTCTCGATGTTCTCGAACGCAGGCGTCTCGATCGGCTCAAACCCGTAGCTTTCGTAGACATCCCGCACTACACGCATGACGTACTCACGCCTGCGGATATCGTCGGGCAGAAAATCGCGGGTGCCGCTGGGCGGCTTGGTGCTCAAAACAGGCACTCGGCTGAGCGCCGGGCGCTGGGCGCTGGGCGCAGGCAGGACGCGGCTGGGACAGCGGGCGACGATGGCATTCGTTCTGATTATATCGTGCGGATCGAGAGGCGGCCCGAACCCGGCCGAGACATGCCGATCGCCGGTTCTTCAGATCCTCGGCAGCGTCACGCCGGTCTGTGCCTGGTACTTGCCCTGTTTGTCCTTGTACGAAACCAGCGGTGGCTCGTCGCCCTGGAAGAACAGCACCTGAGCGATGCCTTCGTTCGAGTAGATCTTGGCCGGCAGCGGCGTGGTGTTCGAGATCTCAATCGTCACGTGCCCTTCCCACTCGGGCTCAAACGGGGTGACGTTCACGATGATGCCGCAGCGGGCGTAGGTGGACTTCCCGAGACAGATCGTCAGGACATCGCGCGGGATCCGGAAGTACTCGATGGTGCGTGCCAGCGCGAACGAGTTGGGCGGCACAATACAGTGGTCGCCCTTGATGTCGACAAACGACTTCGGATCGAAGTTCTTGGGATCGACGATCGTGTTGTAGACGTTGGTGAAGACCTTGAATTCGTCGGCCACGCGGATGTCGTAGCCATACGACGACACCCCGTAGGAGACGACGCCGGCACGCGCTTGCCGCTCGACAAAGGGCTCGATCATCCGGTGCTCGAGCGCCATCTTGGTGATCCACTTATCCGACTTTATTGCCATGGATTGTCAGCGCCGAAAGAGGGCCAGCAGAACCGTCAGGACGACACTGACCACGATCGACGTCGCCAGCGGCACATAGAACGACACATTACCGCGCCGAATCGCAAAGTCGCCAGGAAGCCGCCCAATCGGCAGGCCGAGCATCATTGCCACGCCGACCCCGGCGATGAGCAACCCGACAAACAGCAGCGTTCGTCCCACTCTGAACTCATCCCGAATGAGAGCCACCGGAGCCCGGCGCCACCGGGTGAATAGTCATCCGCCGTGCTTCCGTGTCTCTGTGGACAAGAGCACGCGGCCTCTAGACGAGATCGACCCCGGCGAAGAAGTAGCCGATTTCGTAGGCGGCCGTCTCAGGTGCGTCGGAACCGTGGGTCGCATTGCGCTCGATCGACTCGGCGAACTCCTTGCGGATGGTCCCCGCGTCGGCGTTGGCGGGATTGGTCGCGCCCATCAGCGTGCGCCACTTCTTGATGGCATCTTCTGCCTCAAGCACCAGCACCACACTCGGTCCGGAGGACATGAACTCGGTCAGGCTCGCAAAAAACGGCCGTTCCTTGTGAACAGCGTAGAAACCTTCCGCCTGTTTCTTGCGGAGCTTGACGCGCTTCATCGCGCGAATCTTGAATCCTGACCGCTCAATGCGGTCGATGATGGCGCCGGTCTTCTTCGTCTCGACGGCGTCCGGCTTGATGATGGCGAGGGTACGTTCAGTCATTCGCATGAGATCTTCTGAGACACCGATGAACTATCTGCCGATGAGCGTCTTGAGCGTATGGCCCATATCGGCCGGGCTCTTCACCACACTGACGCCAGCGGCCGTGAGCGCGGCCATCTTCTCGGCCGCCGTGCCCTTGCCCCCGGCGATGATGGCGCCGGCATGGCCCATGCGGCGTCCTTCGGGCGCCGTCTGGCCAGCAATGAAGCCAACGACCGGCTTCTTGAAGTGCGCCTTGATCCACGCGGCGGCTTCTTCTTCTGCGCTGCCGCCGATCTCGCCAATCATGATGACGGCTTCAGTGGCCGGGTCGGATGCAAACAGCTTCAACGCGTCGATGTGGCTGGTGCCAATCAGCGGGTCACCGCCGATACCGATGCATGTGGTCTGCCCGAGGCCAATCGCGCTCAACTGATGAATCGCTTCATAGGTGAGCGTACCGCTCTTTGAGACGATCCCGATTGAGCCTTCACGGCAGATGTTGCCCGGAATGATGCCGGCCTTGCCAAGGCCCGCCGAGATGATGCCGGGGCAATTGGGGCCGATGAGCCGCGTCTTCGGGTGCGACTTCAGGTAGGTCATCGCGCGCATCATGTCGATCACCGGAATGCCTTCGGTGATGCATACCACCAAGGGAATCTCGGCGTCGGCCGCCTCCATGATGGCGTCGGCCGCAAACGGCGGCGGCACGAAGATCACAGTCGCATTCGCGCCCGCCTTCTCCACCGCGTCGTGCACGGTGTTGAACACCGGCCAGCCTTCGTGGGTCGTACCACCCTTGCCAGGCGTCACGCCGCCGACCACCTTGGTGTGGTACGCCGCAGCCGCTTTCGCGTGGAACGTACCCTCGCGGCCCGTGATGCCTTGAACAATCAGTCGCGTGTTCTTGTCGATCAATACAGCCATCGTCTACCTGTTACCAACTGACTTCGTAAAAGCCACAAAGGCGCAGAGATACAAAAGATACCGCGCGTTAACTGGCGAGTTCGACGACCTTGTCCGCGGCTTCGCCCATGGAGTCGGCGGTCGCAAACTTCATCCCGCTCTCTCGCAGCAGGCGCTTGCCCTCGTCGACGTTGGTCCCTTCCATACGCACCACAATCGGCACCGGAACGCCCAACTCCTTCACCGCCGCGATGACGCCCTGCGCCAGCACGTCGCAACGCAGGATGCCGCCGAAGATATTGATAAGCACGGCCTTCACGTTCTTATCCGACATCAGGATCTTGAACGCGTTGCGAATCTGTTCGGCGTTGGCGCCACCACCGACGTCCAGGAAGTTCGCCGGCTCGCCACCCGCCAGCTTGATGATGTCCATCGTCGCCATGGCCAGGCCCGCGCCATTGACCATGCAGCCGATGTTGCCGTCGAGGTGAATATAGTTGAGCGAGAACTTCGAGGCTTCGATTTCCAGGGGATCTTCTTCAGCGAGGTCGCGCAAATCCTTGATATCGGGATGGCGGTACAGCGCGTTGTCGTCGAAGTTCATCTTGGCGTCGAGGGCGATGAGATCGCCTGACGCGGTGGTCACCAGCGGATTGATCTCGAGCAGCGAACAGTCGGTCTTGACGAAGGCGTCGTAGAGCGCCGTCATGAGCTTGACCGCTTTGGTCACCTGAGGACCGTCCAGCCCAATGGCGAACCCAAGCTGCCGGGCCTGGAACGGCACCAGGCCGACGCCCGGCTCGATGTAGATGCGATGAATGCGTTCCGGCGTCTTCGCGGCGACCTCTTCGATGTCCATGCCGCCGTCGGCACTGGCCATCATCACCGGCTTACCTGAGGCGCGGTCGACGACGATGCTGAGATAGAGTTCGCGCTCCATCTTCAGCCCCTCTTCGACGAGGACGCGTTGTACGACGCGCCCCTCGGGACCGGTCTGATGCGTGATGAGCGTCATGCCGATCATCTTGCTGGCAATCTGCTCGGCCTCGGCGGCGGACCTGGCGACCTTCACGCCACCGCCCTTGCCGCGACCACCGGCGTGAATCTGCGCCTTGACGACCACCAGGTCGCCTCCCAGGCGGCGCGCGACCTCACCGGCTTCTGTTGCGTTGAACGCGATCTCACCGCGGGGCGTGGGGACTCCGTGGCGAGCGAGGATGGCTTTGGCTTGGTACTCGTGAATTTTCATGGTCTAGGACAGGTGAAGATGCTATTCGTTGAATGAACGTTCAGTCAACCTGAGGTAAACTTGCCAACCGATGTCCCAACGAAATCGCGTCTTCGATTCGTCCGTCGGCAGCAAGCTCCTCATCGGTCTCACTGGCCTTTTTCTCGTCCTCTACCTCCTGATTCATATCGCTGGAAATCTGATGATTTTCGGCGGCCAGGCGTTCTTCAACGGCTACGCCGGCGCGCTCGCAAGCAATCCGCTGATTCCGCTGATTGAGGTGGTGTTGCTCATCGGCATTCTGGTGCATGTCTACAAGACAATCCGAATGTTTATCAGCAACAAGGCGGCTCGCCCGGTGGCGTACGCGATGAAGAAGACCGCCGGTCATACCAGCCGCAAGACCTTCGCCTCTTCCACGATGATTTTGTCTGGCCTCTGGCTGCTGGTCTTCCTCGTCGTGCACGTTAAGGCGTTCAAGTTTGGTGCGCACTATGAGGCGCCCGGTGGCGGCGCCGACCTCTACCGCGTCGAGATGGAGAACTTCCGCCATCCGCTGATGGTGCTTTTCTACGTGGTGAGCATGCTGGTCGTCGGCTCGCATCTCTTTCACGGCGCCTCGAGCGCGGCGCAGTCCATCGGTCTGTCGCACCCGCGCTGGACACCCAAGATATTGCTCGTCGGCAAGCTGCTCGCCATTGGCGTCGCCGGCGGGTTCATCGTCATCGCCCTCTGGGCACACTTCACCGCGAACCAGCTGGGGGCGGCATGACACTCGACGCGAAGATTCCCGGCGGCCCGATAGCCGATAAGTGGGAGCGCCACAAGTTCGACATGAAGTTGGTCAACCCGGCCAACAAACGCAAGCACACAATCATTTGCGTCGGCACGGGGCTCGCCGGCGCCTCGGCAGCCGCGTCGCTCGGCGAGTTGGGCTACAACGTCCTGAGTTTCTGCATCCAGGACAGCCCCCGCCGTGCGCACAGCATCGCCGCGCAGGGCGGCATCAACGCCGCGAAGAACTACCAGAACGACGGCGACAGCGTGTATCGCCTCTTCTACGACACGGTGAAGGGCGGCGACTACCGCTCGCGCGAAGCCAACGTGTACCGTCTTGCCCAGACCAGCGTCAACATCATCGACCAGTGTGTTGCGCAGGGCGTGCCATTTGCCCGTGAATACGGCGGCCTGCTCGACAACCGCTCGTTTGGCGGCGCTCAGGTGTCGCGTACGTTCTATGCGCGCGGCCAGACCGGTCAGCAGCTGCTCATCGGTGCCTACCAATCATTGATGCGCCAGTCGCACAAGAAGAGCGTCACCATTTTTGCGCGCCGCGAGATGCTGGACGTCGTCATGATCGACGGCAAAGCCCGCGGGATCATCGTCCGGAATCTGACGACGGGCGCAATTGAGAAATACGCAGCCGACGCAGTCATCCTCGCCACCGGTGGCTACGGTACGGTCTACTACCTCTCGACCAACGCGGTGAACTCCAACGTCACTGCGGCGTGGCGCGCGCACAAGAAGGGCGCGCTCTTTGCCAACCCCTGCTTCACGCAGATTCACCCGACCTGCATTCCGGTCAGCGGCGACCATCAGTCCAAGCTGACGCTGATGAGCGAGAGCCTCCGCAACGATGGCCGCGTCTGGGTGCCGAAGCAGAAGGGTGACAAGCGTCCGCCCGATCAGATTCCTGAAGCCGATCGCGATTACTACCTCGAACGGAAGTACCCGAGCTTCGGCAATCTTGTGCCGCGCGATGTGGCCTCGCGTAACGCCAAGGAGGCCTGCGACAGCGGTCTCGGCGTCGGTGACAGCGGGCTGTCGGTCTATCTCGACTTCAAGGACGCCATCTCGCGCGTGGGTCCGGACATCATCAAAGAGAAGTACGGCAACCTCTTTCAGATGTACGAAAAGATCACCGACGAGGATCCGTACAAGGTGCCGATGCGCATCTACCCGGCCATCCACTACACCATGGGCGGCCTCTGGGTGGACTACAACCTGATGAGCACCATCCCCGGCCTACACGTGCTGGGCGAAGCGAACTTCTCGGACCACGGCGCAAACCGACTGGGCGCCAGCGCCTTGATGCAGGGACTGGCGGACGGCTACTTCGTCATCCCCTACACCATCGGCCACTACCTTGCGAGCACGCCGCTTCCGAAGGTGTCCACTGATCACGACGCCTTCAAAGAAGCAGCGGCCAGCGTCCAGCTGCAGATCAACAGGCTCCTCGCGGTGAAGGGCAACCGCGGCATCCGTGAGATCCACCGCGAACTCGGTCGCATCATGTGGGACGATGTGGGCATGGCGCGCACGGAGGAAAGCCTGACGCGCGCGCTGACCAAGATTCCAAAGCTGCGCGAAGAATTCTGGCACGGGGTCTCGGTGCCTGGCACACAGGACAACCTCAATCAGAGTCTCGAGTACGCCGGCCGTGTGGCCGACTACCTCGAGTTCGCGGAATTGCTGGCGCTCGATGCGCGTGAACGCAAGGAATCGTGCGGCGGCCACTTCCGAGAAGAGAGCCAGACGCCTGACGGCGAAGCCCTTCGAGACGACGAGAAATTTTCGTACGTGGCGGCGTGGGAATTCACCGGTGTCGGCAAACGCCCTGAACTCCACAAGGAAGCGCTGGAGTTCGACGAAGTGCACCCGACGCAGCGGAGCTACAAGTGAAACTGACACTGAAGATTTGGCGCCAGGCGGGACCGAGTGTGGCCGGCAGATTGGTGGAGTACACCGCTGAGCACGTGTCCCCCGACATGTCATTCCTGGAGATGCTCGACGTCGTCAACGAATCGCTGACGAAGAAGGGCGAGGACGCGATTGCGTTCGACTCCGATTGCCGTGAAGGTATCTGCGGCATGTGCAGCCTCGTCGTCAACGGCGTGCCGCACGGACCGGACCGTGGCACAACGGTCTGTCAACTCCACATGCGCCGCTTCAAGGATGGCGAGACTGTCACCATCGAACCATGGCGCGCCAAAGCCTTTCCAGTGGTCAAGGACCTGGTGGTCGACCGCAGCGCGTTTGACCGTGTCATTGCCGCTGGCGGTTATGTGTCCGTGAACTGCGGCGGCGCGCAGGACGGCAATTCTATTCCTGTACCGAAGGTGGCGGCGGATGCGGCGATGGACTCGGCCGCCTGTATTGGGTGCGGCGCCTGCGTCGCGGCGTGCAAGAACGCCTCAGCGCATCTCTTCATGAGCGCGAAGATCTCCCACCTCGCCCACCTGCCACAGGGGCAAGTGGAGCGCACCGCGCGGGTCGTCTCGATGATCAATCAGGCGGATACAGACGGATTCGGCAGTTGCTCGAATGAAGGCGAATGCGAAGCCGTATGCCCGAAGGAGATTTCCATCTCCAACATCGCGCGTATGACGCGCGAGTACGTCAGAGCCTCTCTGACTGGCGCGTAGAGCGCTGGTCCCTGGCCTACTACGGCAGGCGATGACATATACTCCCCTTTTTGATCGGCCGTCGACGGCCGATCACTCATCGACACTTCTTCGAGGGAGACTCCATGACACGACGGATGGGAACGATCAGCGGCATCGCGGCCGGATTGCTGACGATGTCTTTCGCGTACATCTCGGCGCAGGCGCCCGTACCGTTCAAGCGCACGATGCTGCAGCAGGCGGACCTGTCAGCACCAGGACGCGAAGTGGTGCAAGCCCTCGCCGAAGTGCAACCTGGCGCCTCCTCCGGCCGACACACGCACCCGGGGGAAGAAATTTCCTACATTTTGGCGGGCCCGATGGTGGTGGAAATCGACGGCCAGCCGGCCAAGACACTGCAGACCGGTGAGGTGTTCCTCATCCCCGCGGGCAAGATTCACAACGTTTTCAATCGAAGCGCGGGCGTGACCAAGGTGGTGGCCGCCTACGTGATCGAAAAGGGCAAACCGGTCGCAACACCAGTGCCGTAGCAGTCCACGAGCTGGTGACCCGTCCCATGGCACCCGCCGCACCTACTTGCCTTAGGGCACCAGGGTGTAAGGGCCCCTTCAGTACGCGTTCGTGCTGAAGGGCGCCTGCTCAGGTCGGCACTGAGCGTCTCCCGACAGGATCAGCCTCTGGATAGGGGGCTCATCACGACGTCGCCTGGATTCGCCGAAGTAAGAAGAGCACGGGTTGAAGGATTGGCGCTGGACCGTATCTGCGCCAACCGTTCAACCCGCGCGCATCGCCCCTTGCTAGACCCCGATGACGTCGGTCAGTTCCTTCACGGCGGCAGCGGACTTCCTGAGCGCCGCTTCCTCGTCGTGGGTCAGCTTGATCTCCATGATGTGTTCGACGCCGCGGGCGCCAAGCTTCACCGGCACGCCGACGAACAGGTCGTGAATGCCGTATTCACCCTTCAGGAAGACCGAGCACGGCAGGATCTTCTTCGTGTCCTTCAGGATGCACTCCACCATTTCGGCCGCCGCGGCACCAGGTGCGTACCAGGCGCTGGTGCCTACCAGCTTGGTGATCTCGGCGCCGCCATTGGCGGTGCGGGCACAGATCGCGTCGATCTTCTCCTTCGACATCAGCTCGGTGATCGGCACGCCGGCTACGGTGGAATAACGCGGCAGGGGAACCATCGTATCGCCGTGGCCACCGAGCACAAACGCATGGACGTTATCCACCGAGCAGCCCAGCTCCATCGCGATGAAGGTGCGCATGCGGGCCGAGTCGAGCACCCCGGCCATGCCGATGACGCGCTCGCGCGGGAAGCCGCTCAAGCGATACACGGCCTGGCACATCGCGTCGAGCGGATTGGCCACCGGTACGATGATCGCGTTTGGTGAGTACTTCACCACTTCCGCGGTGACCGCTTTCATGATGCCGAAATTGACGTTCAGTAGATCGTCGCGGCTCATGCCGGGCTTGCGCGGCACGCCCGAGGTGATGACCACCACGTCCGAGTTGGCCGTCTGCGCGTAGTCCGAGCTACCGCTCACACGGCTATCGGAGCCGATGATCGGGCAGGTCTCGAGAATATCGAGCGCCACGCCGGCGGCCTTCTGATCAGCGATGTCCACGATAACGACATCCGCCAGTTCCTTTTCGGCGATCGACCGCGCGACCGTCGCGCCAACGTTGCCTGCTCCACCAATGACTGTGACTTTGCGATTCATTTCACGAGGCTCCTGGGCTCTGGACTGTGGGGAACTGGGTGAGGGCTCAAGCGCCCACAGCCCAGCACCCGTCGTCGTTCTCTACATGTGTTTGATAATCACGTCGGCAAAGGCCGACGTCTTGAGTTCCGTGGCGCCGGTCATGAGGCGGGCAAAGTCGTAGGTGACCTGCTTGGCGCCGATCGCGCCGTCCATGCCTTTCACGACCAGGTCCGCCGCTTCATTCCACTTCATGTGGCGGAACATCATCTCGCCAGACAGAATCACCGAGCCCGGATTCACCTTGTCGAGGTCCGCGTACTTCGGCGCTGTACCGTGCGTCGCCTCGAACACGGCGTGGCCCGTGACACCGTTGATGTTGCCGCCGGGGGCAATGCCAATGCCACCCACCTGCGCCGCCAGAGCGTCAGAGAGATAGTCGCCGTTCAGATTCGGCGTCGCAATGACGTCGAAGTCCTCCGGTCGTGTGAGTACCTGCTGTAGGGTAATGTCAGCGATGGCGTCCTTGATGACAATGCCCGCGCCGGGCTTACCTTCCGGGATGCGGCACCACGGACCACCGTCGATCTCTACCGCACCGTAGACGTTCTTTGCGACTTCGTAGCCCCAGTCGCGGAACGCACCCTCGGTGAACTTCATGATGTTGCCTTTGTGCACCAGCGTCACGCTCTTGCGCTTGTTGGCGATGGCGTAGGCGATGGCGCTGTGCACCAGCCGTTCGGTGCCCAGGTAGCTGATCGGCTTGAAGCCGATGCCAACCTGCACGGAGGTCTCACGCTTGGGCGCGCCGATCGCTTCCAACTGTGCCTGCCACTCGGCAGAGGCCGCGGCCGTGCCGAAACGGATCTTCTTGAACTCCTTGGGGAATTCCTTGGCGAGGAAGTCCAGAATCTTTTGTGCCTCCGGCGTGCCTGGCGCGTACTCGATGCCGGCATAGATGTCTTCGGTGTTCTCCCGGAAGATGACCATGTCGATCTTTTCCGGATGATAGACCGGCGACGGCACACCCTTGTACCAGCGGACTGGACGGAGGCACACAAACAGATCGAGCATCTGGCGCAATGCAACGTTCAGCGACCGAATTCCTCCACCGACCGGGGTGGTAAGCGGTCCCTTGATGCCGACAAGATAGTGACGGAACGCGTCGACGGTCTCATCGGGGAGCCAGTTGTTGAACTGCTTGAAGCTCTTCTCTCCGGCGTAGACTTCCATCCACGCGATCTTTTTCTTCCCGCCATAGGCCTTCGCCACTGCCGCATCCAGGACGCGAACGCTCGCTCGCCAGATGTCCGGGCCGGTGCCGTCGCCTTCAATGAACGGGATGATCGGGTGATCGGGAACGAGGAGCTGACCGTGGTGCCGCGTGATGGCACTGCCGCCGGAAGGTATCGTGGGTGCGCTGGTCTTGGACATAAGGAAGAAATCTCTTTTTAGGTCAGGTCCCTACTGCGTGTTTCAGGATCTCCACAGAAGGTGTGGAAAACTCTGTTGAAAAGCGAAAGAATTTGCCCCATTGTCACGCGTCATCTCGAATGTTTTAGCGGTTTGCACCACAGCAGGGCAAGAACAGTCACCCGGATCCGGGCGACCAAAACCTGTGGATTATACAATCGATGAAGAATCCGTCATACGATACTAGTCTGTGACCTTCACTGAGGATGAAAACGTAAAGACATGGAAAATGCGCCACTGAAGATCGTCGTCTCGGACGAATTGCCGGCTTCCGCCCTCGAAATCCTGCGCGCCGAAGGGTGGCAGGTTGACGCCAAGAGTGGCCGTCCGCCCGCGGAACTTGCCGCCGCCCTGGCTGATGCTGACGCCCTGATCGTTCGCAGCGCCACGAAAGTCACCAAGGACCTGCTCGCCGCCGCCCCCAAGCTGCGTATCATCGGCCGGGCCGGTGCCGGCGTCGACAACATCGACATGCCGACCACCAACGGCCGCGGCATTTTGGTCGTGAACGCGCCCGGCGCCAACAGCATCAGCGTCGCCGAACACGCCGTCGGTCTGATGCTCTCGTTGGCCCGTCCCGTTCCCGCTGCCGATCAGGCGATGAAGGCTGGCAAGTGGGAAAAGAAGAAGTTTGCTGGCTTCGAACTCAAGGGCAAGACACTCGGCATCGCCGGGCTGGGTCGCATCGGCCAGGAGGTCGCCCAGCGCGCCCGCTCCTTTGGTATGCGCATCCTCGCGCACGACCCCTTCATTTCGCGCGAGCTCGCCGCCGGGCTCGGCGTTGAGCTCATGACTCTCGATGAGCTATGCATGGCGTCGGACTACATGACGCTGCACCTCCCGTCTACACCAGACACCAAGCACATCTTCAACGACGCGCGCTTCGCGAAGGTCAAGAAAGGTATTCGCCTGATCAACACGGCTCGCGGGGAGCTGATCGACGAAGCGGCCCTCCTGAGAGCGCTTGAAGCCGGCCTTGTCGGCGGTGCAGGACTCGACGTGTTCGAGAAGGAACCACCGGTGGAATGGGCATTGGCCCAGCACCCGAAGGTCGTGGCCACGCCCCACATTGCGGCGTCCACCGAAGAAGCGCAGGAAATGGTCGGCACTGATACCGCCAACGCCGTACGCGACTTCCTCAAGCTGGGCATTGTCCGCAACGCCGTCAACTTCCCCTCAGTCCATCCAGAGGAACTGCAGCGGCTGCAGCCCTGGATGCGCCTGTCCGAGAATCTCGCGGCGGTGGTCTCGGAGATGGGCGACGCGCGCGTCGAGAGCATCTCTCTCCGCTACTACGGCGGGCTGTCGGAAAGCCGAACGGCGGAAATCCTGGCCTCAAGCGCTGCAGCGGGCGTGCTGCGACCGGTGCTCGAGGGCGGCGTCTCCGTGATCAATGCCCGCGCCGCCGCGCGCGAGCGTGGTATCGAGATCATCGAAACACGCAGCACTCGCCAGCGCACCTACACCAGTATGGTTTCTCTGAAGCTGCACTCGAGCGACCAGGGTGACAACGACCGTTGGGCCGAAGGCACGGTATTCGAGGGACACAGCCCGCGCTTGGTGTCTGTCCGGGGCGTCGCCGTGGAAGCTCCGCTCACCGGCACCCTGCTGATTATCTGCAACGACGATCAGCCCGGCGTCATCGGCGAGGTCGGCTCGATTCTTGGCAAACACGGCGTCAACATCGCCAACTTCGCGCTCGGCCGCAACGCCACCGGCGCGGTCGGTGTAGTCAACGTCGACGAAGACGCCAGCAAGCCCGGCGCACTCACCGCGTCACTCGAGGCGATCCGCAAGATTGGCGCAGTCAAGCACGCCTGGTTAGTCCGCCTACCGCACAGCCACGCGTAGCGCTCCGGGGAGCACGCGGACCTCAATCCGCGTGCTTCCTTCCATCGGCTCACCGTCGATGTGAAACCGAATCGGCCGGCGCGCCTCAATCGCCACCCGCTCCACCGTCCCCATTGTCAGGCCCCGCACCCGGCGCAGCCCCCCCAGATACAACCGCGGCAACGCGAGCAGTGTACCTAGACGCGATTGCTCATCGAAGGTCACCAGGTCCAAACGCCCGTCGTCGACCTTCGCCTCGGGGGCGATGATCGCCCCGTTGCCAAACTGGCCCGTGTTCGCGATCGCAATGATGATGGCACGCTCCAGACGCAGCCCGCCCACCGTGTACGCCAGCGGCCGGTAGCTGAGAATCTCGCGCAACGACATCCGGACATACGTCAGAAGCCCGCGACGGCCGGAGGTGTCCTCGTCAAAACATCTGGCCACGTGTGCGTCAAAGCCGATGCCGGCCACGCAGAAGAACACATGTCCATCGATCTCGCCAGCGTCGATCGTCCGCGGCGTTGCTGCCAAGGCCTCACGTAGCGCCACCTCCGGTCGGGCGTCCACCTCGAGCTCTCGTGCCAGACTATTGCCTGAACCAGAGCGCACGATACCGAGGGCCGACTCCGAAAATGTCAACGCGGACGCGACTTCGTTGATGGTCCCGTCCCCGCCCCATGCGACGACCAGCCGCGCGCCGCGCTTCACCGCAGCCGCGGACAGTTCACGCGCATGACCGCGCGCGGTCGTGACGCTGATGTCGAGATCCTCGTCGAGGTCCGCAAGCGCCTTTGCCGCAATGGCGGCACGGTAACGACCCTTGTCGGGCCCGCCCGGACCGGAAGTGGGATTGATGATGACCGCGACTGACATCGAACCGACGAAGAACGTCGTGTGCCTGGCTAAGGCAACGTGAGGCTCAGGGATCGCTCGTCCGACGTGTCGATGAGCTCGACCGAACCGGACTGGATCGCAACGACTCGAAACCGCGCGGCGGCCGTCTCGCCTTCCTTCACGAGAAACAGATCACCGAGGCCAGAGAGAATTGCCGTGCGAACGATGGCGTCAGGTGGCCCATCTTCGGCGATGCCAATCAACGCCAGGGGCACGACCGGTGCGGCCACCACGACGGCGGCCTCCGGCAGCGCGACGGCAGGCGCCACCAGTTCAGCGCGAGCGACACTAGCGCGCGGCGCGTAGGCGAACAGGTCGCGCGCCTGCAGCGGCACGGTGGTGGGGCGCAGACGTTCGTGCAGACGGGACACCTCAGCAGCCAGCGCCGCACCTGACACATCGACCGCGTGCACCGTCGGAACCGGCTGCGGAGGTGGCGGTGGCTCAGACATGGACGTGGCAGCGGTGGCGACCCACACTACGACGGCCCCACCACTGACGCCCAAGGCAAGCATGCGCTTCAGGTCCATGGAAATGTTGCGGTCATCCTAGCACGCTGCCCAAAACCGCGTGCTATGATTCGTCGTGCACCCTCCATCGACTGGCCTTGCCGTCGATACCACTCCTCCGCTCACTATCGTCGCCCTCATCCCCGCTCGCTTCGCCTCGACCAGACTCCCCGGGAAAGCGCTTGCCGACATCGCTGGCAGGCCGATGATCGAGCACGTCTATCGTCGCGTGCAAGCGTCGCCGGTGGTCTCGCGGATTATTGTGGCCACCGACGATGTGCGCATTGCGAAGGTGGTCCGTGGCTTTGGCGGCGAGGCACAGCTGACTCGAGCGGACCACCTCACCGGCACCGACCGCCTGGCCGAGGTCGCGGCTACGCTGGACTGCGACGTTGTCGTGAACGTACAGGGCGACGAACCGCTAATCGATCCGCGAGCCATCGCACAGCTGGTGGCTCCCTTTTCTGATCCGTCCGTTGTCATGACCACGCTGTGCAAGCGCATCGAGACGGCTGAGGAGTTCACAAGTCCGAGCGTGGTGAAGGTGGTGGTCGATCGGGCCGGTTATGCCCTCTACTTCTCACGCGGACCCATTCCGCACCTGCGCGATCCGCGCGGCGGCTTTGCGCCGCGCTACCGGCACATCGGCACCTACGGCTACCGACGGACTGCGCTGATGGTGCTGGCCGGCCTGGAGCCGACACCGCTCGAGCGGACCGAAGTGCTTGAACAGCTTCGCGCGCTGGAGCACGGCATCCGGATCCGGACCGTTGAAACGTCGTTCGACTCCATCGGCATTGACACGCCGGCAGACCTTGAACATGTCCGGCGGCTGTTTGCGTCGACGACTGCGCATTGAACCCACACGACTACGCCATGACCACCAACACTCGAGCGCCACTCATGAAGGAAACCAAGTACATCTTTGTCACCGGCGGTGTGGTGTCATCACTCGGCAAGGGGCTGGCGGCGGCGTCCATCGGCGCGCTCCTCGAAGGACACGGCTACACGGTCAATCTGCAGAAGTTCGACCCTTACATCAACGTCGACCCTGGCACGATGAGCCCGTATCAACACGGTGAGGTCTACGTCACTGACGACGGCGGCGAAACAGACCTCGATCTCGGCCACTACGAACGCTTCACCAATACAATCACCACGAAATACTCGAACTGGACGACCGGTAAGATCTATCAGTCGGTCATCCAGAAGGAACGGCGCGGCGACTATCTGGGCCGCACCGTGCAAGTGATTCCGCACATCACCAATGAAATCAAGGACGCGATTCGCGCCGGCGGCAAGGGCGTCGACATTGCCCTGGTGGAAATCGGCGGTACCGTCGGCGACATCGAAAGTCTGCCGTTCCTCGAGGCCATTCGCCAGTTCCGTCAGGATGTGGGACGCGACAACACGCTGTACGTTCACCTGACGCTGGTCCCCTACATCGGCGCAGCCGGTGAACTGAAGACCAAGCCAACACAGCACAGCGTTCGTGACCTCCGCTCCATCGGTATCCAGCCCGACATTCTGCTGTGCCGCACGGATCGCTTTCTGGACTCGGACATCAAGCGAAAGATCGCCTTGTTCTGCGACGTCGACGAAGAGGCAGTCATCACTGCCAAGGACGTGTCGACGATCTACGAAGTCCCGCTCGTGCTCGGCGCCGAAGGGCTCGATCGTCAAGTGATCAAGCGCCTGCACTTGCCGCAGACCGAACGGCACATGAAGGAGTGGGAGGACCTCGTGAATCGGATCAAGCATCCGGTCGGCGAGCTCACGATTCACGTCGTCGGCAAGTACGTGGGCTACGAGGATTCGTACAAGAGCCTGAACGAAGCGCTGTACCACGGGGGCTTCGCGCATCGGCTCAAGGTGCACATCAAATGGATTGAGGCAGAAGCGCTCGAGGAGCCGGGCGGTGAGGCCTTGCTCGATGGCGCGGATGGCATCCTCGTGCCTGGCGGCTTCGGCGACCGCGGCACCAAGGGTATGGTCCGAGCCGCACAGATCGCGCGCGAGCGCAACGTGCCGTACTTCGGCATCTGCTACGGCTTCCAGATGGCGACCATCGAATACGCGCGCAATGTTGCCGGGCTCCCAGAAGCAGACACCACGGAGTGTTCGCCGGACACGCCCGTGAAACTCATCTACAAGCTGCGCGATTTGCTGGGCGTGGACAACCTCGGGGGCACCATGCGCCTCGGCACCTATGCCTGCGAGCTGACCCCTGGGTCGCTGGCGCAGAAGGTCTATGGCTCGTCGCTCATTTACGAGCGCCATCGTCATCGCTACGAGTTCAACTGCCTCTACGAGAAGGCGCTCAGCGACGCCGGCTTGAAGATTTCAGGCAGATCGCCTGACGGAAAGTTTGTCGAGATCGCTGAGGTGCCAGGGCATCCGTGGTACATCGCGGTCCAGTTTCATCCTGAGTTCAAGTCGAAGCCGACACGTCCTCATCCCCTGTTCTCAGCGTTTGTCGACGCGAGCTACGCCCACAAGACCGCTGGCCTGGCACGTCCCGCCACGGAGTCGGTAGCCTAAATGGAACCTGTTGCCCTCGGAGATGTCGTCTTTGGCGGGGGACGCCCGTTCGTACTGATTGCCGGCCCCTGCGTAATCGAGAGCGAGACGCACGCCCGCCGCATCGCCAGCGCGTTGGTCGCCATCTGCGGCCGCTTGGGTGTACCGCTGGTGTTCAAGGCCTCGTTCGACAAGGCGAACCGAACCTCGCGCGCCTCGTTTCGGGGGCCGGGTATGGTTGAGGGGCTCCGTGTACTGGCCTCGATCAAGGACGCACTGCGAGTGCCCATCCTCACCGACATCCACGAGGCCGAACAGGCCGTACCTGCCGCGGCGGTGGCCGACATCCTGCAGATTCCGGCGTTTCTCTCTCGCCAGACCGATCTCATTGTGGCCGCGGCACGCACGGGCCGAATCGTCAATATCAAGAAGGGTCAATTCCTCGCACCTGATGATCTGAAGCACGCGGCGGCGAAGGTCGTAGGGGAAGGTAACTCGCGCGTGATCCTCACGGAGCGCGGCACCAGCTTCGGTTATCACAACCTGGTGGTCGACATGCGCGCGTTTCCGATCATGCGCAGCCAGGGATTTCCTGTCGTGTTTGACGTGACGCACAGCCTGCAACTGCCGGGGGCGGGCGACGGCGTCACGGCTGGGCTCGCGCAGTACATCACGCCTTTGGCTTCTTCTGGTGTTGCCGCCGGGGTAGATGGTGTCTTTCTCGAGGTGCACGACGATCCCAGCAAGGCCAAGAGCGACGGCCAGAACGCGCTCAGGCTCGACCTGCTCGAACCGTTGCTCGAGCGCCTGATGGCCATCGACCTGATCGTCAAGACGGCTGACGCGCCACGCCAGTCCACGCTCCATGGCTGATCATTCCCGCGCACGCCGGGTACTCGAAACGGAGGCAGCCGCGGTCCTCGCGCTGGTCCCGCGGCTCGACGCCGCGTTTGACCGTGCGGTCGACCTACTCCACCACTGCCGCGGCCGGGTGGTGCTCACCGGTGTCGGCAAGTCTGGCCTCATCGCGCGCAAGATCTCGGGAACGCTATCGAGCATCGGCACACCGTCGTTCTTCCTGCACGCAGCTGACGCCGTACATGGTGATCTCGGCGCCGTGCAGGCCGACGATGTGGTGGTGGCCCTGTCGCATAGCGGCGAAACCGCGGAACTGATTCGCCTACTGGAGCAGCTTCGACGACTTGGCGCCCGCCTGATCGCCATTACCGGCGCGCCCGGGTCCACGCTCGCGCAAGCCGCAGACGCGTCGCTGGACTGCAGCGTGAGTGAAGAAGCTTGCCCGCTGAATCTCGTGCCAACCGCGAGTACCACCGCGGCGCTCGCCATGGGCGACGCGCTCGCGATGACGGTGCTCGACGCCAAGGGGATTGGCGCGAAGGACTTTGCGTCGTTTCATCCCGGCGGCAACATCGGCAAGCGTCTGATGCGCGTCGAGCACCTGATGCACGGCGGCGATTCATGCCCGCGCGTCACGCTCGCGACGCCAATGCGCGATGTGATTCACGAGGTGTCGCGTGGCCGTCTCGGCATGACGTGCGTGGTGAATGCCTCGGGCGGCCTCGTTGGCGTCATCACCGACGGAGATATTCGCCGGCTCATGGCGCGGGTGGACTCGGTGGCCGGCATGACGGCCAGCGACGTCACGACGAGCGGCGCTGTCACGGTCGGGCCAGCGGTGCTGGCCGTCGAGGCCCTCAACATCATGGAACAGCGCAAGATCACCGCGGTCGTCGTCGTCGACGATTCGCAGCGGGCGGCCGGCGTCGTGCACCTGCACGACCTCTGGCGCACCGAGCTCGTCTGACTCACCCGCTTGTACATGTCGCCATCTCACGTGCCTCACGCGCCTGATACCGTTGCCACCAGGGCCGCGCGTATTCGCCTCGTCCTGTTCGATATTGACGGCGTGCTCACGGCGGGACGCGTCACGATCCACCACGACGGTACTGAGAGCAAAGACTTCTTCATCCGCGATGGCATCGCCATCGTGTGGGCCCAGCGCTTCGGCATCCGCGTCGGGTTCCTCTCCGCGCGTTCGGCACCCACCACACCGCATCGGGCCGCTCAGCTCGGCGTCACGCTCGTCTACCACGGTGTCAGCAGCAAACTGGCGACCTACGAGACCATTCTTCGAGACGAAGGCCTCACCGACGAAGAAGTCGCCTTCATGGGCGACGATATCGTGGATCTGGCGGTGCTGACCCGCGTCGGCCTCGCCACATGCCCGGCTGATGCCGTCGTGGATGTTCACCACCGCGTTCACTGGGCGAGCCAGTACGCCGGCGGCTGCGGCGCTGGGCGTGAACTCATCGAGCTCATTCTTCGTGCGCAGCACCGATGGGACGAAGTCCTGGCGTCGTATCTGGACGAACCGGCCGTCGACTCGCAGAAGGCATGAGTTCGTACGCGCCGCTGCTCGCTGCCCTCGCGGCGCTGCTCACCGGCCTCACGGTAGGCAAGGCATGGGAGCGCTACAAGCTCCGAGACGGCAGCTGGATCGACCGCCGGCGGGCGCGGCAGTCGCCGCACTACCTCCTTGGCCTCAACTTTCTCGTCGCGAATCAGATCGATCTGGCGATTGAGGAGCTGACACGAGCCGCGAGCATCGATGAAGAAGCCCTCGAAGTGAACATGATCCTGGGCAACCTGTATCGGGAGAAGGGTCAGGTTGGAAAGGCGATCACCATTCACCAGTCGCTGCTCCAGCGCTCGCGATTGAGCCGCCTGGAGCATGCCTACGTGCTGCTGTGTCTTGGTCTCGACTACAAGCGCGGCGGGTTTGTTGACCGCGCGCTCGATGCGTTCAACGAAGTGTTGCGACTTGACGACAAGAATGAATACGCACTTGTCAACCTGCAGAAGCTGCACGAAGAGCAGCATCAGTGGACCGAAGCGTACGACACGCGCCAGAGGCTGACCCGGTTGTCAGCCATCGACTCACGGCCGCAGAACGAGGCGATTCTCGCGTTTCTTGAGAACGAGATTGGCCTCGAGGCCTCGCGCCGTAAGGACTATGCGGAAGCGATCCGCCACTTTCAATCGGCCATCGCGCTCGATGCGCGGGCAATGCCGGCGTATCTGAACCTCGGCGACCTTCGTGTCGCGCAGGGCAACGAGGCCGAAGCCACGCTGGTGTGGGAGACGATGGTCGACGTCGCGCCGGACCGCGCGTACCTCGCCTTCGACCGACTGGAGGCGCAAGCCGACCGCCTCGGCGCACCCGAACGCTTTGCGGCGCTGTGCCGGCGGCTTATTCGAGAGTATCCGCAGGATTGGCGGGCGCGCCTGGCGCTGTCGCGGCACATGCGCAGCAGTGGTCAGCCGAGCGAGGCGCTCGAACTGCTCTTCGCTGCGCTCATTCAGAATCCGCATGCACTGAGCGTGCATCAGGCCATCTGGCGAGCGCTTGGCGAGCTGCAGTATCCCGCAGCGCTGGTCGATCGCTACACCGACCTCACGCAGCATGCGGTGTTCTACCTCGACCCGCACGTCTGCATGCGTTGCCGCTACCGCAGCACGGAACTGCTCTGGCAGTGTCCGCACTGTCATGACTGGAATACCTTTGTCGAGGAACGGATCGCGCCGGCGAACGAGCAGCTGGAAGCGATTGGGGGATAGACGCGCGGTTATCGCGATGGTGGAAGCGCGAGGCTGGACGCTACCTACTTTGGCGAAGCACCTTCAACAGCTCGTCCACCTGAGCGCCGGTCTGCTCGTAGGTGCCGCTTGTATCGATGACATGATCTGCGCGCGCGGCCTTTTCTGCCGCAGACAGCTGCGCTGCCAGACGGAGGTCGATCTCTGAGGCACTGAGGCCACGGGCCGAGAGGCGCTCGCGCTGGATCGGCTCAGAACACACAGTGGCGACGACGCGATCAAACTCGGGGGCGCGGCCGCCCTCGAACAGCAGTGGAATATCGACCACCACCATGTCCGCACCGCCCAAAAGGGCAAAGGCGCGCATTGCTGCAGTGATGGCGCGATACACGGCGGGGTGCGTGATCGCCTCGAGCTCCCGGCGTGCCAACGGGTCGGCAAAAACGATTGCGCCGAGCGCCTTGCGATCAACCGCTCCGTGTACATCGAGCACACCGGTACCGAATCGCTCGGCGATGGCGATGGTCGCCTCACTACCCGGCGTCATGACGCCGTGCGCGAGTTCGTCGGCATCGACACAAGGAATGCCACGCCGTCGGAGTTCGGCGACGACATGGCTCTTGCCGGTGGCGATTCCGCCCGTCAACGCGACTTTGAGCATGTCTCGGAAAACTACCGCATCCGCATGGTGGCCGCCGTGACGGTGTTCTTCAACAAGAGCGCGATCGTGAGTGGGCCGACGCCGCCGGGAACTGGAGTGATGGCGCCGGCAATCGCTTCGACGTTCGGATGCACATCGCCCATCACGAGGGTCCCGCGCTTCTCGAAGGCGAGGCGTCGTTTAGACCCAAGCGGGTAGAGTGCCTCAACAAAGGCCGGATCGGACACGGGCGTGGTGCCGACGTCGATCACTGTCGCCCCTGGCTTAACAAACTCGCGTGTCACAAACGCAGGACGACCAAGCGCCGCGACGAGAATGTCCGCCTCTCGGCACACGGCCGCAAGATCCTTGGTCTTCGAGTGACAGATCGTAACGGTGGCGTGGCGATGTAGCAGCAGCAACGCCATCGGCTTGCCAACGATGTCGCTGCGGCCGACAACCGCCGCCTTGACGCCGGCCATTCTGATCCCTGAACGCTCGAGAATCTCGATCACGCCAGATGGCGTGCAGGCGACCAGGTCTGCTCTCCCTTGCACCAACTTGCCGACGTTGGTCGGGTGAAAGCCATCGACATCCTTGTCAGGATCGATCGCATCAAACACCCGCCGTTCCGCGTCGGCACCCATCTGCTGCGGCAGCGGCGACTGCACGAGAATCCCGTCCACGCGATCGTCACGATTCAGGCGGTCAACAAGTCCGATCAGGTCATCGAGCGGCGTGCTCGCACCCAAGCGATGGATGTCTGCGTGCAGGCCACTCTCCGCCGCCGATTTCAGCTTGCTGGTGACGTAGAGATGCGAACCGGGATCGTCACCGACAAGCACCAGCGCGAGCCCGGGAGCGCGGCCGGCCCGCGCGGTAAACGCCGCCACCGGCGCCCGCAGGTCCGCGCGAATCTGTTGAGCGATGGCGGTGCCATCAAGTCGTGTCGCGGTCATAGGAATCCGGATCCGGACCGGCGACCGCCGGCCCCCACGCAACCGTGAAATGCGGGCTTATTGTTGCGGTTCCTGCCCCAGCCGGCTATGTGAACGGCCGTAGCCGAAGTAGAACACAAGGCCAATCCCCAGCCAGGCGGCGAGCCGCAGCCAGTTGGTCCAGCCCAGGCCGAAGATCATCGCGCCGCAGACCAGAATACCGAGCACCGCCACCAGCGGAAGCGCCGGCACCATAAAGCCCCGAGAAATCTCAGGCCGCCGCACGCGCATGATCCACACGCCCGCGCAGACCAGCATGAAGGCGAAGAGCGTGCCGATGCTCGTCATCTCGCCGACGACGTCTCCGGGAATGAATGCGGCAAAGGCCGCCGTAAAGAAGAAGAACAGGATGTTGGACTTCCAAGGGGTCTTGTAGGTGGGATGGACGTCGGAAAAAATCTTCGGTACCAGGCCATCGTGACTCATCGAGAAGAACACACGCGACTGGCCAAGCAGCATCACAAGGATCACGGAAGAAAAACCCGCCAGGATCGCGACGGTCACAAACTTCGCCATCCACGCGTAACCGACCATGTACTTCTCGATGGCAAAGGCGACGGAGGCTTCCCTGCCGGCGGTCCGAAAATCCTCCACGGTCGCCACGCCGCTGAGCACGTAAGAGAAGAGCACGTAGAGAACCGTGCAGACAACCAACGAGCCCAGAATGCCGATCGGCATATCCCGCTTCGGATTCTTCGCCTCCTGCGCCGCCGTCGAGACGGCGTCAAAACCGATGAACGCGAAGAACACGACACCGGCGGCACCTAGTATGCCCATCAGCCCGCCATAGGCGTGAGTCACGCCCTGTGGTGTGGTGTAGGTGGTGGCGGCCGGAATGTACGGTGTGTGATTCACCGGGTTGATGAAGCCCCAGCCGATCACTATCACCATCAGCACGATGCTGACCTTGGCCACCACAATCAGGTTGTTGACGACGGCCGATTCGTGAATGCCTCGAATGAGCAGCGCGGTCAGCAACGCGAGAATGATAACCGCCGGGATGTTCATGATGCCATGCACGCCAGTCGCCGACACCTCGAGCGGCGAGTGAAACCACTGGTACGGTAGTTCCAGGCCGACAAACTCGAGCACCTTATTGAAATATTCGCTCCAGGCGATGGAGACCGTGGCCGCACCAAGCGCGTATTCGAGCACGAGGTCCCAGCCGATAATCCACGCCACCAACTCCCCCATCGTCGCGTAGGAATAGGTGTAGGCGCTGCCGGCAATGGGAATCATGGACGCGAATTCGGCATAGCAGAGGCCGGCGAATGCGCAGCCGATGCCGGCAACCAGAAATGCGAGTGTTACTGAGGGGCCGGAGCGTTCAGCAATGGCGGCGGCGGTGCGGACAAAGAGGCCGGCACCGATGATGCCGCCAATGCCGAGGGCCACGAGCGCTGGCGCCGTGAGCGTCCGCTTGAGCGCGGTCTCACCGCTATGGCTCGCCGCAGCCAACAAGCTGTCGATCGACTTAATGCGAAACAGTGAACTAGCCACCAGGTCCCTCTCAGTCAGAGTTCACGCACAGTCGCGTCAGCGACGGCACCATCGCACGATTCAAGAGTAGCGGCGATTATATGGTGAGACGGCGCAAGTAGTCGCGCACGCGCCCGGCCGGATCCCCGGTGACCAGCAAATCGCTAATGATGGCCACCGACTGCGCGCCGGCCTGGATCACGTCAAGGGCGCGATCGAGCGTGATGCCACCAATCGCGACGACTGGCAGGCCATGCCGCGATGCGACGGCGGCCACCTGCCGCACCCGCTCGAGCCCGACCGAGTCATACCCGGTGTCCTTGGTGCCTGTCGGGAAGACAGGACCGATGGCAACATACGACACCGGCTCCCGAAGCACCGCGGTGAGTTCCTCCGGCGTGTGTGTAGAGACGCCAACGACAATCTTGTCGCCCAGTTGAGCCCGGACCAGCGCGGGCGCCAGATCCTCCTGGCCCACATGGATGCCGTGCGCACCCGATAGCCGGGCAATGTCCGCGCGGTCGTTGACAATGACCTGAGCGCCCTCGCACGCCGATGCCCGCGCGACAATGGCCCGAGCGGTATCGAGCAACCAACCGGCTTCAGCGCCCTTGGCGCGAATCTGCAGAAGACGCGCGCCGCCATCAAGGCAAGCCTGGGCAAGGTCCACCAGCGCCCAGCCGGCGCGAGCGGAGACGTCGGCGTCGCAGATCGCGTAGAGCGGCGAGGGATTGAGTGAAGAACTCAGACCGCCTCGGCGAGGCGACCCTTGGGCTGGCGCGCGAGGAACTGTTCCATGAACGCGGTGCTCAGCTTGCCGGCGATAAAGTCGGGATCGGCGAGGATCTTCAGGTGCAGGGGAATGGTCGTCTTGATCCCCTCGATGACCGTCATCTCAAGCACACGCCGCATGCGGGCGATGGCTTCCTGTCGGTCGCGGCCGTGGACGATGATCTTGGCAATCATCGAATCGTAATACGGCGAGATGGTGCACTCCGAGTGCGCCAGCGTCTCGACGCGAACACCGGGTCCGCCAGGCACGCTGAAGACGTGGATGACGCCAGGCGATGGCACAAACGTCTCTGGGTCCTCTGCATTGATGCGGCACTCAATCGAGTGACCGGTAAAGACGACATCGGCCTGCCTGACGCGCAGCTTCTCGCCAGCGGCGATGCGAATCTGTTCCTTGACGATGTCAATGCCGGTGACCATCTCGGTGACCGGATGCTCCACCTGCAGGCGGGTGTTCGCTTCCATGAAATAGAAGTGTCCAGTCGAATCCATCAGGAATTCGAACGTCCCGGCGTTGGTGTAGTGCACCGCCTTGGCGGCGTCAATGACGATGCTGCCCATCTTGCGGCGCATCTTGTCTGTGAGAGCGAGTGAGGGTGATTCCTCGAGCAGCTTCTGGTGGCGCCGCTGGATTGAGCACTCGCGCTCGCCGAGATGAATGACGTTGCCGTGCTGATCGCCGAGAACTTGAAACTCAATGTGGCGGGGCGACTCGACATACTTCTCGATGTAGACATCGCCAACGCCAAAGGCCGCCTCGGCTTCACGCTGGGCGGTCTTCACCGCGTGCGACAACTCCGATGCGGCGCGAACCACGCGCATGCCACGGCCACCCCCGCCATTGGTCGCCTTGACGATCACGGGGTAGCCGATTTCCTTGGCCACCTTGTGGGCCTTCTCTTCATTTTCGACCGGGCCGTCGCTGCCGGGCAGAATCGGCACGCCCGCCTTTTTCATGACGCGGCGCGCGCGGGCCTTGTCGCCCATCAGGCGGATGACCTGAGGCGTAGGGCCGATGAAGGTGATGTGGCAGGCCTCGCAGACTTCCGCCAGGTAGGCGCTTTCCGAGAGAAAGCCGTAGCCCGGGTGGATGGCGTCGGCGCCGGTTATTTCCGCGGCGCTGATCACGGCCGGGACGTTGAGATAGCTGTCAGCGCTGCGGGCCGGGCCGATGCAGACGTCCTCGTCAGCGAAACGCACGTGCAGTGAATTCTCGTCCGCCTCGGACCAGATCGCGACGGTCTTGATGCCCAGTTCACGACACGCAAAGATCACGCGCATCGCAATTTCGCCGCGGTTTGCGATGAGGATTTTCTTGAACATCTATTTCGCGCGAATCGCGAAGAGGCGCTCGCCGTACTGCACGGCCTGGCCGTTCTCCACGTAGACGTTTACCACTTCCCCGTCATACTCCGAATCAATTTCATTCATCAGCTTCATCGCTTCGATGATGCAGAGTACCTGCCCCTTCTTAACGATGGTGCCAACCTCGACAAAAGCTGGCGCGCCGGGCTCGGCGGCACGGTAGAAAGTGCCGACGATCGGCGACTTCATGACCGCAAATTCGATCTCGTCGGCGGCTCCCGGAGTCACCGGGAGTGGCATTGCCGAGTGTGCGGGGGGCACCAACGCCGGCGCCGGGGCGAGCACCGGCGGAGCCACGTGGACGTAGGCGCCCGCGCGGTCCTTGCGGATCTTGAGGCGAAGGCCGTCTTGTTCCACTTCGAATTCCGATAGCTCGTGTTCGCGCACGAGGTCGAGAATCTGTTTCAGATGGTCTAGGTCCATGAGTCGATGTCGAGCAACTCGGTGGTGACGTTGGTCAGGAGTTCCCGCCCCTCGTCAGTCACCAGCACGTCGTTTTCAATCCGCACGCCGCCCCACGAGGGGAAATAGGCGCCCGGCTCGATGGTCAACACCATGCCGGTTTCGAGCCGTTCGCCCCGACCGTCCACATCCGGACGCCAGCGCGTGACCCGCGGATCTTCGTGAATTTCAAGGCCCAGGCCGTGGCCGGTGCCATGCCCGAACGCGTCCCCCATCCCAGCCGCGGCCAGCGACTCCCGGGCTGCGGCGTCGACCGCGAACCGGGAACCGCCCGGCGCGACCGCTGCGACAGCCCGATCGTGCGCATCACGCACGGCCGAATGAACCTCCCGGCTTCGGGCCGACGCGGGGCCGACGCTCAAAGTCCGGGTGAAGTCCACGCAGTATGAGTCGTAGACGCCGCCAAAGTCCAGCACCACCAGGTCGCCTTCGTCTAATCTTCGCTCTGTCGGCCGAGCGTGCGGCAGGGCGGCATTCGGACCACTTGCCACAATCGTGTCAAAAGCGCTCTTCGAAAACCCGGCGTCGCGAATAATCCGATCGATGGCAAACCCCAGGTCGCGCTCGGTGCGTCCGCGGTGCACTTCCCCAAAAACTCGGAGGGCTACCTCCGAGATCATCCGGCCGCCGGTTCGCAACTGCGCAATCTCGTAGGCGTCCTTCACGACACGCAGCGATTCGACGAGGTGCTCACTCGCTATCAACCTCGGCTCCGACCCGGCCTGGAGCTTGGTCTCCAGCCAACGGAACCGGTTGACCGTGAGGTGCTGGCCTTCTATGCCGATGCGGCCATCAACCTCGCGCAGCAGCGCGGCGAGCGCACCGTCGTAGGCTCCCTCGACCACGACGAGCACCAGCCCGGGACAGGCCCAGGCCTCGGCTTGCGAGGCTTCGATTACGGTCGTGTATCTGGAATCGGTCAGAAAAAGCAGTCGATCGGCCGTGAGCACGACGATCGCGGACGTGCCGGTAAAGTTGGTCAGGTAGGTGATGTTGGGCGACGCGGTGACGACCAGCGCCTCGAGCCCCTCGCGTTCGAGGCACTCCCGCAGGCGACGATGGCGCTCGGCGAGCGCGGTGCTAGGCGCGTGAGACATGGATCGCCGTGAGCCACTGCTCGAGGGCCAAGATGGTACGACCCGAGCGATCGGCCGCGGCGTCGGCCGCGCGATTCACGTCCGGGCCGATTGCGGCCACGAGACGCTCGAGCTCGGGGTCGTTGGGCGCAAGTCTGAGCGCCTTTTCGAAGTACTCGAGCGCTCCCGCCGGGCTGCCCTGCCGCTGTCTGATGTCCGCCAAGGCGCGTAGCGCTGCGAGATTGTCAGGCGCGTCCCGTCGTACCTGTTCTAGCTCCGCCTGGGCCTCGTCGAGCTGGCCGAGCTGCAAAAGGGCGCGGCCGAGGGTGACATGTGCGGAGATATACGAGGGGTGGCGACGGAGCCCCTCGCGACAGACGTCCACGGCGTCGTGCAGCGCCCCGGAGCGGCGAAGCTCTTCGGCGAGTTGTGCGAATGCAATCGACGCCGGGTCCTTCTGGACTCGGCGCCTGAGGTCGTCGATGTGTGAAGAGTCGGTCATGCAGCGCCGGACAGGATCCTATCCTGCCCGGCCGGCGCAATCGAGAGGTTACGGGACGCTGACGTTCTTCGAGACGACGCCTGTCTTGCCAGTGCTGTCAGTGATGGTGAGCGTCACCGTGTAGGTATTGGTCGAGGCGTAGGTATGGGCCGGCGTCGGACCAGTGCCGCTGCCACCATCGCCAAAGTTCCAGCTGTATGTCGAGATGGTGGCCGTGCCAGACGCCGCGGACAGGCGTCCGTCGAACGACATGGCGTGCGTCCCCGCGTTGGTCACACTGGACGTGAAGTCCGCCACTGGATTGCCAGCCGTCACGGTGACGGCCTGAGATGTGGAACCAATCAGACCGGTCTCGTCGGTTACCGTAAGCTGGACGGTGTAGACGCCGGTCGAGGCGAAGGTGTGATCGGCGTAGCGGCTGTTGCCCGTGTCACCAAGCTGGCCATCGCCGAAGTTCCAGAGATAGTTGACGACCTGGTGTCCGACTCCGCCC
>JBEBGG010000133.1:0-9371 GCA_040081555.1 Vicinamibacterales bacterium
GCCCGGAACCGCTCCCTATCCCCACCACTTCGAAATGTGTCGGCCGGTCGGCGCTGGGCACGTTTCGTAGTGTGACGTGTCGTTGAAGAGCGTCAGCCTGGCGCGCACCGGATCGCTGAAGTCGAGAATGTTGAGGCACGCCGGGGCCTGATCGAGACGATCGCGATACCCGCGAGCATCGATTCCCAGCAGGCTGCAGAGCACCAGTCGGATCGTGGCCTTGTGCGACACGACAAGGACATGCTTGCCCTGGTGCCGCACGACGATGTCCCGAATGGATGGGAGCGCGCGCGTCAGGACGGCCACGCCGGACTCGCCGCCCTCTGGCGCAAAGGTGAACGGATCCTGCGACCACATGGAATACTCCGCCGCGAACCTCGCTTCCACGTCACTGCGCTTCATGCCTTCCCAGTGGCCGTGTCCGATTTCACGAAGGCGCTCGTCGGGCACAGGCCCCATCGTCCAGCCGCGCGAAAGGATCCGAGCGGTCTCCATCGCTCGGGAATACGGGCTGGCGTAGACGGCGTCAATGCGTTCGTCGGCGAGCCGGCCCGCCAGCCGGTCGGCCTGCGCACGGCCCTCCTCGGACAGGTCAACGCCGTCTGCACCGGAGAACCTGTCCTCAGCCGTGAGGGGAGTGGCGCCGTGGCGCACCAGGTAGAGCCGTGTCGTCATGGGCGAGATAGTATGATCATTTGGCTATGGCATCCCTGATTGAAGCAATCGACATCAAGCGCAAGATGTTCTTCGAGTACGAGAATGCGCCGTATCACTGCATCGAAGTCGAAGTGTCACGACCGACGGCCCGCGGCGGACAAACCCTGGTGCGCCTGAAGATGCGCAATCTGCTGACGCGCGCGGTCTTCGATCGCACGTTCAAGGCCGGCGAGAAATTCGGCGAACCCGATCTTGTGAAGATCAAGGCCAACTACTCCTATAGCGACAACCAGGGCCACAACTTCATGGACCAGGACAGTTACGAGACGGTCACGCTCACCAGCGAGACGCTGGGCGACGATCGGCTCTTTCTCACCGACAACCTGCCCGTGGAAATCCTGAAGTACAACGGCAACCCGATCGGCATGGAATTGCCGCCGCACGTCGAGCTCGGCGTCACCTACACGGAGCCGGCTGTACGCGGCGACACCAGCAGTGGCAGTGTCACCAAGGCCGCGACGCTCGAGACCGGCATGGAAGTCAGGGTGCCGCTCTTCGTGAAGGAAGGCGATCGCGTCAAGATCCACACCGAGACCAAGGAATTCGTCGGGAGAGCGTGATGCCGCTCGCCACATTCCTTCGCGATCTTCGTACTGAATATCTAGCCCTCCATACACGCAAGGAAGACCTCTTCTGGCAGGCCAAGATGGGGCTGGCCGACGATACGGGACGGGCGCAGGAGGAGTTGGGACGGGCCGAGATCGCGGTGAACCGCTTCCTGCAATCTCCCGATCGCCTGAAGCGTCTGCGGGCGCTCGAGGCGGCCAATCACGGATCGCCCGAGGATCGGCACGTGCTCGGCGGCTGGATCGCCATGTTCGGCGCGCACGTGATCGAGGACCCGGCCGGCCAGAAGCTCTCTGAAGAAATCGTCGAACGCGAACAGGCGCTTGAACACGCACGCGGCACGATGAGACTGGGCTATACGGATCCCGACTCCGGCGTCTTCCATCCGGCATCGAGCAACAAGCTGGCGCTCATGATGCGGGTCGAGCACGACGAGCGCCGGCGCCGCGCCGCCTTTGAGGGCCTGCGCTCGATCGAGCAGTTCGTTCTCGAACACGGATTTCTCGACATCGTTGCGATGCGCAATCGACTCGGGCGACTGCTCGGGTACGAGGACTACTACGACTGGAAGGTGAACATCATCGAGCGCATGACCAAGCGCACGTTGTTCAACAAGCTCGACGACCTCGCCGAGCGAACCAGAGAACGCTCGACACACGAACTCGAGGCGTTCGAGAAGAAGCACGGCGCGGGCAGCCGCGAGCCGTGGAACTTCCCGTACCTGCGTTCTGGCAAGCTGACCGAAGCGCTCGACCCGTACTTCGGATTCGCGACCGCGCTTCGCCGCTGGGTCGAGTCATTCGAGGCGCTCTCGGTCTCGTTTCGAGGCGCCACGCTGACGCTCGACCTGCTCGATCGTCAGGGCAAGTACGAGAACGGTTTCATGCACGGCCCAGCGCCAGCATTCTTCGCCGACGGCCAGTGGCAAGCGGCCCGCATCAACTTCACGGCCAATGCCGTGGCCGGTCAAGTTGGCAGCGGACTTCGCGCCGCCGAGACACTGTTCCACGAAGGCGGCCATGCGGCCCATTTCTCGAACGTGCTGAGCCAGGCCCCGTGCTTTAGCCAGGAATTTGCGCCAACCAGCGTCGCATACGCGGAAACACAGTCGATGTTTCTCGATTCACTCCTTGGCGACGCCGACTGGCGCGTGCGCTACGCCAGCGACCGCGACGGGCGGCCGATGCCGATGGGGCTAGTCGAGGAGAGCGTGCGCGACACACAACCGCTGCGCGGCTGGGAGGTGCGCTCGATGCTGACCGTCCCGTTCGCCGAGCGGGCGATCTACGAAATGGACGAAGCCACCCGCACGCCCGAGCACGTCGTCGCCGAGCTGCGGCGCATTGAGTCGCAGCAGCAGGGGCTCACCGCGGGCGTTCGGCCGGTGCTGGCGGTGCCTCATCTGCTAAGTGGCGAATCAAGCGCCTACTATCACGGCTACGTGCTCGCCGAGATGGCGGTGTTCCAAACGCGCGCGTTCTTTCTCGAGCGTGACGGGGCGCTGACGGACAACTCGCGCATCGGACCCGATTTGGCGACGCACTACTGGGCGCCTGGCAATGCTGTGACCTTCGACCACACGGTGCAGTCACTCACCGGTCGCTCGCTCTCCGCAGACTCACTGGCCCACGCGTGCAATCGGACGGTCGACCACGCGATTGCCGACGCCAGGGCGTCGGTGGCTCGAGCGCACGCGCATCCGCGCGCGGCAAAAGCCGCGCACCTCGACGCCACCATCCACGTCGTTCACGGCCGCGAGCGTATTGCTTCGACAGACGATGGCGGAATCGATGGGCTGTGTGCGGCGTTTGAGACGTGGGTCGAGCAGGTGGAGGCCGCGGCACGCCCGAAGCCCTGATGCCGGTGCCTGATGCCGGACTCTAGTTGCTGGCTTGGCTGGCGTAGTAGATGCCGTTGAACAGCAACTTGAACGAGCCATGCGACTGCGCGCGCCATGCGATCTCGTTGCCAAACAGCACCAGGTGGCCCTTGCCGACCCGCGCCTCCACGATCGACACGGCTTGATCCAGATACCGCTGTCCCCAGGCCCAGCCGCTACGAAGCGGCGTCCCATTCTCGTACCACGCGATCGGCGTCACACCTGACGCCGCGGCCTCGGGCTGGAGTCGAAATGCCGGACTCTCGTCGTAGAACATCGTCGCTCGCGGAGGCATCCCCCAGGCCAGGGGCCTGCTGTTGTCCACGCGCGCGACGAGAAGCGATCCGGGGATGTAGAACTTATCGGTCGGCAACGACCGCTCGGCTCCCGATGGCCCTCGCTCGACCAAGGCGTCGCGAATTGGCAGATTCAGGTGGTAGCCGAGCGCGGTCGACGATCCGATTGTCAGGACCGTCCCACCCTTCTCGATGAACTCCCGTAGCCTCGGCACAGTTCGGGCCACGGTGATACGGCCAACTGAGCTGCGATACTCGGCGGGAACGCTCGAAGCCGGGGGCTGAACACCGCCGCTCACTGCGTCGCGCATCGGAATCGCCCCATTGACGAAGACCAAGACGTCGAATTTGTCGTTCAGATCACCGGCATCGAGGGTTGGTGAGTAGACGACCTCGAAGGGAAACTCATACTGCTCGAAGAGCCATCGCGTCCAGCCCGATGGCATCGAGCCCCCGTACACATCCCACAGTCCGATGCGCATCTGGCGCAGCTTCAGCATTTCCCCGAGCGGTGCGCTTGCGATCGGAAAGGAACTCACGCCCTGGTCTGTGGCGGCGGTCCGCACAATCTCCGTCGACGTAGCCGTCGCGGGAACGTACATCGTACCGGCCGGGAACACGCGTGGCTCACGGCCTTGATCTATCGACAGCGAGGCTCTCAACCAGAAGACGTCCTGCCCAGCCCTGAGCAGGCGGTTAACGACCACAAACGCGTCGTTGACGTCGTGGCTGATGAGATATCCGCCACCGGCGGGCGCCTCACGCATCTCGCCGGGCTGCGGAGCCACGACGCTCTTGAGCGCCTCGTAGGGACCGTCGAACCTCTCCAGAACGCGATCGAATTGGATGCCCATCGAATAGGCCAGGTTGTAGCCGGTGGCGTCATAGGGAGGGCGCGGCTCTCCACCCGGATACGGAATGTCGTCGGGGTGATCCTGCGGCTCAAACATGTCCATCAGGTGCGCGCGAAACACTTGCGCAGCTTTCACCACGTACGAGCCGGACGGATAGGACTTGCCGGCGACTGTGAACGGCGCCGTTGCACGATGCACGACGACACCCGCCTTGATCAGGGCGTTGACGAACTTTGTCGCCGTCGGAAAGTCGGGCTGTTGGGCGGAGAGAATGAACCCGCGCGGGTCACGCATCGTCGGATCGCGGAGTACCGATTCGTAGACGCTGCGGCCGCGATCGAGCGAAGGCAGCGTGGTCGGAGCCGCGCGGCCCACTTGTGGCGCTTCGAGGGCGCGCCTGGCGGCCTCGATGCGTCTCGGATGTATGGTCCAGGTGTCGCGATTCCCTTTGTCGATCGCATTCTTCCCCATCTTGTACATGTTGAAGAGGAAGTCCTCCTTGCGCTTCGAGGCGATGTCGAGAATCGCGTAGTTGCTGGTGACCGAGTACTCGACCGATTGACGGAAGCGCCACGTCTGCGGCGCGATCGGATTTGGTACGTCGGCGCGAGGCAGTTGCATCTCGAGAACGAAAGGAATCTCGACCGGCGTCGGATTGCCAATCATCTCGGTGAGGATGCCGATCTGATTGTGAAAGTACGACGTCGTTCGGAGGCCGCCGTTGAACCAGGTTGAATAGGGCGCGCCGGTTCGCATCACCGCGCCCGGCTTCCCTTCAGCAGCCAGTCGGGTATGAATGGCGGCGCCGACCATGTCGATGCCGAGCACGACCAGCGGATCGACGTTGTAGTTGAACGGGTCGCGGAACGGCGGGGCAAACAGCACCGCCCCCGCCGGTCCGCTCTGATGGTGGTTGTACACGATGGCCGGATACCACTCGCGATACATCACCTGACTCGCGTTGGCGCTCTCCGACATATTCATCATGTAGAAGTCGCGGTTGTTGTCGTGGCCCGCGTACTTCTGATAGAGGCGCGGCAGGAAGGCCGTCGAACGGCGTTGAGGGTTCGGCTCGCGCATGTACCAGTTGGAGACCACCTCCATGCCGTCAGGATTCACGAGCACGCAGAGAATGATGACGTCATCGAGGATGTGCAGCGTCTCGGCGTCGGTCTTCGCATTGAGACGATAGATGGTCTCGATCAGTTGCTGTGCGCCGAGCACCTCAGTGGCATGTAGCCCGCCGTCAATCCACACGACGGTCTTGCCGTCCCGTGCCAGTTGCCGCGCCTGATCGTCGGTGAGCGAGTCGGCCAGGGCGAGCCGGCGGTTGATCTCCTTGTAGCGGGCCAGTTGCTTCTGATTGTCCGGCGACGTGATGATCGCCATCACTTCCGGGCGCCCCTCCTCGGTCGTGCCGATATCGACCACGGACATGCGATCGGACTCGCGGTCGACTTTCCGCAGGTAGGAGGCGTACTGGGTGTAGTTCACCAGGACGTAGTCGTCGCCAATGTCGTGGCCGAACTGCTCTTTCGGTGTCGTTATTTCACGAGTCGCAGGGCGCGGCTGTGCCTGGGCGCATGGTACGGCGAGCCAGCCGAACGCGATCACGGCAAGAGCTGCGATGCCGGCCGGACGCGCGAGTAGACCAGACGCTGGGGTCATGCGTGCGCGATTTTACGCGACGCAGGACGCGGGCCTGCGCTGGCCGTGACGGCCTCTTTGGTGCGGTAGGCCGCGGTGCGAAGCCGGCGAACAACAGTGCGAATGGTGTTTTATGTTGACGCAGTCAACATAAGTCATTTAGATTCATGTCCGCGGTGACAACGTCGAATCAGTCCATTCCGGAGGAGGAGCCATGAACCGTTTCGCCCATCCCCTCGTCTCGACACTCCGGCGCATCTGGGCGGTCGATCGACCCCTCACTGCGATGAGCGTACTGATGTGTGGCACGCTGGCAGCCGCCCTGATCGGCCTGGTCGTCGATCCACGGACAATTCTTGGCGCCCCGGCCTGGCTCAAGCCCGCCAAGTTCGCCGTGTCGATCGCGCTCTTTGGTTTCACACTGGCCTGGATCTTCAGCTACCTGCAGGAGTGGCCCCGGCTCCGCCGGCGCGTGAGCACGGTCGCCGTCGCGGTCTTCTTAGGGGAGATGGCAATCATCGTGGTTCAAGCCTGGCGCGGCACCACGAGCCATTTCAACGTCGGCACGCCACTCGACGCGGCGCTGTTTTCGGTAATGGGTTTCGGCATTCTTCTGCAAACCGCCACCACGGTCGCCGTGGCGGTGGCACTGTGGAGGCAGCCGTTTGCCGACCGCGCGCTCGCGTGGGCCCTCCGCCTCGGCATCGCCATCAGTCTTGTTGGGAGTGGGACGGGAGGACTCATGACGGCGCCCACCGACACACAGCTCGCTGAAGCACGCACAGTGGGGACCCTGCCGGTGTCAGGCGCGCACACGGTTGGCGCTCCAGATGGCGGGCCGGGCATGCCCGGCACCGGGTGGAGCGTCGCCCACGGCGATCTTCGCGTGCCCCATTTTGTCGGGCTCCACGCCGTCCAGGTACTGCCACTGCTGCTGTTCGCGATGCCCTCACGCTGGAGCGCCACGGTACGCGCACGCGTCACGCTGGCGAGCGCTGGAAGCTACGCCGCGCTCTTCGCCTTATTGCTTGCCCAGGCGCTCGGCGGGGAATCAGTCGTCCAGCCAAGTGCCCTCACGCTCACGCTCTTCACAATGTGGGCGCTCTCGTCTGCGGTTGTATTGACTGCTGCCGCCATGGTCAATCCAAGGCCTGGCCAGAAACAAGCAATGTCGTTCTAAACGAAGCGAGAACAGATTGATGACACCAGAGCAGCTCTTTTCTGTCGCCAACACACTGGCGCTCGTGTCGTGGCTCGCGCTGGCCGCGCTGCCTCGGGCGCGGTGGGTCGCGCGGTCGCTCACTGCCGTCTGGATCCCGACGCTTTTCGCCGCTCTCTATCTCGGGCTCATCGCCACCAACTTCGCTTCGAGCGATGGCGGCTTCGCGACGCTGGACGGTGTGGCGACGCTCTTCCGTCAGCCCTGGATGCTCCTCGCGGGGTGGGTGCACTACCTGGCGTTTGACCTGCTCATCGGGACCTGGGAAGTGAGCGACGCGCAGGAACGTGGAATCTCCCACTGGCTGGTCGTGCCGTGCCTGGCACTGACGTTCATGTTCGGACCCATCGGCTGGCTCGCGTACCGAGGCCTCACCCTGATTGGCCCCGGAAGCACAAAGGCCCTGGCGAAATAACCATGACAAGCCGTCGCCGATGTGCAAGAGGGCTGCGGCTGGTGAGCGGCTAAGACAGCTCGACGGCCCTGGTCTCCTTCGTCAGCAACACGCCCACAAAGGAGATCGCCGCTACCAGGAAGAGGTAGTAGCCGACCGATGACAAGCCGTAGTTGGTCGCCAGCCAGGTCGCGATGTAGGGCGCCAGCGACGCACCGAAGATGCCGGCGAGAGTGAAGGTCAGCGAACTGCCCGTGTAGCGCACCGTGGTCGGAAACATCTCTGACAGCACGGTGCCGAGCGGACCGTAGGTGAGCCCCATCATCGACAGGCCAATCGCCATCGTCGCCAGCGCTCCTGCGGCGCCAGCCTCGAAGAGCGGACCGAGGACCAGACCAAACAGGGCAATGGCGACTGCGGCCCACAACAACATGCGCCGCCGGCCATGTTCGGCCACCTTCGCCGAGATCGGAATCGTGATCGCGAAGCAGACGATGCCAAACAGCTGCATGAGCAGGAATCGCTCGCGCGTGAAGCCGAGGTGCGACGTGCCCCAGGACAGTGCAAAGACCGTCATGAGATAGAACAGCGCAAATGACGGGAGCGACACCATCGTGCCGATGAGCACGGTCCGACCATGGTCCCTGATTACTGTGACCACCGGGACGGCGACACGCGTGCTCTTCTCGACGGCCTCCCGAAAGATCGGCGTCTCCGTGATCGTGAGCCGGACATACAGGCCAACGGCCACGAGCACCGCACTGGCAAGAAACGGCAGGCGCCAGCCAAACGAGATGAACTGCTCGTTGGTGAGCCACGACGACAGCAGTAGAAACACGCCGCCTGAGAACAGGAAGCCAACCGGTGCGCCAAGCTGCGGAAACATGCCATACCAGGCGCGCTTGCCTGGGGGGGCATTCTCGGTCGCCAGCAGCACCGCCCCACCCCACTCACCGCCCAAGCCCAGACCCTGACCGAAGCGGCACAGCGCAAGCAGGAGCGGCGCGGCCACGCCGATGCTGGCGTAGGTCGGCAGGACGCCGATGGCCGCGGTCGACAACCCCATCGTCAATAGCGCTGCCACCAGCGTGGTCTTGCGGCCAATGCGATCGCCAAAGTGCCCAAAGAGGACCGAGCCGACCGGTCTGGCCAGAAATCCGATGGCGAATGTGGCAAGCGAGGCGAGCGTCGCCGACGTGGGATCGGAGGCGGGAAAGAACAGCTGCGGAAACACCAGTACGGCCGCTGTGGCGTAGATATAGAAGTCGAAAAACTCGATCGCGGTGCCGACCAGGCTGGCAAACAGCACCTGAGTGGGGCTATTGACTCTCCGCGGGGTGCCGGATGATGCGGTCATACACGCTCCGCCTTGCAGCCGACGGGCCATCAAGGACGCCGTAGCATAGCAAACGGTGCGAAGACCATTGAGACGCGATACGATGGATGCCGCATCAATGAGCGCACTGCAGCAGAAACGACGCGTGGTCATGACGGGCATCGGGCTGGTCTCACCAGTGGGCGTCGGCACCGACACAACGTGGCGGGCCATCCGCGCCAGCGAATCGGGGATCGCGCCCATTACGCTGTTTGACGCCAGCCGCCATTCGACCCGCTTCGCAGGCGAAGTGAAGAATTTCGATCCGTTGCAGTGGCTCGACAAGAAGGAGATTACGGATCGCATGCGAGCGATGCGTGCGACCCTCGATGCACAGTTAAAGTCGGACCGGGATGCCACTTGGGCGTGGCACCAGAAGGTGCGCGACGCTCTCGATACCCGCACCGATGCGGCGGTTGAACT
>JBEBGG010000134.1:0-9337 GCA_040081555.1 Vicinamibacterales bacterium
GGCACGCACGTCGTCGTCATCGGCCGACGCGCGACCGTCGATGGTCAGGTCACCAAGGACGACCGACACGCCGGGAATCGGCGCACCGTTGACGTCGGTAATCGCGACCCACACGGCCGAGCCGGTGATCGCGGGGCCGTTGTTCCCCTCGAACTGGCCGCCGGCGCCGACGCGCAGCGCAAACGTCTGACCCGCGGCAAAGAACTCGTCGCCGGTGCGCGCGCGCGGGTTGGCCGACACGAACTTGTAGAGCGAACCGCCGTTCAGCTCGTCGACGAAGTAGAGCGCGTTGTTGCGGTCGAAGGCGAGTCCTTCGTGCGAGACGCGCGGCAGGATGTTGCGCCACACGAAGTCGCCCTCGTTCGGACCCGCCGTCACCGGGTTCCGCACTTCGAACAGGCGTCCCTTGGTGCTGCCGGTGCCCCACGACTCCTCACCGGTCAGATACGCGCCCCACGGGGTCCAGCGCGACGCGTCGCCCGACACGAAGGCCTGCGTGCCCGGCGCGACAATCGTCACGGTGCGGGTGTCGTAGTTCGGATCTTCCAGGTCGACACGCTGCACGCCCGCCTGGCCGGTCTCGAACGGCATGAACAGGTAGCGCCCGCGATTGGGACCGTTCTCGTTGGTCGCGATCATGTCCCAGTTGCCCGAGTTCGAGCCCGCAACGAGCGTGTTCTGCGTGGTGCGGTCCGCGATCGTCCGCTGGCTCCAGTTCTCGTTGCCCAGGGTGATCGGCGTCGCCTCTGCCGGGTCGCCGACCGGAATGGGGGTCGCCGAAGTCGCGAGCGGGGTGAAGACCGCGAACTTGAGGCCGGCCGCCACCAGCGGCAGTGCCGCGGTGAGTGCGAGGCCGAAGCCGAGGGCGAGGGTTGCGCGCTTGCTGTGCATCTGAAAGCTCTCCTGTGCGTGTTGATGACTGCGTGTGCAGGTTGCAGTCGTCAGCGTAGGAGGGCGATGCAACAGGGGCGTGTCGCGGGTGCAATGTCGATGTAAGGAGTGGCGTTCCGCGATGCGGCCGGCGTGCTAGTGTGTCGCGCATGCGAACCGTCCTGCTTGGCCTCTGCGTCCTGTTCTGCGCCTCGGTCTGCTCCGCCGCGTCAGCGTTCGATGGCAAGTGGACCGGCACGTTCCTTCGTCCCGCGCCCGCCGGCAACCAGGAGGTCACCATCACGCTCAAGACCGACGACGGCGGCAAGGTCACCGGCGCCATGACGCTGCAGGGCGTCACGGGCGAAGTGCCGATCACGTGGGGATATGTGAAGGACGACCTGATCACGTTCAGGGTCAGCGTCCCGGGTCAGAACGGCGCCGTGCTGTTCGTGTATCTCGGGAAGGCGAACGGCAACCAGATCGAGTTCGGCCGCCGACCGGATGATCTGAACGTGGGTCTGCTCGTGAAGGGGACCGTCACGAAGCAGTAGGGAAGGAAGGAAAAATGGCGGTGAGGCAGGGATTCGAATTCTAAGATGGCGTCTTTCTAAGTGGTTGATGGCGCGCGATTTCTGGCGACAACATCCAGTGCCTCAACGACTTGTCTCCACGCGGTTGTTCACGGTCGTTCGCGTCAGTCCCCGGGATTCCACCGGAGTCTTGGAGACGTAGGGGAGACGGCGGCCGTGCCGTCACCGATTCCAGGAGACCGGCTCGAGCGGCTGGCTTCACTGAGCCGCAAGGCAATCGATCGAAGCAGTTTGGAACAGACCCGCTCCACGGAGCCGCTCGTCGTTCCAGCGTCGAGGACTGGGCCGGCGCTGCCCAAGGAAGCGCTTCTCAATGGGTCCGCTCTCAGCCCATGTCAGCCAGATCGGGTTATTGATAGGAATCACTTCACAGCCGCCGCGTCCGTAGGCATACTCGTCAGTCGAGATGTCGAACGTTCCGGGCGAAGATCCGTTCACACCGGAAGGACGGTTCAAGCGGGACCCCAAACGCCAGCGTGCGACCTTCGGCCTCCTCTACCCAAGCGTGGACCTTCGGTTCACGAGTAAGGCGGAGCTCCCAAGGACCGAACAGAAGGTGCTTGGGAAGCGCCTTACATTCACGGTTGAGCGACAGAATCTGAAGGGTGTGGAATTCGAGGAGTGCAATTTCCACAACAATCATGGCTTGCAGCTGAGCCGTATTTCGCACCTGACCTTTGTCGATTGCCAGTTCAGGCACTCGATTATGGGCACGACGACCTACGTGCGTTGCCGCTTTCGTCAGTGCACGTTCCATCGGTGCGACTTCTCCTTCGCGGACTTTCAGGACTGCACGTTCGAAGATTGCGAGTTCGTCCAATGCACGGCGAGCGACGCGGTGTTCGAACGCACCGAGATTGACCCAGATGCGTTCATGAAGGGTCTTCAGGTCCCCAGTTACAACTACCAGAATCCTTCCCCGCTTGAGCTAGATCAGTTGCGGCTGTACGTGGAAGATGTTCGTTTCCGGGTTGCCAGCCGACTGTTGCGCTCAAATTCTGAGGTATCGCATCGGTTCTACACCGATGCTTCGCTTCGGCACCTAAAATGGGAGGAGCTCACCTATCGCAGGAACCGGATCCAGTGGAAGGGTTTCGGCTTTTTGTCTTCACGGCTTTTGGGCTGGGCGTTTGCCCACATCGTCTACTTCGTGACCTCTGGTGGCACGTCTCTGTTGCGGCCAATCGCTCTCACCGCACTCGTCGTCGCTGCGTTCTCTGCGCTAATGCCTGGCGACTGTGTGTCGTACGCCCAGGTCCCCCTAGAGCAGAGCGGGCCACTCCATAGGGCGATGCTCTCGACCTCCTTGGTGCTCGGTTTTGGATTCACGAACTTCTCTGCGTGCAACACAAGCGCGCTGAGCTTCCTGGTTGGCGGCGCCTGTACTGGCATCGTCTTGCTTGCGTTAGTCGCCTCAGTGATTGTGCGCCGTGTCTACCGATAGCATTGAGGTCGCTTCTGTTGCCGCTCGGTTGGTCAGAGACGGCGCCAGAGCCGTTTGGCTTTTCGGAAGCGCTGCCAGAGGCGAAGCGAGGCTCGACTCGGACGTTGACGTCTTGATTGTCGTGGACGCCCCAACTGAACCCTTTGCAATCGGCGACGTGCAGGTCGCGCCATACACCTTTGACCGGCTTTGTGTCATGGCGACTCACGGAAGTCTGTTCATCCGCCACCTGCTCGACGAAGCCAGACCCTTGCGTGACGACGGTTCACTGCTCTCTCGGCTTCGGGCCGCCTACGTCGAGACGAGTCCTCACAACCATCTCCGTGAAATCCGAGTCGCCGCAGGCCTACTAGACGTCAACGACGCTGCATACATAGACCTCTGGCCAGGCCTGCATGCGTGCGCTGGCTTCCTGCTTCGAAGTCTGGCATACCTCGAAGCCCGACGAAGAGGTTGCTTCTCGTTCTCGATGGTGAGCGTACTCGAAGCCTTGGGTGACCCGACTCTTGAGTCAATCCAAATGCTCCGATCGGCTTCTGCCCCAAATACGATTCTCTATCGGCAAGCCCTCGCGTCGATCGAGAGATACCAGGAGATGCCGGTAGAAAATCGGTTCATAAGCATCGAAGCTCTCACGGTGAACAGCTGGAGGTCACATGAGCTGGCCTACTCTTGGGGGCTGCGGATTCTAACCAGAAATGCTAGCAGGGTGGCGTATGGCTAACGCACCAGAACAGCTACTGATAGTCGGCGACGTCCATGGAGAGGCGGATCGGCTATTGGACATCCTGGTCCGTCCGGAGTGCCAAGGGCGCCGGCTCGTGTTCGTAGGCGACTTGGTTAACCGGGGTCCCAATTCTCGCCGTGTGCTCGATACATTGGTCGCGCTTCAATCGGCCACAGTGATCCGTGGAAACCACGAGCAAGCACTGTTGGATGTCTTGAGGGGGGCGCCGATCCTTCCGATGCTCGAACTGGGTGGAGCTCCGACTATATTGGACTATCTCGGTCTCGCCGTTGGAGACGTCGCGACATCCTTTCGGGAAGCCTTTCCGGAGGCGCACAGAGGATTGCTCGAACGAAGTGTGAGCGTCTTCAAGATTGACGGCCTCGTGGTATCGCACGATGGCGGCGCCTTTCTATCTCACGATCATGAACGGATATGTACCAAGGCTCATGAGCCGACGCCGTCTAACGAGTTCCTTGTTTTTGGCCACTACTCACAACGCTCGAGGACACCATTAGTCGGAGAGCGATTTGCCTGTATTGACACTGGCGCCGGCTCGGGGGGACCGCTGAGTGCGTTCTTGTGGCCCGAGCGCACCTATATTCAATCTTGATGTCTGCAAGTTTGAAATGCTCTCAGGTATCCTCTATCCAGAGTGGCGAATCGCCACAAGACAACGTCCACGACTGAAACCGGATCACCGACCGTCTCGCTCAGGTCGTTGCAGAGTCTGGCAACGTCTCTGTAGCCTACAGCACTAGCTATTCGGCAGAGGTGTCTGTCCGGCTTGGCGACGGGCACACCCAGGTTCTTCGCCAAATGACGAGACGTTGCCGGCCCAAGCATAGGGAATCGCTGTAGAAACGTTGTGCATTCACAGGATTTGAGGGCATCCATGAAGTGAGGAAAACCAACGTAGTGGACGTATCCAGCAAGAGCCAGAATCGCGTCTATCTTCCGTTCTGACCTGATCACGTGCATTGCATCTCGGCGACAACCTTGCCTACTCAACCAGATCGAGCGTGCAGAAGACCAGCCCTGAAACGCTTCGGTTATGCGGATAAAGATGGACCTGACGACCCGTTCACTTAGCCCGCTACTGAGCACGACCCACGCAAATTCTCGTAGAACGCGTTGCTCGGTCAGGGCACCAATAGCACAACTCTCCTGCCAGTCAATTTCCCAAGCGTATCCCGCCCGCAGAACTGTCGACTTGGCGTCCAAATACCGCATCGCTATGTCGTCCAGAGTCGGGCAAGGCGATGCAGTCCGACGATCCGTGTAGGTATCCATCATCTGCCCTTCACCGTTCCGTGAACAGCTGGCGCCATTCGTCAACGCGACCGGCTGAATCCGCGTTCGACATCCTCCTGGCGATCCTCCCGAACGCGTCGCTGATGATCCTCCGAGACAGACTTTCCGATGGCCCCAGCGCCTCGTCGACATGAACGGACTGCCCGGTGCTGTCCCGAATCGGCTGTAGGACACGCTGGGCCCCTTTCTGAAAGTAGTAGCGAAGCATCTCCTTGTGACTGAAGGGTCCCTGGTAGCCTCTGAACACATCAACGCCTAGCGCTTCCGCGTGATAGCCGGCGACTCGCTGTTGTGGTGGGAGCAAGGCAATTATCGCTTTGGCGAGCTTAATCGTCGGAACGAGCTTCTTGCCAACTTCGTCGTTGCGTCGCGTAAGCGCTGCCGTGAATTCGCGCGGGCGAATGGGAGCCCAAGCACTACCGCCAGGCTGGCTGATCTTAAGATGCCCTCGACAGCTGATTGCCGGCAGCAACTGAATGTCCACGTCTGAGAATGAGATGGTGACCGCCAAATCACCCTCATGAACTGGAGTAGCGGGAAACCGATCGCGAAGTCGCGTCGCGAAGTACGCTCTCGCGGCACTCGGAGTGCCATCGGCCAGCTCGCAACTGTCGAGCATGACGAGTGCATCGACGTCGCTGAACCCGTCGATGTATGTGTTCTTCGAAACAGACCCTCCAAACATGATATTGACGCTGCCGATCAGCTCGCGCGCAAGCGCGGCTTCTATTTCTTGCAGATGTACCCCGATTGCATCGAGGTCGCGGTCGTTGAAGTTGACGAGCAAAGAGGCCAGAAGTTCATTGCAGCTCGAGACATAGTCTGGGTCAGCGGACCGGTCTTGGGCTTCTTGAAGCTGTCGCTTAACGCTCTCTAGGTCGCCAGTACCAAAGTAGCTTCCGCCTGACCCACCCATCAGATAGTCCTCCTCAGCTTGGTGCGAAGGAGCTCGTACGCCTGATACAAGACGTCCCCATTGCTGCCGAAGTGCTTGTAGTCACCGTCGTTCAAGAATTTTCGCATCTGATTCGTCTGCGTCCCAAGCGTGCTCAGATTGTGTTGCATGAGCTTCAGCGTGACGAAGAGGTCACGCCGGTGCAAGAGGTCTAGCCTGACTGCGGCGTTCTGTCTGTACATCGCAACGCCGTCAAGGTATGCATACCGTAACCAAGTCAGACCGTCGAAAATCTCTGCGCCGGCCAAGAAATAGAGACTGACACTGATCGGATCGAGACTCCCGAATACGTGAATCGGTAGAGCCGTCATGCCTGCATCATCCAGGGCAAGCCGCAGCTCGGCGATATGCTGCATCCTGTCGATGAACGAGCTGCCCAGCTCCTTCTCTGTGACGCCTAGCACGTGGAAACCTGCCAACTGACCAACCGCGCCTTTCAGCGAGTCAATCTGTACATACCGCTGATTGTCTGTCTCGGGTTTGGCCAGGAACGCATGGAGGTGCTGCGGGTATCGGGCCCTCGTCTGACGAGCGCGCGTCAGCTGATTAGCCAACGGCAACGGCGTCTTCTGGCTGTCGAAGGAGACGAATATCGCCGGGACATGTTCCGGCCACCTGTCAAGAACTGCGTGGAGCTTCTCCTGGTCCCATTCGTTAGGTGACGCGGGCTGCAGGTAGGTGGCGGACAGGTCCTGCAGGTCCGACGTCTCGTATCCCCCACTATCGACGATGCAGAGCTCGGTCTGTGCGGTGGCGGGGTAGTCGAGGTGCTGATAGTGGATGTCATAGGCGCTCAGGAGCAGCGAGTCGGCAAGGTACTCGGATGCTGTGGCCATGATTCTGCCGACCTCGGACGCGCCGCTCGAGTCGAGGCCGAATCCCTTGCTCGAAAAGGACGGCACCAACAGCGGAGTTTCAATCCGAGCGCCAGACGGATGAAGCAGAGTCGTTCTCCTAGCGAGCATTGAGCATCCTGACATCGCGGCAGGACGCGCATGTTCCGCAAGGCGCGTCAGCCGTTTCGCAGCTGTAGGTGTGACTCACCGGATACCCTTCAGCGAGAAGAAAAGTCCAAACATCACCCTTCGTCCACTCAACGAAGGGTGCTTCGATCTGCAAGGTGCCGTTGCTGTAAAGATCGTAGACGTCCTGGACTTCGCGGATGAATTGTGCGGTGCAGTCGGAGTAGTTGCTCCCCCGATGGATCCCGATCGAGACGATTCCGCTACGCCCAGACGCGTGCATCAAAGCCAGCATAAGAAGGAGGCCATTGCGGCCAGGGATGTACCCAAGTCTGGGCCGCATACCTGACAGGGAAATGGTATGGAACGGCAATCCCAGTTCCTTGGCGAGTGCGGCTGCCGTTGAGGCCTCTCGTTTTCGGGGTGCTTGACCGTAGTCGACGAACAGTGCCTCTGGCGTCAGTAGTAGCTTCCTGTAGTACGCGATACAGGCCAAAGAATCCAGTCCTCCGCTGAATAGAATGAGCGGGCCTGGCAGTCGTGGCAACAGAGAGCCCGATGATTGGCTGGGTTGGCTAAGCTGGGGGGACGATTGCTCCTGGTGGCTCATAGCCTCGACCCTGCGACCACCATTAAACGGGATGGCGGGCTAGATGCCATTGGCAGGACATTGACCGACGATGATGCTGTGCCGGTCCGGCCGACAACGATACGGGAATCGACCGCGCAGCGACGATTGCACCTTGGCAACACGATGTCGTTCGTCGGATTCTGGGCATGTCTTCGCGCACGCCGCTTCGGGGATAGTAGTACGGGGCCGCCTAAAAAGTCGACTGATCTAAAAGGGACCGCGTTCGTTTTCTAGATCAGAATGAGTGGTAAGAAGCAGCGCTCTGACGGCCATGTTCAAACTGCTACGGCGTCCTCCTGTGCACCAATGCGGCCTTAACAACACCGCGCCCACTGGTCTTCCCTCTTACAGCTGCTCCGTGGAGGGTAGCGGACGCGACACGTCCGGCGGCCACACGATCGTTCCGCATCGGTGAACGACCGACCCAATCCGACGATAGCTTGTCGCGCCTGCGGCGGGCTCGGATACTGCCCTCTCGGGGCTGCGAAGGCGGCCCCTTGGGAGGCACATGTTCGATCGGTGCGACCCTCGGGACGATGACCCGCGCGATCGCGGCGACTCGCGGGAGCGCAGCTGGGGCTCGCGTGGCGGCGAGCGCGCCGGCGGTCGCGACGACGATGGCGGCGTGTTCGGACGCCAAGTAGACCTGCCTCGCGGCCCCGAGCGGGAGCTGGTGCGCGAACGGAAGCGATCCTACGAGCTGAACGGCCGGGAGAGCGAGGCGCTCGCCACCATCGCGGCCTTCCGCGTCGTCCAGGTCAGTGACGCGCGGGAGATGCTCGACCACGGACGAGGCGAACGGCCGGCCCAGAAGAGCCTCGAACACCTCCAGGACTCCGGTTTGCTGGAGCGTATGCTGCTGGAGCGCCGCGACGAGGACGTCGTCGTGCTCACCGACCGTGGACGGGACCTGCTCGACGCGAATCGGCGCGAGCACTCCGGAGAGCCCCGGCAGGCGTTCTACGCGGGCGTCAGGAAGCCGCGCGAGCTGACCCACGACGTCCAGGTCTATCGCGCGTGTCGCGATGCCGAGGCGGAGATTCGCGACCAGGGCGGACGCGTCCGCCGCGTCGTCCTCGACTACGAGCTCAAGCGCGAGTATCAGCAGTTCCTGCAGGAGCGGAATCGCGGTCGGGCCGACAGCACCGGCAGGCCCGACCGGACGTCTGAGGAGGTTGCCGCCTGGGCGAGGGACCACGACCTTCCCTGCGCAGACGACCGCGTGCGCTTCCCTGATGCGCGGCTCGAGTTCGAGGACCGCGATCGCCAGGCGCAGCACCTGGACGTCGAGGTGGTGACGCCGCACTACCGTGGCGCCCACGCGGCGGCTGTCGCCAGCTCCGGCTTCCGGTGCCACGGCGTTGGGTTGCGCGGGCAAACGAGCGGACGACGGGGTGGACGCGGGATCGACCCACGACTGGCCGAGGAGCTGACGAGGTGATCGCGTGAGCCTCCTCAGCTTCCGCGACGTCGTCGCCGAACGCGCCGCGTGCCTGCAGCCCCTCGGGTTCACCGAGCGCCAGGCCAGATTCCTGACCACCGTGATGGCGCACTCCGGCGTGTTTCTCGAGCGGCAGTACTGCCGCTTCGCCGGCATCGCCCACGGCCAGAAGTCGCACGACTTCATCGACCGGCTCGTCCAGCGGGGATTCGCCCGCGTCGAGGCCACGGGCCATCGGTATCAGGGGCGGTTCTATCACCTCCACCACAAGCGTCTCTACAGCCTGATCGGCCAGACCGACAACCGCAACCGGAAGCGGGCGCACCGCAGCCGGATGATCGAGCGGCTGATGTTGCTGGACATCGTCCTCGACGACCGCGACATTCTGTGGCTCGGCACG
>JBEBGG010000306.1:0-2412 GCA_040081555.1 Vicinamibacterales bacterium
AACGTTCATCACGCGCTCGATCGAATTGTCTTTGGAATCGATGATGACCACCTGGTGGTTTGTCGACTCCGCCAGATAGATCTTCTGGTCCTGGACGTCGGTCGTGGCCGTCTCCAACTGGATGTTCGTCCCAATTCGGATGCGCCCGGCCGGTTTCAGGCTGGACATGTCGTAGACGTAGACGAAACCGCTGGTCGAGCTGATGACGTAGGCCTTCCCGCCAGCAAAGTTCACGCCCGTCATCGCCGGGCCGGCTTCGAGCGTTGCCGCCACACTGTTCGACTTCGTGTCGATGATGGAAATCGTCTCGTCGCCGTTGTTGGCGGTGATGCCGTACTTGCCGTCGTGGCTCATGTAGATGCGCCATGGATCCTTGCCGACGCGAATCGTCTTGATGACCTTGTCCTCGCGGGTGTCGACGACGCCGACGATGCCAAGGTCGCTGTCGGCGACGTACAGATAGCGGCCGTCGATCGACGGCGCTGCGATGTTGATCCCTTTGATCTCGCCCAGATACCTGCCGGGATCGAGCTTGGACACGGTCGGCACGACGCCGATCTGAATCTTCTTGAGCAGCTCGTGCCGGCGCACGTCGATCACGCCAAGCCAGTGCGCGCCGTAGTTGCCGACATAGGCCTTGGAGCCGTCGGGCAGAAACGTGATGTTCAGCGGCTCCACGAATCCGGAGATCGTCTTGATCTTGCTGAGCGATTGCATGTCGATGACCGACACGGAGTCGCCGTCCGGGTTGCCTTGGTAGTACCACCGGCTGTCGGGCGAGAACGCGAGGTGCTCCGGCGCGATGTCGGTGGGGATGACCTTGATCAGCTGGAGCGTGCGCGTGTCGATGATGAACGCCTTGTTGGCTCTTGTGCCACCCGTGACCACGTAGCGGCCGTCCGGCGACATCATCACCATGTGCGGGTTCACGTTGTTCCCCAGGAACACCTTGCCGATCATCTTCTTGCTTTTGATGTCCATGAACCCGATGTCGTTCGAGTCCCGGTTGACGATCATGACGACCGACGTGGGGTCGGTGATCTTGACGCCTTGGGCGGAGAGGCCGCCAGCCAAGGCAGCCCCCGCTGCGGCGACCATTATGCCGATGACAATGCGCCGTACCACTTGCTGCATGATCGTAGCTCCTGACATGGCCTAAACCTGGCCTAAACCCTAGAACGCCGCCTGCAGACGGATCCCCGGCAGCAGGTACCCCACCCTGTCGCCACCAGCCGGCGTCTCGAGCGCGTGCGCCACGTGAAACGACAGCCGTAGCCGCTCGGTGAGCAGGAGGTTGTAGTAGCCCTCGACGAGTTTTTCATGGTCGCCCGACTGCAGGTCCGTCTGGGCGAAGCCGACGCCCCACGCGTCCTGGGGATTGAAGATGAAGCCATTCCGGAAGTCGACGCCGGCACTGAAGTAATGGTTGCGGCCATTGTTGTCGAGGTCCTGGGTGCCGTAGCGCGAAAAGAATCCCACCGTGTTGGTGACCTTCTGATCGATGCTGAATCCCACGCCTCTGCGGGTTGCCGCAGACGTGTTGTCGGTTCTGAACCAGGTCCGATACGTGCCCTGGGGAAGCCCGAAGGGCGTGAACGTATAGCCAACTTCGCTCAGCGTGTACATCGAATCCGACAGGTTCGTCGCGTCGGTCTTGCTCTGCTGCAACCCGAACTTCACCCGGAGGCCGTTCTTCGGGTCGAACTCCGCCGCGACGCCCGTGCCGTTGCTCGAGAGGCCGAGCATCTGATTGTTTACGAGCGCATCGCTGAGGAACTGCGTGCTCTCGTCGTTCGCGAAGGCGTTCTGGTCGAAGTAGTTGGTCAAGTCGAGCCGACCCGTCGTGAGGGTCAGTCGCTGGCCGAAGAGTTCCGTTCGCAGCCACACCTCTCGCAGGTTGAGCTCGTTCTGGCGGACAAGACGAGCAGTGTAGCCGTTGAGCAGGGTGAGCCGGGGAATCTCCGTGTCAGGCGGCGCGCCACTCAGCCCGACGATGTCGGCGAAGAAAACGGTGTTCTGAGCAATTCCGGCCGTGAAGAACAGGTCGGCAGAAGCCAGCGCGTACGCGCGTTTGTCGAACGGGGACGCACTCCCCTTCGTGTGCCTGGCGAACTGTGACGTGATGGCCGAGTCCACGCCGATGCGCACGTTGCGCTCTTGGGCGTCGGCAAGTGCCTCCTCGATCTTCTCGCTGATCGCCTGCCTCCGGTAGACCCGCTCGCGACGATACGTGATCGCCGGCTTCGACCCCGGCACCTGCTCGTTCGTTTCGTTGCCGTTCTCGTCCACGAAGACCTGTACCCGGCGGACGCGGGTCTGCGGTTCGGAGAGCACGGTGGTCGACTCCAGATCCGTGACTCGTTGCCTGAGTTCTGCGACGAGCTGCAGCAACTCTTGCCGCTCGGCATCGGC
>JBEBGG010000307.1:0-2405 GCA_040081555.1 Vicinamibacterales bacterium
CGACGATGGAGGTCGAGGTCGAGCGTGCGCGGTGGGCGATTGCGGCAGCGTACGAGGGAGGGACTGATATCAATCGGAGGCCGGCCGTAGGGCGCTTGCCGCATCTGGTAGACCGACGCGCAACCGAAGTCGAGGTGTCGCTGAAGCCCGGGCGGTACGTCGCAGTGTCCGAAACCTACCTCCGCACGCATCTCTACCAGCGGGGCGAGGTCGGCGGGTCTCGTACGGTGCTGGCCAACGACATCCTGCGCTCGAAGCTGAACGTGCATTTCTCGCGTGCGCTGTCGGTCAGGGCCATCGTCGACTACGAACGCGTCGCCCCGAATCCGGTGTTCAGCGCCGTCAGTCGCAAGCAGCCGATGAGCCTCGATATCCTCGGCAGCTTCGAGCTGAATCCCGGCACAGCCGTGTATGTCGGCTACGTTGACCGGCTGGAGCCGGAGGGAACAGACGCGCCGTTGCCGTGGAACCCCGCCGTCCGCTCTGTTGGGAGGCAGGCGTTCGTCAAGGTCAGCTGGCTGTTCCGTTATTGATGCGTTTGACAATCCGTCGTGCGGGTTCGTGCCGTTCTGACATTCCAGGGCCTGGCGAAAACGACGTCATCATTAGAGCGCGTCCTCGTATGCACATCCTCGTTGCCGGCGCGGCGGGCTTCATCGAAGCCGTCGAGTCAATTGAGGCTCAAGATAATGCCAGACCTCGGCGAGGTGTCTTCAGACCAGCCGAAAGTCAAATCACGAGTCACGGCAGTGGCTAATGCACACAAGGCCGGCCGTCTCTTGCTCGTCCGACACGCCCGAACGAGTTGGAACCTCGCGGATCGGAGGCTCGGCCTCGCCGACATCCCGCTCGACAGCGAAGGACAAGAGCAAGCGCAGCTCCTCTGCCGGCAACTTGAAGGCGAATTCATCGATGCCATCTTCTCAAGCCCGCTCGCTCGTGCGCGCGATACCGCGGCGCCGGCAGCGCTCAGCCGCGGGCTCGCCATACAGGTCGATCCTGATCTGGTCGAGTTCGACTACGGCTGCTTCAGCGGCCTGACACGAAGAGAGGCGAAGCTGAAGTTGCGTCACGACCATCTGTACACACCTGTGCCTCTTGGAGAGAGCCTCGCCGATGCGTGGGTTCGCGCTTGTCGATTTGCGGCGGGCGCGACACCTGCGTTGTCAGCGGGATCGGTGTTTCTCGTCGTCGGGCACCAGTGCATCAATCGCCTGCTCGTGGGAGCGTTCGAAGGACGGACGCTCGAAGAGGCGGCCGCCGCAAAGGACTACAAGCCTTCGAACGGGTCCGTACTCGAACTTCAGGTCGGACCTGACCAGCGCGTGGCGGGTCGACGCGTGCTATAGCGCGCGTCCGGCACTTGAGCCCAGCCCGAGCACCCGCTTGCTCGAACGGCACTTGGGGCCGTGCATCCGGGAGAGCCAGCTGGTGGTCGATCGACAGGCCTCTTGCGATGATGCGACGCTGCGCATCACGTCGGCGATCGGCGCTGACGATCTGTGAAGCGCATGGCATTCGTTTGGTCCTGAACGCGACGCAGACGTCGATGCCCAGCGGCCTCAATGGAGCCGCGGACGGATTCTGCGCGGCGTTCTGGGCGTGGGCGTGCCGAGACATCGGCGGTGACTCCGTGCCAGCTACGCCCGGTCGCGCTTTGGGCTCGACGCCGCCTGTGCGCTGGGCGAGGGCGGTCACGCATCCGGGCTCGAGGGTCCTCTGCGCCTACAATCGTCCGATGAGCCAGGGGACGTCCTTCAGGGTCGGTCATATGGTCACTCAATCAATCCACGCCTCTCTAACTCGTCAGCACGCGGTTTCTGCGGGGTGCACCGTTACGCCGCAACTCGAGTGCGCAGACGGCCCAAGCGACGGTTGCTGCTAGTGGGCGAGACTGAAGAGACGCGGTCGCATCCGTGGCTCCGCAAGACCACGATGATCGCGGCGCTTTCCGTCGCGACCATCTTTGCGCACCTCGTGCTGCGCTTCGGCTTCCGCGCCAGTCCAGGGTCCGCGCAGATTCCGTTGCTGATCACGCTCGCGATCGGCGGCGTGCCCCTCCTCCATGACCTGCTGCGGAAGCTCCTGAAGAGGGAATTCAGCTCGGATCTTCTCGGCGGCATCTCGATCATCACGTCGGTCCTGCTGGGTGAGTACCTGGCGGGCTCCATCATCGTGTTGATGCTCGCGGGAGGTGAAGCGCTGGAAAGCTACGCGCTACGCAGCGCTTCCTCGGTGCTAGCGGCACTGGCCAAGCGAATGCCGTCGGTTGCCCACCGGAAACGGGACGCCAAGATCGTGGACGTGAGCGTGCAGGAGGTGGCCGTCGGCGACACCCTCGTGATCTACCCGCACGATATCTGCCCGGTGGACGGCGCAGTGATCGACGGCCATGGCGTCATGGA
>JBEBGG010000135.1:0-9293 GCA_040081555.1 Vicinamibacterales bacterium
CGTCGCGCTCGGGCGGACGAGCCGCAAGCGGCCCCCGTCATAAGCGGCGACGCACCGCTCGATTCAGTCGAGCGCGACGTCGCCGCGATCTATGCGCGGCGCCTGGGCCGTCCCGCCGTCGACCGCACCGGCCACTTCTTCGAGCTTGGCGGCAACTCACTGAGCCTTATCGAACTGCAGCTCGAGCTCGAGTCGGCGCTTGGCGCCCACATCGCTATACGCGATCTGCTGTACAACCCAACCGTGGCCGGTGTCGCGGCGATGGTGCGGGGGCGGAGTGAGCTATCGGAACAGCGCGGCGTCGTTCACCCGCCGGCCTCCGAGCGCCGGCTCGTGCCGATTCGAACCGCCGGTGGCACGCGCGCATTGTTTCTCGTCCACGCCGCATCAGGCCGGGCCACCTCCAACCAGCGTTTTCTGGACGCGCTCGGGAGCGAGCAACCGGTCTACGGCTTTCAGGCGCGGGGCCTTGTCGACCACGACACGCCGCACGCGTCTATCGCCGACATGGCGGCCGAATACATCGCGCTGATGCGCGGTGTGCAGCCTGAAGGCCCCTACTGGCTTGGCGCCACCTGTGCGGGGGGCCTCATCGCGGTGGAGATGGCGCACCAGCTCGAGGCCGCCGGCCAGACACTTGGCCCCCTCCTGCTGATCGACCCATGGCTGCCGCCGCGGGAGCAGGGCGCGATACGTTTCCACGCCAAGCGCGCATTTCTGGCCGCTGCCACGGTGCTCATTCGAGACCAGCGATTTCGTCGTCTGCTGGTCCACTACCTCGGAGGAGTCGATAGCTCAGAACAGTCGTTGCGCGTCTGGCTGTGTTTCCGAATCGCCGCCTACCGGCAGCAGCCCTCCCCCTACGCCGGTTCGGTCCACGTGGTCGGGAGCCGGCGCGGGCTCGACTTCTTTCATTCCGGACGCTGGGCGCGGCACCTGACCGGGCGGGTGCAACTTCTTGAGGCCGGCCCTGGCCATCGCGATGTGTTTGACGCGTCCAACGAGCAATCGGTCCTATTCCTGCGCCAGTACGTCGCTGTGTCGCAGGCGTGGTTTGCGGAGAACGCCTGATGATGAGCGTCGCAGTATTCGAGGGTCGAGACAGAACGACCGATTCGTTCACGTGGGTCTCCGATCGGCGCGAGGAACTCGAGCACGCGCTCCTGCATCACGGCGCGGTCCTGCTGCGCGGATTCGGCATTGCCACCACGGACGATTTTCGACAACTGATCGCGCCGCTCATCGGCGAGGTGACGCGGCACCCGGAGATGATCGCCGGCCGCAGGGAAGTGGACGACGGCGTCTACACGCCAACCGAGTACCCCGCCAACCAGCAGATCGAGCCTCACAACGAGCATTCCGCCTCGCTGACATTTCCTGGACGGCTATCGTTCTGGTGCCAGCAGCCCGCGCAACACGGTGGCGAGACGCCTCTCATCGATACGCGCCAGGTCTACGCGCGCATTGATCCGCGCGTGCGCGAGCACTTCGATCGCCTGGGCTGGATGCTCGTCCGCAACTACGATGACATGCCTGGACGGCGGTGGCAGACGACGTTCCGCACCGAGAGCCGAGACGACGTCGAGCGGTATTGCGCGGCCAATGGCATTCAGTGCGAGTGGAAATCGCCAAGCCGACTGCGGACGTGGCGGTTCCGCCCGGTGACACTACAGCATCCCGTCACAGGCGAGCGCTGCTGGTTCAACCATGTGGCGTTCTTCCACATCGCCGCGCTGCCCGCGCCGATTCAGCGATCGCTGCGGTCGTCGTACCGCGAAGAAGATCTCCCGAACAACACCTACTATGGCGACGGATCGCCGATCGACGACCAGACCATCGCCGGTCTCAGAGCGGCGTACCAGGGAGAGGCCGCGTCTTTCCCCTGGCAGCAGGGCGATGTACTGCTGGTCGACAACATCCTGACCGCGCACGCAAGGAACGCATTCTCAGGACCGCGGAAGATTCTCCTGATTCTCAGCGACCCGATCACGCGGACCGACGTGGCACCCAGGCGACCAGCGCCACGCTGAGTGCCGGGGCCCGGCACGCGCGTACGCTATTGTTGCTGCCCAGGAGACTCCAGATGAATGCGCATGCCCGCCTCGTCGTTGCTCGCCGGTCGTGTCTTCGCATCCTTGTGGTGACGGCGCTCAGTCTTGTCGCGGTGGCGCCAGCCGTTGCCGACGAGAAGAGCCGTCTCACCGAGGAGGCACACGAGGCCATTGCGGCGCTCATCAAGTCAGACCCGAGCGTGAAGGAGGCGATGGCTGAAACCGCCGGCTACGCGATCTTTCCTGGAGTTGGTAAAGGGGGGCTGCTGGTCGGCGGCGCCAGAGGCACCGGACAGGTCATGGTGGATGGTGCCCCCATCGCCAAGGTGACGCTGACGCAGGTGACGCTCGGGCTGCAGTTGGGTGGTCAGAAATACGTCGAGCTGATTCTCTTTGAGGGCAAGGAGGCGCTCGATCGGTTCCTCGCCGGTTCGTACACGATGGCGGCGCAAGCCAGCGCCGTTGCCGCCAAGTCCGGCGCCTCCGCCAACGCCAAGTACGCCGATGGCGTGAAGGTTGTGACGATGGCCATTGGCGGGCTGATGTACGAAGCCAGCGTCGGCGGGCAGAAGTTCGGCATCGAGCGTTACTGAGCGCGAGACTGCTCGCGCCGGGCCTTGAAGAAGTCCTGCATGAGCGCGCGGCATTCCTCGTCACGGACCCCGCTAACCACGTCGAAGCGGTGGTTGTGGCCGGGGAGTTCGCCGCCTCGGACTGTGGAGACCACAGCGCCGGTGCGCGGCTCGGTGGCACCGTAGACGAGCGTGCCGATGCGAGCGTGCACCAGCGCGCCGACGCACATCAGGCACGGTTCAATGGTCACCAGTAATGTCGCACCCGTCAGCCGATAGTTGCCGGTATGCCTGGCCGCCTGGCGAATGGCCACGATCTCGGCGTGCGCCGTCGGATCGCCGGCGCTAATTGGCTGATTGAAGCCCCGTCCGACAATTTCGTCGTTCAGTACGACGATCGCACCAATTGGTACCTCGCCCGCATCGCGGGCGCGCGCGGCCTCTTCGAGGGCCACGGACATGAGGGACTCGTAGTCAGCCCTCATCACCTGGGACCCGCCCCCCGCAGCCGCGAACCATCCGAACCATCTGCATTAGTCATGTATTGAATGAAACGATTGTATTTTACTTCTGCATCAGTACTGGGCCATAAACAGTCTCCGCTTGGATCCTTCCCAGCGCGGGCCCAGGCCGTATTCCCAAGAGGCGCACGACGCACCCCCATGATGGACGCACAAGGTTTATACGATCCCCGCCATGAACACGATGCCTGCGGCGTCGGCTTTGTGGTCGACATCAAGGGCCGCAAGTCGCACACGATCGTACGCCAGGCACTGCAGGTCCTAAAGAACCTCGAGCATCGTGGCGCCAGCGGCTGCGAAATCAATACGGGCGACGGTGCGGGCATCCTCATTCAGACGCCGGACGCCTTCCTGCGTGCGGTCGTCACCTTCCCGCTGCCGCCTGCCGGCCAGTACGGCGCCGGACTGATCTTTCTGCCCCCGGCCGCGGCCGACCGCACCATCGTCGAAGACCTGTTTGCGAGCGTCATCCGCGAGGAAGGCCAGACGCTGCTTGGCTGGCGCGATGTGCCCACCGACGACAGCACGATCGGCCCAAGTGCCGTCCGCGTCGAACCGATTTTCCGCCAGATTTTCATCGGCGCGTCTGCGGCTCTGGCCAACGATCGTGCAGCCTTCGAGCGACGCCTGTACATCATCCGCAAACGGATGGAGCACGCGGTGGACGCGCTCGGCATCGCCGACGAGTCCCGCCGGTTCTTCTACATCGTCAATCTGTCGTGCAACACGCTGATCTACAAGGGCATGTTGAACGCGGCGCAGCTCGATGTGATGTTTCCGGATCTCGTGCATCCCGAGCTGGTGTCGGCGCTGGCGCTGGTGCATCAGCGGTTCAGCACCAACACCTTCCCGTCGTGGCCCCTGGCGCATCCGTACCGGTTCGTGGCCCACAACGGCGAAATCAACACGCTCACCGGCAACATCAACTGGATGCGGGCGCGCGAAGGACTGCTCCAGTCGAGTCTGTTTGGCGACGAGTTGAAGAAGGTGCTGCCGGTCATCCGCGAAGGTGGCAGCGACACGGCGACGTTCGACAACGTGCTCGAGTTTCTGGTGATGACTGGGCGCTCGCTGCCACATGCCGTGCTGATGATGATTCCCGAGCCGTGGCAGAACCACGAGGGAATGCCTGAGGAACTGAAAGCCTTCTACGAGTACCACTCGTCGCTGATGGAGCCGTGGGACGGACCGGCGTCGATCGCGTTCTCTGACGGCACGGTGATTGGCGCCATTCTCGATCGCAATGGCCTGCGTCCATCGCGCTACTACGTCACCAAGGACGACATGGTGGTGATGGCGTCGGAAGTCGGCGTGCTCGACATCCCGGCGGAAGACATCGTGCTGAAGGAGCGCCTGCACCCGGGACGCATGTTCCTGGTCGACACGGCGCGGGGCCGCATCGTGTCGGACGAGGAGGTCAAGCGCGACCTGGCGTCGGCCAAGCCTTACAAGGAGTGGCTGGAGCACATCATCGACATCAACGATCTCGACCCGGCACCCTACCTGCCACCACCGAGCCATGAAACGGTGCGGCAGCGGCAGCAGCTGTTCGGTTACACGCATGAAGATCTGCGCCTGCTGATCGCCCCGATGGCGACCACCGGCGATGAGGCGATCGGCTCGATGGGCACCGACACGTCGCTGGCCGCGTTGTCGGATCGGCCGCGGATGCTCTTTGACTACTTCGCGCAGAGCTTTGCGCAGGTCACCAACCCACCGCTTGATGCGATCCGCGAGGAGCTCATCACCTCGATGGAGTCGACCATCGGGCCGGAGGGCAATCTGCTCGATCCACGCCCCGAGTCGTGCCGGCAGATCATGATCAAGTATCCGGTGATCGACAATGCGCAGCTCGGCAAGCTGCGCCACGTCTACGATCCGGGCTTCCGCGCCATTCGTCTGCCGATGCTGTTCGATCCGCAGCAGAACGGCCTTGGCCTCGAGCGCGCGATGGAAGATCTCAAACGCCGCGCCAATGATGCAGTGGAAGCCGGCTACACGATTCTGATCCTTTCAGACCGCGACGCCGACCGCGTGCGCGCGCCGATTCCGAGCCTGCTGGCCACCTCCGGCGTGCACCATCACCTGGTGCGGCAAGGTTCACGGACGCGCTGCGCGCTGGTCATCGAGGCGGGTGACGCGCGTGAAGTGCACCACTGCGCGCTGCTGCTCGGCTACGGTGCCGGCGCGGTGAACCCGTACCTGGCCTTCGAAACGCTGGACGACATGATTCGCCAGCGCATCCTGGTCGGCATCACGTTCGAGAAGGCCGTCGAGAACTATCTCAAGGCGCTCAACAAGGGCATCCTCAAGGTGATGTCCAAGATGGGCATCTCGACGCTGCAAAGCTACTGCGGCGCGCAGGTCTTCGAGGCGATTGGCCTCGACCGATCGTTTGTCGACAAGTACTTCACCCGCACCTCGTCACGCATTGGCGGCGTCGGCGTGAAGGTAGTCTCGGAAGAGGTGACGCAGCGGCACCAGAAGGCGTTCCCGCCGCGGCCCGTCATCGAACACGACCTCGACGTCGGCGGCGAATACCAGTGGCGGCGTGACGGCGAATTTCACCTGTTCAATCCGGACACGGTGTTCAAGCTGCAGCACGCGACGCGCAGCGGCCAGTACGCCATCTTCAAGGAGTACACCCAGAAGGTCGACGACCAGAGCACCCGGCTGGCAACCCTTCGCGGCCTGCTCGAACTGAAGCAGGCCAAGAAGGCCATTCCGCTCGACGAGGTCGAGCCTCTCGAGAAGATTCTCCGGCGCTTCTCGACCGGGGCAATGTCGTATGGCTCGATCAGCGCGGAAGCCCACGAGACCCTGGCCATCGCCATGAACCGGATCGGCGGCAAGTCGAACACCGGCGAAGGTGGCGAAGATCCGTCGCGCTATGAGAAGGAGGCCAACGGCGACTGGCGGCGAAGCGCCGTCAAGCAGGTCGCCTCGGCGCGCTTCGGCGTCACGAGCGAGTACCTGGTCAATGCGACTGACCTGCAAATCAAGATGGCGCAGGGCGCCAAGCCAGGCGAAGGCGGACAGCTCCCGGGCCACAAGGTCTATCCGTGGATCGCCAAGGTGCGTCTGTCCACACCTGGTGTCGGCCTGATTTCTCCGCCGCCGCACCACGACATCTATTCGATCGAGGACCTGGCCCAGCTGATTCACGACCTGAAGAACTCGAATCCCGAGGCCCGGGTTCACGTGAAGCTGGTGGCGCTGGCGGGCGTCGGCACGGTCGCGGCCGGCGTCGCCAAGGCGCACGCCGACGTCGTGCTCATCTCGGGCCACGACGGCGGCACCGGTGCATCGCCCCTCACCTCCATCAAGCACGGCGGCGTGCCGTGGGAGCTGGGGCTCGCCGAAACGCAGCAGGTGCTGATGCTCAATCGCCTGCGCGATCGCATCACCGTGCAGGTGGACGGCCAGATGAAGACCGGACGCGACGTGGTGATCGCCGCGCTCATGGGCGCCGAAGAATATGGCTTTGCGACGGCACCACTGGTCGTCTCTGGCTGCATCATGATGCGCGTCTGTCACTTGAACACCTGCCCGGTGGGCATCGCCACGCAGGACCCGGAGCTTCGCAAGAACTTCACGGGAAAGGTCGAGCATGTCGTCAACTTCTTCAAGTTCATTGGTGAAGAAGTACGCGAGTACATGGCGGCGCTCGGCTTCCGGACGATGGACGAGATGATTGGGAGGGTGGACCGCCTGAACTTCCGCCCCGCGGTCGATCACTGGAAGGCGCGCGGTCTGGACTACTCCGCGATTCTCTACCAGCCGGTGACCGATCCCGGAGTGGCACGCATCAAGACCGTGGAGCAGGATCACGGGATCGAGCGGGCGCTCGACAACCAGCTGATTCAGAAGGCGCACGACGCGCTCGAGCACGGCACGCCGGTGTCTTTCAGCGTGCCGATCAAGAACGTCAACCGCACCGTGGGCACACTGCTCGGCTATCAGGTGACCAAGCGTTACGGCGGCGCCGGTCTGCCAGACGAAACCATCAGGATTCACTTCAGTGGATCGGCGGGCCAGAGCTTCGGCGCGTTCGTGCCGAAGGGCATGACGCTCACGCTCGAAGGTGATGGCAACGACTACGTCGGCAAGGGGCTGTCAGGCGGTACCTTGATCGTCTACCCGCCGAAACACTCGCGGTTCATCGCGGAGGAGAACATCCTCATCGGCAACGTGGCGCTCTACGGCGCGACCAGCGGCGCGGCGTTCTTCCGCGGCGTCGCGGGCGAGCGTTTCGCGGTGCGCAATAGCGGGGCCCTGACGGTCGTTGAGGGCGTCGGCGATCACGCCTGCGAATACATGACCGGCGGACGAGTGGTCGTGCTCGGCAAGACGGGGCGCAATTTCGCAGCAGGAATGAGCGGGGGCATCGCCTATGTGCTCGACCCGGGCGACGTCTTCCAGCGCCGCTGCAACCGGCAAATGGTGGAGCTCGAGTCGTTGAGCGAAGAAGACGCGCAGTTTGTGCGCGAGCTCGTCACCAGACACGTGCAGCTCACGGGCAGCGAACTGGGCGCGCGTGTGCTGGCTGATTTCGAGGCGTTGCGGTCGGTATTCGTCAAGGTCATGCCGCGCGACTTCAAGCGCGTGCTGACGGCGCAGGCGCGAGCGGCGGCAGCCGGGCGCGAAGCCACATTCCAGGAACTGGTGGGAGTCGCGGCCAATGGGTAAGGTCACCGGGTTCATCGAGATTCAACGCAAGAAGCATCCGTCTCGGCCAGTCACGGAACGGCTGCAGGACTGGAACGAGGTCTATGTCTCGTTTCCGGAGCAACCACTCAAGGATCAAGCGGCCCGCTGCATGGATTGCGGCATTCCGTTCTGCCACAACGGCTGTCCGCTGGGGAATCTGATCCCCGACTGGAACGACCTTGTCTATCGCGATCGCTGGCAGACCGCGATCGAACGGCTGCACGCCACCAACAACTTCCCGGAATTCACCGGCCGGCTCTGCCCGGCGCCGTGCGAGGGCGCGTGCGTCCTGGGCATCAACAGCGATCCGGTGAGTATCAAGGCGGTGGAAGTTTCGATCATCGACCGCGCGTTTGAGGAAGGCTGGGTCGTGGCCCAACCGCCGGAAACACGCACCGGCCGACGGGTCGCCGTGGTGGGCTCGGGGCCCGCGGGCCTCGCCGCCGCACAGCAGCTGAACCGCGCCGGTCACACGGTGACAGTCTTCGAGCGCGCGGATCGCATCGGCGGACTGCTCCGCTACGGCATTCCTGAGTTCAAGATGGAGAAGCGCCATCTCGATCGTCGGCTGCAACTGATGGTCGAGGAAGGCGTCCACTTCCAGACCAACGCCAACATCGGTGACAGCATCGCCGTCGGTGAACTCAAGGCACAATTTGACGCGATCGTGCTCGCAACCGGCGCAACCGAACCCAGGGATTTGCCAGTGCCCGGTCGCGAGCTCTCAGGTGTCCACTTCGCCATGGAGTTCCTGACGCTGCAGAACAGGCGCAACGAAGGCGATACGGTCGCCGACGAGGACTTCATCAGCGCCAAGGACAAGCACGTCATCATCATCGGTGGCGGTGACACCGGGGCCGACTGCCTTGGCACCGCGCATCGCCATGGCGCCGCCAGCGTGCACCAGCTCGAACTGCTGGCGCAACCACCAGACGAGCGCGCCGCCGGTAACCCGTGGCCGCTCTGGCCCAACATCTTCCGTGTCTCGTCAGCCCATGAAGAAGGCGGCGAACGCCTCTACTCGATCGCCACGCATCACTTCAGCGGCGATGCGAGCGGACGCGTCACGACCCTCCACGCCTCTCGGGTGGAGATGGTGAACAACGGCGGGCGCATGGAATTCAAGCCGGTGGCCGGCAGCGAGTTCACGCTCAAGGCCGACCTGGTGCTGCTGGCGATGGGCTTTACCGGCCCGGAGAAGCCAGGCCTGTTGACGTCATTTGGAGTCAAGCTCACCGAGCGCGGCAACGTCTGGCGCGACGAGCGCTGGATGACGAGCGTGCCCGGGGTGTTTGCCGCCGGCGACGTGCAGCGTGGTCAGTCGCTCATCGTCTGGGCGATCGCCGAAGGTCGCTCGGCCGCCAAGGGCGTGGACCAATACCTGATGGGCACCTCGACGCTGCCCGCGCCGCTGGCGTAGACGCGGGCCCCGCGGGCCC
>JBEBGG010000308.1:0-2399 GCA_040081555.1 Vicinamibacterales bacterium
TGCGCACCGACAAGGGATTGGAATTCTGCGGGCGCGCCATGCTGACGTGGGCCCACGACCGCGTGGTAACGCCGCGACTGATCGAACCGGGTAAGCCGACGCAGCACGCGTGCATCGAATCGTTTAGTGGGCGCTTCCGCGACGAGTGCCTTAACGAGCACTGGTTCACGAATCTGGCGCATGCGCAGGTCCCGCCGACAGGCTCAGCGACAACACGGGCGTGAACCCGTGCATCGACACTGACGAAGCTGTTGATCCATGACTAGAACCGTACTGAGAACGTTCCCGTGCAGGTACTGCCCCCTCCACCAAATTGACCGGCGGGGACTAGATGCACGTCCACCCGTCCTTCTGCGCTGTTGGCGGTTTGAGACGTGATCTCGACCGTGCCACTGCCCTGGCCGCTGATCGCTTCCGAGTAGGCGTCCGGCGACGACGTCCTCCGAATGACAACCCCGAGGTTGTATGTCGATCCGACGTCGTATGCGCCGACGCGATTTGGCATCTGAATCGTCACACCCCGTGGTGGAATGCTGCCGCTGCCCGGGCCGGACGCGATGATCTGCAGGGTCTCCGGCGTCGACCCGATCGCGGGGGCCTTCGTGGCGTTGACGGATGTGGGCTCGAACACGGCGCCATCGATGGTTAGCGCAATAGTCTGCCCGTTGACCGTTGTCCCGCCGCTGCCGTTACCATTCCCTGCCTCGCTCGATGGGGCCTCAGGATTCGAACACCCGACGGAAGCGCTCAGTACCGCCACGCTCAGTGCGAGGGGTAACCATGCGCGCAGGTTTCTCATTTCAACATCTCCTTGCTCAACAAAGCGCTTGTGTCCGAGACAGGTCGCATCTGCCGGTCTTGTGGAGCGCGCTTCCACGTCCGGCGAGCTGAGCGATGGAGCCCTTGTCGGTGCCGAGGCTCCCGATCACGTCGACGTCGGCGGTGGCCCGAACGCACCCGTAGTGCTCGGCCAGTACGAAGCCACCCATGCAGTGCAGTTCGGTGTCCTGGGTCAGCGCCCGGTCGAGCGCCACCAGCATGGACTGCCACGGCTCGTGGAGTTGTCTAGACTTCGAAGCCACGCGCGAGCTCGCTGGCGTTGAGGTTCGTGAGCAGGTTCCAGTGCATCGCCTCGGGTGACCGGTGCTGGCGAAGCCACCGCCGCTCGGCCTCCGTCATCGACGCCCGAAACGCGTCTTCCCGCTGCAGGCGGGAGTATTCCAGCGCCTGCTCTGCCCTCGTCAGTGCGGCGACGGTCTCCGCATTGCCCTTCTGCTCTGCCAGTTGCCGGGCCAATGTCACCAGAAAGCCAAGCCGGTTCTGCAGGTCCTCGACCTTGGCCTGGCGGACGACCCAGTCCCAATCCAGGTCGGCGTAGGTCACCGCCACCCACACCAGTGCCTCCACCAGTCGCGCATCGAGTTCCGCCGACTTGAGCGTGCGAAGCAGCACCTCCGCCGGGTTGAGCCGCTGCCGTGCTCGGCGGTAGGCGAACCCCGGATATCCCACCGTGGCCAATGCGGTGGTCGCCGCTTCATCGGCGAGCGCCGTGCTGGCTGAACCGACGGGCACCGCGGTCGCAGGCAGATTGAGTAGACGGGTGACCTTGTGCGCCAAGGTCGCCGGCACGGGTCGCTGCGCCCGCTCCAGGAGGCAGACGTACCCCTGCGACACGCCGAGGCGCTCGGCCAGCTCCGTCTGCGTCCAGCCGCGTGTCTTGCGGTGCGCACGCAACTGCATCCCGGTCATGGACACATATTACACCACTTGTAATATTCAGGCCAGCCAGCACTGCCCTGCCTCGCTCCAGGGCGCGACGCTTGTTCACGAACGTTTAACAAGCGATCCGTTATTGAAGAATCGGGGCGATTTCTTTGATAGCGCGGCCGCTTGAATCACGAAGTTCGGCCTTCTGCTATTCCACATTCTGGAATTTGGAATGCCTTAGGGCCTCCCTGCACGAGAGCGCCATCTGGCCGAGAAGGCCCTCAGCGCGCAACTGCGCAGAGCTTCTGGCGTCGCACGGAGGGAGCCGGCAGCGTGCGGTGATTCCGCCCTGTAATCACCGCAGATTTTGCGGTTGTAAGGGGTCATGCGGCGAATAGCGGCTATAATCACCGCACATAGCGCGTCGAATGTCCATCTACATCCACACACTTCCTGACTGGCCGACGTTCCGCCGGGACGGCGGCCGACTCGCGTCTCCGCTGGCCGCCACCAGACACGCCCAAGGCCGACTCCTGGGACAGATGGAAGCCTTGGGCTTCAAGGTGCGCGAAGAAGCGGTGCTTCGCACGATCACCGAAGACGTGCTGAAGAGCAGCGAAATTGAAGGCGAGACGCTCGACGCCGACCAGGTGCGTTCGTCGGTGGCTCGCCGCCTGGGCATCGACATCGGC
>JBEBGG010000027.1:0-32594 GCA_040081555.1 Vicinamibacterales bacterium
CTGCGGGATCGACCACCGTTGCCGACGTCACAGTTCCCTCTTTCGCGGCAGTGAGGGTCACGGCCAAGCGCCTCGACGGAACGCCGTTGGCAGGGGTCGGCGTCTACGTGATCGACAGCCGCGGACAGAGCCCCTCGTCGGCCACCAACGCCGCCGGTGTCGCCTTCATTCAGACCTACGTCGCGGAAGGACCGTTCACGGTCACTCTGTTCTTCCAAGGGACTCTGGGGACTGGCACCGGCGTCATTCTACCGACCGACGACAACCAGACGGTGGACATCACGGTGGTCTCGAACGCCGCCAGCATCTCCGGCTTCGTGCTCGAGGGCGACGGCGTCACGCCGCTGACCTCCGGCCTCGTGCAGATGGCCCTCAACGGCTCGTCCATCGCCGCTTCAAACATCGCCGCAAACGGTGCCTACACGATCAACGTGTTGCCGCCCGGCACGTATACCGCGTTTGTCACATCGCCTGGGCGCACGTTCCAGGTTCCTGGCATTGTGGTCAATCCGGGTGAAGCAAAGACGCAGAATCTCAAGCTCCCCGCGATTGCGACACTGCGAGTCACCGCCCACCGAACGGAAGGGGCGCCAATTGCGAATGCGTTGGTCTACTACGACACCGGATTGGGATACATCAATGCTGGGTTCACCAACGCCAGCGGCGTGGTGACGGTTCCCAATCTCAGCGAGGGCCAGGTCAGGATCCTGGTCTACGGCTTCAATGGCATCACCTTCACCGCCAGCCGCACGGCGACCATCGCGGCCAGTGACAACGGACAAATTGTGGAACTGGACGTTGCGGTGTCGGTTGGCAACATCGCCGGCCATGTCTACGCGGCAGACGGTGTCTCGCCCGCCCCCGGCGCTTCGGTGACGCTCATCGATCCGCAGACCAACAGCGGCATCGCGGGAACCGCGACGGACGAATTCGGCGCGTATGCCCTCTCGAACGTCGGCCTTGAGAGTGCCACGTTCATCATTCAGGCGCGCTCGCCTGGACGCGGCGACATCGTCGTCGATGTCACGTCGGCCTTTAGCGGTGACCCGACCGTTGTGGATGTCACGCTCCCCATCGGTTTGGTTCGCGGCACGGTCTTCAACGCCGACGGAGTCACTCCAGCGGCCAGCGCCAGCGTGACTCTGGCCCAGCAAGACCCAGGCGGTGACGCGATATTCCTGTACGGGACGGCCGACGAGGCTGGCGTCTTCAGCATCGCGGGAGTGGTGCCGGGAGCCTTCGACATCCTGGCGCGCGACCAGAGCGGCCTCATCGAAGGACGCGCGTCCGGCACTCTGGCGGATGTTGTCACGGTGGTGACGGCCAACGTGCAGCTCGCCCCGACGACCGCAGTGAGTGGCACAGTCCGCGATGCCAGCGGTAATCCCGTCGTGTTCGGGACGGTGACGTTGTGGACCGACGGCACGCTCAGCGACTACAACACGTCCACCTCAACGAACGAAGTCGGCGGCTTCACCTTCGAGCGCGTTCCTTCCGGGGGAGTCACGGTCCAGAGCTGCACCAACGTCACTTCGTGGGTCTGCGGTACGTCAGGGGCGGTCATCGCCGGTGCGGCAGTGGTGGTCGATATTGCAATCCCCGCGACTGGGACCGTGTCGGGCACCGTCCGGGCGGCCGACGGTCTCACGCCGGTGCCCAACGCGCCGGTTTCCGTCAGCGCCGGCTTTGGCGGCGGATTCGTCTACGCCGATGCGAACGGCCATTACCTGATGACGGACGTGCAGGCGGGCCTGGTCACGGTCATCACCTATGACCCCCAGACCTTTGCCATCCTCGGCACCAAGCAAGGCACCATGACCGTCGGCGGCAACCTGGTAATCGACCTGACACAGGGCGTGGTCGCACCGTGCAACCCGCTGTTCACTGGGACCGACGGGTTTGTGTATCCGGCCAGCTGCGGTGGCGAACTGCGGGGCGGTGGCACCGAAGACGGCAGGCTCAGGCAGGCGTACGGGCCTGACGCCTACAAGCTTCGGTTGAACGGGACGACGGTTGCCGGACTCGCCTCTGTGCAAATGGAGATGAATGATCGGCAGGCGGTGTACCAGCCATTCGATGCACGGGATCTGCTCGCCACGCGCAAGCTGTTTGTGCCGACCTCAGGAGGCTTCGCGCGCTATCTCGACACGCTGAGCAATACGTCGAACGTACCAGTGACCGTGAGCGTGCAAGTCGAGAGCTCGCTCGGTGGCGTTGTCCGCACCATTGTCGACCCGGCCAGCACCAACAACACGTACGCGGTCACGCTGTCGGACCCCACGACGCAGTCGCTCTCAGAGGAGAGCCCAGCCGTGCGGCCGGCGCTGGCGCACGTCTTCGCAGGCACCGGAACGCCGTTGCCCGTCACGGCCCTGCGGATTCAGCGGCTGATTGGCCCGACGTTCTATCGCTGGATCGTGACGGTTCCGGCTGGACAGTCGGTGACGTTGATGCACTTCGCCGTTCAGCGCGAGCCGACCGATACGGCCGGCGCCACCGCACAGGCCAACGCGCTTGCGAACCTGACCGATCCCAACGCGCTCTCGGGCATGACGGCCGAAGAAAAGGCTCGCGTCGTCAACTTCGTGATTCCCTAAGGAATCACACTGGCGCTACGGGACTCCATGAGGCGCGCGGCCTCGGCACCGAGGGAGCGTTCCCGCGGCCCGTCGCCGCCCCGCACCATGGCAATCGCATAGACCGGCGGGTCCGCCTTGGTGGACAGCAGACACACCGTCCCGTCAGGTGCGGTCCACACCCGCTCAGTGCGTCCGGACGTTTCAAAACGCAGGTTCATACGGGCTTCGCCTGCAGTGCGCGGATGTCGACACCCACGCGTTTCAGCGCGGCCTCGAAACCGCCCTTGTCCACGGCTTTGGCGTACGCCTCTTCTGGCGCCACCAGCTTCTTTGTCACCAACTCCAGGAGCGCCTCGTTGAGCGCCACCATTCCGGCCGCCTTGCCCACCTGCATCATCGACGGGATCTGGAAGGTCTTGCCCTCGCGAATCAGATTGGAGATGGCCTGCGTCGCGATCAGCACTTCGAGGGCCGCCACTCGTCCACCACCGACCTTCCGGCACAGCGTCTGGGCGATCACGCCCTTCAGTGATTCGGACAACATGACCCGAATCTGCGCCTGTCGGTCTGACGGAAACTGATCGATGACGCGGTCAACGGTGGACGCAGCCGTGGTCGTGTGCAGCGTGCCGAAGACCAGGTGCCCAGTCTCAGCCGTCTCGATGGCAATGGCAATGGTCTCGAGGTCGCGCAGCTCACCGACCAGGATGATGTCTGGATCTTCACGCAGGGCGGCGCGCAGCGCATCCTTGAACGAATCCGTGTGCGTGCGCACTTCGCGCTGATTAATCAGGCACTGTTTATTGTCGTGGACGAACTCGATCGGATCTTCGATGGTGATGATGTGGTCCTGACGCGTACGGTTGATGTAGTCCACCATCGCGCACAGCGTCGTGGACTTGCCCGAGCCAGTGGGTCCGGTGACCAGGACCAGCCCCTTGTTCAGCTGACACAGGTTGAGAATGTGCTGGGACAGCCCAAGCTGCTCGGCGGTCAGGATATTTGCGGGGATGACGCGGAACACCGCGCCCGGCCCCTTCCGGTCCATGAAGGCGTTGCCGCGAAAGCGGGCGACACCGGCGAGTTCGTACGCAAAATCGGAATCGTGACGCTCGCGGAACTCGCGCTTGTTCTGCTCGGGCAAGATCGGCAGCAGCAGGTTCATCACCACGTCAGGGGTGAGGACCTGTGCATCGGCCGACAGCTTCTGCATGCGGCCATCCTTGCGGACCATCGGGGGTGACCCCACCGTGAGGTGCAAGTCTGAGGCGCCCATCTGCGCCATGCCGCGGAACATTTCATCGATGGGCTCGGAGGTGGGAAACCGCCCTGCCTCTGTCACCGCGTGAAGACTGGTAGCGACCATGTCCTCCACGTCAGCAATTCCGCTGCCCGCTCTTGACCGCCCTACTGAGCCGCGTAATTCACGCGATGCCTCGGCACTGCACGGGCCAGGCCGGTCGAGCCGTGCCGCAAATTGTCAGCCCTGGCAATTAGTGACAGACCGAATCACAGCGCTCTGGCAGGGCTGGGCCCCGTGGCACCCTCACTCCTTTGGCGCCCGTCCCTAGAAGTCCACCGCGACGATGTGCTCACAGAGGCCGGCGCCATACTGTGCGACCGGCACATGGTGCGGGTCTTTCGCATAGGCGTCGAGGCCGGCACGATCCTGGAAGACCACGATGAGCCCCGTGTCATACGACCGCGGCGAGCGGACGACGTCCTCGCCAACGACGAGACTGACGACGCCGGCAATGGAGGCGAGGCCATTCAGCCTGGCGCGATGTTCCTGACGGGCGGATTCCGGCGTTTCGGGCTTGTACTTGAAGCAGACGATGTGGGTGAGCATGGGGCCATACGCTACCCCAAACGTGTCCTCACTGGGGAGCTCTGTGTAAGAATCCTGCCGTCAGGTCCTTCAACGTCACGGGAGCTTCGTCCGGTCATGACTCTCGCACTCCTCGTCTTCGCATCCATCGTCTACGCCGTGGCCGGACTCTTCATGAAGACCTCGGACGGGGCGACCCGGCTGGGCCCGACATTGACGGTGCTGGTCCTGTTCAGCATCGGTGCACTCGCCCAGGCGCGGGGCATGCGCGGCGGCGACCTCTCCACGTCGTACCTGCTGGTGCTCGGCCTCGAGGCAGTCGCGGCCGGGCTCCTCGGCACGTTGTACCTCCAGGAGACGCTCACGGTCTCTCGGCTCGCCGCCATGCTGCTCATCGTCGTCGGTGTCGGCTGGCTCCGCCTGGCCTGAGTCGCTGGTGGGCTTTCGTATAATCCTCCGGTGCGCCCATTTGCGGCTTCGGCCTTCGCCGTTCTCCTGACCACTCTCTCTGCATCCGCCCAGTCTGCGGCGGGCCTTCGCTGGACGGCACCAGCCAGGTGGCGCGCCGAACCAGCACAAGCCATGCGGGCCGCCACCTACTCTGCCTCTCCCGTCCCGGGCGAGACCGCCCGCGCCGAGTGCGCGATCTATTTTTTCGGCAAGGATCAGGGCGGCAGCGTCCAGGCGAACCTCGATCGCTGGAAGGGACAATTCACGCTGGCCAGCGGTGCGCCGCCGCCAGCACGGGTCGCCACCCGACGGTCACAGACGCTCACGATCACGACCCTCGACACCTCAGGCAACTACTCCGGCCTCGGCGGTCCGACCGGTTCAGCGGGCAGCGCCCCCGCCTATCGACTGCTCGGCGCAATTGTCGAAGGCCCCGGCGGCAACATCTTCATCAAGTTCACCGGCCCTGAGCGCACCATCGGCGCCAACCAGCTGCAATTCGAGCAACTGCTCGCATCGTTCCAACCCGAGAAGTAGGAGTCATCAGTGGAAGAAGAATTCGGCCCGCTCCCGACCGGTTTGTCTGAAGCGCAAGCCAACGCGGAGTTCGATCGGCTGCAGGCGAAGCTGCTACCGCTCTGGACGTCAATGCGCTCGATGACCCAGGACGAGCAGACCATCGTCGTGATTCCGTCCATCAATACCGACGCAAAGACCAGCGGCGTTCGGCAGCAAGCGCTCGAAGAACGGTTCCTGTTTCTCCTGTTGCTCCTCCGCCAGCCCCGCGCCAGGATGATCTACGTCACCTCGCTCGCCATTGACGAGGACGTGGTCAACTACTACCTCGACCTGCTGCCTGGCGTGTTTTCCGGACACGCGCGCAAGCGGTTGTTCCTGGTGTCACCGCTTGACGGCACGCAGGGTCCGCTCAGCCGGAAACTCCTCGAGCGGCCACGTCTCATCGATCACATCAAGTCGCTGATTCCGAATCCGGAACGGGCGCACATGGTGCCCTACAACACGACCGAGATGGAGCGCGACCTGGCGATCCGACTCGGCATTCCGATGTACGGCGCCGACCCGCGCACCTTCTACCTCGGCACCAAGAGCGGCTGCCGAAAGATCTTCGGCGAGGAGGGCGTCTCTTACCCTCTCGGCATCGAAGATCTGCACTCGCCAGATGACCTCGTCACCGCCATCATGACGATGCGGAAGAAGAAGCCATCGATCAAGAAGGTCGTCGCCAAGCTCAACGAGGGCGTGTCCGGCCTGGGCAACGCGAACATCGACCTCACCCGAGTACCGGCCATCGGCGACCCAAGCGAGCGGGCCGCGGTCCTTGCGGCAGTGGAGGCGATGGCGTTTGAGTCGCCGAAAATGACATGGAAGCGTTACTCCGAGCGCCTCACCGAAAGCGGCGGCATCGTTGAGGAGTTGATCAGCGGCAGAGATTTCCGAAGTCCGAGTGCGCAACTGCGCATCACACCACTTGGCGAAGTGGAAGCTCTGTCCACCCACGATCAAATGCTGGGAGGGCCAAGCGGCCAGGCCTATCTGGGCTGCAAGTTTCCGGCAATCGTCGAATACGGTCCGCGGATTATGGCCGAGTCGATGAAAGTCGGCCATCGCCTCAAGAAAGAGGGGGTCATCGGACGCTTCGCACTCGATTTCGTCACCGTGCTGAACGACAAGGATGAGTGGGAGGTCTATGCCATCGAGATCAACCTCCGTAAGGGCGGCACCACGCACCCATTCCTGACGTTGCAGTTCCTGACCGACGGTTCATACGACGCCGATGCCGGCGTCTTCCGGACGCCGCGGGGAGAGACCAAAGCATTTGTCGCCAGCGATCACGTGCACTCGCCGCTCTATCGCACGTTCACGCACGACGATCTCTTCGACATCGTCGCCAGGCACGGGCTGCATTTCGACCACTCCCGGCAGAAGGGCGTGGTCTTTCACATGGTGAATGGCGTCGGCGAGCAGGGAGCGCTCGGCCTCACTGCGGTTGGCAACAACCGCGAGGAGGCGCAAGCGCTCTATGACAAGACGGTGGCGGTGCTCGACGAGGAAGCGGCGCGGGGACGAAGGATCTAGGCCCTGATTGGCTGGCAGCTGACCTGACGCAGGTCAGTGCCGGCCGCGCTTCAACTGCGCCGTGGCCAGCGATTCGAGAAGCGGCTCCGTCTGATCTAGCGAGAGACACGCGTCGGTAATGCTCTGGCCGTAGACCGCCTTGTGAGGCACGAAGTCTTGCCGGCCCTCGACGAGATGGCTTTCGATCATTGCGCCAAAGACCGCCCACGATCCGCCGAGCACCTGCTCGCTGATGGAGGCCGACACGTCCGCCTGCTTTCGATGATCTTTCAGGCTGTTGCCATGCGAGCAATCGATCATCACCTTCTGGGCCAGTCCCTTCGATGCCAGGCGCGCGCAGACATTGGCGACGTGCTCGGCGTCGTAGTTGGGTCCAGTGCGGGTGCCACCGCGCAGAATCACGTGGCAGTTGTCGTTGCCAGTCGTCTGGAAGATCGCCGAGACCCCCTGCTTGGTGACAGACGGAAACCAATGCGGCGACCGCGCCGCCACGATGGCGTCGACCGCCGTATCCGTCGTGCCGTCGGTGCCGTTCTTGAAGCCCACGGGCATCGACAACCCTGAGGCCAGCTCACGATGGACCTGGCTCTCGGTCGTTCTCGCGCCGATGGCCACCCATGAGATCAGATCGGCGATGTACTGCGGAATCTGGGTATCGAGAAACTCAGACCCCGTCGGCAGTCCGATGTCGTTGATGTCCAGCAGGAGCCGGCGCGCGAGGCGGAGTCCTTTGTTGATGTGGAACGTCTCGTCGAGATCGGGATCGTTGATGAGCCCTTTCCAGCCGACCGAGGTGCGGGGCTTCTCAAAGTACGTCCGCATGACGACGATGAGCTCATTGGCATAGCGCGCCGCCACCGGCCGGAGACGTTCCGCGTACTCGATGGCCGCTTTCGTGTCGTGAATCGAGCACGGCCCAACGACGACAACAAGGCGTGAATCGCGCGAGGCCAAGACATTGGCGATCGAACGCCGCGTCTCCGACACGATGTTCGCGACCCGTTCGTTGATGGGGATCTCTTCGAGAAGAATCGCTGGGGAGATGAGCGGGCGGACGTCAGTAATCCGAAGGTCGTCTGTGCGCTGGAACATGGCAGAAGGCAAGATTATCGCATTCCCGTACAATTGGCCGCATGAGTGACGGCGCCCCAAAAACAGCCTACGAGCTGGCCATGGAACGGCTGCGGAAGAAGGACGACGAGGCGGGCGTGACACGGCGTGAGGTCACCGAGGCCGACAAAGCAGCCATCGCCGAAATTCGGAGCTTCTATCAGGCCAAGATTGCCGAAATCGAACTGCGGCATCAGGCCGCGACGGCCGCCATCTTCGACCCGACCGACCGGGCGACGCTAGACGCCCAGTACCGCCGCGACCGCGAACGGCTTTCAGATGAGCGGGAACGGAAGATCGACCGCATCAGGAGCGGCAGCTAACGTCGATGCGCCGCGTCGACGCCTGCGTCAACATTGCCGATCTGCGGCGCCTGGCCAAGCGCCGAGTGCCACGCGCGGTGTTCGACTACCTCGATGGGGGCTCCGACGATGAAGTCACGCTTGGCGAAAACTGCCGAGCCTTCGACGACCTGTATCTGCGGCCGAGGTCGGGCGTGGCCCTGCCGACGGTCGATCTCTCGACGACACTGCTCGGTCAGCCGCTACCGCTACCGATTGTCCTGGCGCCTCTAGGCAGCGGCCGACTGTTCTATCCCCGCGGCGAAGCGGTCGCCGCGCGCTCAGCCGGTGACGCCGGACTCACCTACACCCTCTCAACGCTGGCCGGAACGGCGATCGAGGAGGTGACGCAGGCCACTCGAGGCCCCGTCTTCTATCAGTTGTATCTCGTCGGCGGACGCGACGTCGCGTCCGAGGCGATGGCACGAGCCACAGCGGCAGGTTGCACGGCACTCATGGTCACAATCGACACGGCTGTGGCGGGCAACCGTGAACGGGATCTCCGTAACGGCATGAAGGCGCTGCTCACCGGGACGATGCTGCAGAAGCTTCCCTTCCTGCCAGACATTCTCGGTCACCCTAAGTGGCTCTTCGGTTTCTTCGCCGACGGCGGCCTGATGGCGTTTCCCAACGTGATGCTGCCCGGCGTCGGCCCAATGCCGTACGCCAGTGTCAGCGCCGCACTGGCACAGTCGGTTGTCACGTGGGACGACTTCTCCTGGATTCGAAAAGTCTGGCGCGGTCCCATCATCGTCAAGGGCGTGCACACCGCGAACGATGCGAGGCGAGCGGTCGACGAAGGAGCAGCGGCGGTGGTGGTGTCCAACCATGGCGGACGCCAGCTTGATGGCGTCGCCGCAACGATTCGCGTTCTCCCTGAAGTGGTCGACGCCGTTGGAGAGCGCGTTGATGTTCTCATGGACGGCGGCATCAGGCGCGGCAGCGACATTGCCAAGGCCGTCGCGCTTGGAGCGAAGGCGGTGCTCATCGGCCGCGCTTACGGTTATGGCCTCGCGGCTGCTGGTGGAGCCGGCGTCTCCAGAGCCATCGACATCCTCCGCACCGACCTCGTTCGAACGCTCACGCTCCTTGGCTGCGCATCGATCGGGCAACTGGATCGCACCTATGTATCCTCGCGGTGACAGTCACCATCCGCACCTTGGGCATTCTTGGCACCTCTCTATGCAGACTCAACGATTTCTGATCACTGGTGGTAGCGCTGGCATCGGCGAGGCACTCGTGACGCAAGCACGCGAAGCCGGTCACGAGGTGGTATTCACCGGCCGAAAAGAAGCGGAGATTCGCCGCGTCGCGAGCGCGACTGGTGCCACCGGCATCAAGGCCGACGTGTCGATCGATGCTGACAATGCGCGCACCGTTGACGCGTGCCGGCGCTCGATGGGCGGTATCGACGTGCTCATCAACAATGCTGCCGTCGGCTACTCCGCTGACATCGGCGCCCTGGACGTGAGCCGCATGCGTGAGTTGTTTGCGACCAATGTGTTTGGGGTGGTGGATCTGACCAATCGCGTCGTGCCAACCATGAAGGCACAGGGTTTCGGCGATATCGTCACGCTGTCATCAACCTCGGGCATGAAGGGCGGCAAAGGCGGGACGGTCTACGGCGGCAGCAAATGGGCGATTCGCGGCATCAGCCAATCGTGGCAGGCTGAACTTCGGCCATTCGGTATCCGCGTCCTCTGCGTCTGTCCCTCGGAGGTCCAGACCAACTGGATGGGCCTGAGCGGCAGGAACAACCCGAACAAGCTCTACGCGCAGGATATCGCCGCCACCATTCTCGGCGGCCTCAGCATGCCCCGGCGTGTGCTGTGGCCAGAGCTGGCCGTCTTCGCCAACAATCCCTGGAAAGAGGACTGAGGCGTGGCAACGCGCTGAGTCGGTGGCTCGGCCGGGCCAGACTTGCGCCGCCCTCAGACTTGAGACTCGAGCAACGCCTGATGCTCACGGAGCCAGGCGCGCGCATCCTGGAACGTCGGACAGACCCCGGCCACAAGCTTCCAGAAACGCGGCGAGTGGTCCATGCACTTCAAGTGCATGAGTTCATGGAGGAGCACATAGTCGCGGACCCAGTCTGGCATCGAGACCAGGCGCCAGTTGAGGCAAATATGGCCGCTCCGCGAGCAGGACCCCCACCGCCAACGCTGGTTGCGAATACTGACGCGCGACACCGTGAGGCCGAGACCACTGGCCAGAGCCAGCAGCCGCTGCGGCAGCTCGAGAGCAGCTCGCTTACGTAGTTCGCGCACTTGGTCGACGGACAAGCCGGGAAACGCATCGCGCGGCTGCGCCGCGATCTTCGCGCGCTGTTGATCGATCCAGGCGCGCTGCTTCTCTGCAAATGCCACGGCTTCACGCTTCGTGCCCCAACGTGGAATCGTGACCCGCACGCTGCCGTCCGCCTTCACGCGGACGACGTAGCGCCTGGCGCGCGGATGCCTGACGTAGACGGGCGGGCTCTCGGAGAGCCGTGGCGAGCGCTCGACGCTCGCGCCTCCCTCAGACACCACGCCAGGCCTCTCCGCCGCACTCGACGAGGTGACCGCCGGCACCACCACCGGTGCCCTCTCCATCGTCGACGCATCAAAGGGCAGGTGCGCCTGCACTACCCGCCTCCGAGCGAGCTCGCCGAGCGCAGCCAGAGACCACCGTCGACCACCAGCGTGACACCGGTGATGAAGGCAGAGGCATCCGAGCAGAGAAACACCGCGGCGGCCGACACTTCGTCGATGCGCGCCATCCGCCCGAGCGGACAGGCGGCGGTGATGGCGGCCCGAGCTTGGTCAGACAGTAGCCGCCTGGCGCCCTCGGTGCCCTCCACCGGGCCGGGGGCCAGACCGTTGACGCGGACTCGCGATGCGCCCCACTCCACCGCCAGCGTCCGCGTCAGGGAGTCGACGCCGGCCTTGGCGGCCGCCGCATGCGCCTGGCCGGCCGTTCCATGCAGCTGCAATGTGGCGCTGATATTGAGGATAGTGCCGCCCCGCACCCTCAGATGAGGATAGGCGGCCCGAGAGACATTGAACGTGCCCTTGAGGTCGATGTCCACCACGGTACCGAAGCCGTTGGGTGACAGTGCATCAGCGGCACAGAAAAAATTCCCGGCCGCGCCATTGACGACGATATCCAGCTGACCGAACGTGTGCGCGATGCGAGCGACCGCAGCATCGACCTGCTCTGGCCTGCGGACGTCGGCCGGCACGGCCAGCGCCTGCACGCCGAACGATTCAATCTCGCGAACAGTCCCTGCGAGATGCTCCTCGCTTCGGCTCACGATGGCGATCTGGCAGCCAAGCGACGCGAACGCCAAGGCAATACCGCGGCAGATGCCAGTACCACCACCCGTCACGAGCGCCGAACGCCCACGAAGCAGGCCTGGAGAGAAATACGGCGGCGGCGAGACGACGGTCTCCACACCCGATGTGTATCACATCAGCGCGGTACTTCTTCGAGTTCGTCGTCGGGCGCCGCAAACGGAAGTCCGTCCGTTAACTCGCGCGCCTGAAGCATGCGCGGCACCCGGTCGATCACCTCCAGGGTTTCGATCGCCTCCGACGCCGTGGCGCTCTGGAGTTCGCGGAACTTTCGAGCCTTCACGAGCACGTTTCCTTCAAGCGAGCCAACGGCGCTGTTGTAGGCGTCGAGACTCTGCTTGAGTTTCGTGCCGAGCGTGGCGAAGTGAGCAGACAACGTGCCGATGGAGTCGTACAGGTTGCGCCCAAGCTCGGAAATCTTCCTGGCATTCTCCTCCATCGCCTCTTCCTGCCAGCCATACGCCACAGCCCGCAGCATCGCAATGAGCGTGGTGGGGCTTGCGGGAATGACCTTGCGGTCTACCCCAAACTCGATCAGCGTCGGATCCTGTTCAAGCGCAGCGCTGAAGAACATCTCGCCCGGCAGAAACATCACCACGAACTCGGGACTCGAGGAGAACTCCGTGAAGTAGTTCTTGGCGCCGAGCTGCGTCAGATGGTTGCGCACCTGACGGGCGTGATCGGCCAGAAGGGCCTGACGTGTCGTTTCGTCTGGCGCCTCGAGTGCGCGCAGGTAGGCGTCGAGCGGCACCTTGGCGTCGACCACGACCTGTTTACCGCCGGGCAGCCGGATCACCACGTCCGGCCTGATCCGACGATCGTTGCCGTCGACCGTGACTTGCTGATCGAAGTCACACCGCTCGACCATGCCGGCAAGCTCCACCACGCGCCTGAGTTGAAGCTCGCCCCAGCGCCCGCGCACGCCGGGACGTTTGAGCGCGTCCGTGAGGCGGCGTGTTTCGGACTGCAGTTCCTTCCCCACCGCGTCAAGCGACGCGACGCGATGCATCAGACTGGCGCCGTCCTGCGCGCGTTGCCGCTCGGCGGCAAGGATTTGGGCATCCATTCGCGTGAGCGCGTCCTTCATCGGCGTCAGCAGTTCTTCGATCGCCTTCTTGCGCCCGTCGATGTCAGCCACCGACTCGCTCCGCGCCTGGGACAGACGCGTCTCGGCGAGGTCGAGAAACGCCTGATTGTTCTGGTTCAGTGCTTGCGCGCTGAGCGATTGAAAGGCATCCCGGAAGGTGTGCTCGGCCTGGTCGTACGCCGACGTTCGTTCTGCATGCACGGCCTGAAGGCGCTCTATCTGCGCGGCAAGGCGCTCCTGCGCCGGGCGCGAGGCAAGCCAGCCGACACCGGCGCCGATGACAAGGCCGAGCAGCAAGATCGAGACGGCACTAAGGGGATCGATGGGCATCAGTATCCCACGGCTTCAGACACTGAGCCGCTCACCTCGAGGCGACAAAGGGCAACCACGCATCCGGCAGGGGCACCTGCGCCGCGCGAGACTGCATGACCGCCCTCTTCTGCTCTTCGACCAGACGGTAGGCGCGGAGCCCCTCAGCGAGGCGGCCGAGCGCGTGGCGTGCCTTCAGTTGGGCCTGACGCCGCCGATCCACATAGGGACTCGACACCGCCTGCTGGCGACGAGCCACTTCCCGCTCCATCTTGAGCCGGCCCAGCCGCGCGTAGTTGACCTTTTCGAGCGGCAGCGCGCACTGGAAGCGCTCCTCGGACGCGGTGTTCAGCTCACCGGCCGCCTTGAGGGCTCGCTCACGCTCCATCTCCAACCGGTAGCAGGAGAAGCACAACGTGGGCTTCTGAGAGCTCGCGGGCCGAGTCCCCTTGGCCGCCAGGCTCAGCTTGGACCGGCACTCCAAGCAGAGCGCCTTTGGCTGGCGCCCTTCCAACTCGCCTCCTGCGAAGGGAACCCATTCAGCCTGAAGTAGTTGCGGTGTGGCTTTGGCAGCAGTTCGTGTCATGGCCCAACTGTAGGACAGGGGTGTGACAGGGGAGGTCACTCGGGACGCGACCCTACTGACCTGGGGCCGTTTTACCCAAGGACGGATTTCTGAACGCCGATCTCGCGGACTGAGTTTCCTGCAGCCGAAAGGTATTTGTCGAAATCCCTGCCCATGAGCACGTAGGTGCGGGTGTTGATATTCGGATGAAAAGAGATCCGGGCCGCCTGCCGCAGTTCGTGGTCCAGGAAAACCCGGACGTGATGGGCGAGATCATGAATCAACCCGAACGGCGACACCGAGCCCGGTTCGACCCCGAGGTACTGCCGCAGTCGCTCTGGGGACGCAAAGCTCAGCTTCCCGTCGCCGATCTGATCCGCCACGGCCCGAAGGTCGGCGCGCTTGTGGTGTTCGAGAATCACGAGATAGTGACGGGTGCCCTTCTGGTTCCGAAGAAACAGGTTCTTGCAGTGCACGGCGTCGATGCTCGCCCAATGTTCCCCGGCTGAGTCTGCCGTCGCGATCGGCGGATGCGCGTAGCGCTCCCAGGCGATGCCCAGCTCACGCAATCGTGCCATCACCGGCAGTTCGTGTGGGTCAGCGGCGGCGTCCATCATCGAACGAAGAAATACGCGGTCATCATCCACCCCACGGTCATCACGAGCACACGCACGGCCGCGGCCCCGCCGCGCCGCCCTAACCACGCGCCGCAGTAGCCGCCGGTGATACCCCCGGCCACCATCACCAGGCCCGGGTCCCAAGCGATCGCCCCGTTGATGATGAACGCCAACAGCGCCACACCGTTAATTGCGACCGCCAGCAGCACTTTCAGACCATTCATTTCGTGAATATTGGTGAGTCCGGCCAGCGACAGCGCCGCCAGCATCATCATGCCCATGCCTCCGCCAAAGTAACCGCCGTAGAGGGCAATCCCGAGCTGGAGCCCAATTATCCAGACAGGCGGGCGAGACATCCGAGTTGGCGTCACGGCCGAACCTACGGGGCCCTCCGCCGACTCGCTCCCAACCGGCCACCGGCGCAGGAAGGCGGTGACATCACCACCGAACGTGAACGTCACGACCGCCGCCAGCATGAGCCATGGCAGCAACGCCAGAAAGCGCGTGTCGGACGTCTTGACGAGCAACTCGCCGCCAAGCCACCCACCGACCAGGCTGATGCCGCCAAGCGCCGCCAGCCAGTGCCGGATGGGCGCAATCTCCCGGCGATAGGCGACGGCACTCGCAAGCGCGCCGGGCCACATCGCGAGGGTGCTGGTGGCATTGGCAGAGACCGGGCTCACGCCAACGTAGATGAGCGCCGGCAGCGTGAAAAACGATCCGCCGCCAGCGACCGCGTTAAGCGCACCGCCAAGAGCAGCGACGGCAAACAGCCAGAGATGAGTGAGCACGGAGACATCTCGATCTTACGGGAATCCATCGAACTCGGAGGCATCACCACTGCCGCTACAATTCAGTGGTGGCACGGAATGCGGAAGTCATCCGCCAATGGACCATCCTTCGAGAGATTGAACGAGCCCGCGGCGCCGGGGTCACCATCGATCACCTGTCGCAACTCTGCGGCGTCACCACGCGCACCATCCGCCGCGACCTCCAGGCCCTCGAAGAAGCTGGCTTTCCCGTCTACGACGACCGCTCGAACGACGACGGCCGCACGCGCTGGACCATGAATGGCACGGCGTTCAAAGGATTGGCCGCAGGTCTGACGCTGGCCGAACTCTGCGCACTCTATTTCAGCCGGACGCTGCTCGAATCATTGTCCGGCACGCCCTTCCGTGACGATCTCAGTAGTGCGTTCGACAAGCTGGGCAACACGCTCACGGGTCACATGCGGCAGTTCCTCGACCAACTGCCGACCGTCATCGCCTCAAAGCCGGATCCCAATAGACGCCGCGCCATCACGACGGGCTCATCTGAACAGCAGATCGTCAGCCGGGCGCTCGAAGCAACCTTGCACCATCGACAAGCGTCTCTTACGTATCACTCGCGATCGAGCGAGCGCACCAAGACCTACCTCGTGCACCCGCATCGCATGGCCTATGCGCAAGGTGGGCTGTACCTGCAGGCCTACGTGCCGGAGTATCGGGAGATTCGGACCTTTGCCGTGGAACGTATCGAGGAGATCTCACTGCTGGACGAGCGCTTCACACCAATTGAAGAGCACACCGGCGACGCGTTTCCCCATTCGCTTGGAGTCCATTCCGGTCCGCCAGAGACGGTTGAGATTGTGTTTGAAGCGGCCGTCGCCGACTTCGTCCAAACGCGTGACTGGCATCCGTCGCAAGTCTGGACCGCGGGCGCACACGGGAGCGGTACCATGACGCTCAGCGTCTGCATCGACCACCCCCTCAAATCGTGGATTCTTGGTTTTGGCGCCAATGCCCGAGTGATCGCCCCGGCGGCGCTCGCCGACGAGATCGCCTCCACCCTCGCCAAGGCCCACGCCAGATATCAATGATCAAGTGGACGATAATTCGAACTGAGGTACCCGCGTGAAGATCAAAGGACTGGGCGGCGCCGAGCGTAGCCGAGGCTCCCGGCCTGCGCCTGACGGAGAAAGCCTGACGGCGGCCGCCGTCCGCACGAAGAAGAAGATCACGACCGGCGCCTGGGAGGAGGCCCGCGCCCTCATCTGGACGCACCGCAAGCGCCTGGCGATTGGCCTGGGACTCATGGTCATCAATCGTCTCGCCGGCCTCGTCCTCCCCTTCACGTCCAAGTACCTCATGGACGACGTCATCACGAAAGGCCATTGGGATCTTCTGCCGCGACTGGCCTTCGCCGCAGGCGCAGCGACCCTTGTCGAAGCCGCCACGTCGTTTGCCAACTCGCAGGTGCTCGGCGTTGCCGCCCAACGCGCCATCACCGACATGCGAAAAAACGTCGAGCAGCATGTGATGCGCCTGCCGGTCCGCTACTTCGATCAGACCAAGACCGGCGTCCTCATCTCCCGCATCATGACGGACTCGGAAGGGATCCGGAATCTCGTGGGCACCGGCGTCGTCCAGCTCACGGGTTCACTTCTCACGGCGACAATGGCGCTGGGTATCCTGCTCTATTTGAACTGGCGATTGACCGCAGTCACGCTCGTGATCCTGGTGATCTTTGGCGGTGGTATGGCCACGGCATTCAACAGGCTCCGCCCGCTCTTCCGCGAGCGCGGACAGATCAACAGCGAGGTCACCGGCCGACTCGCCGAAACCCTCGGCGGCGTCCGCATCGTCAAGGCCTACACCGCCGAGAAGCGCGAAGAGATCGTCTTTGCCAAAGGCGCCCATCGCCTGTTCCGCAACGTGGCCCGCTCACTGAGCGGCGTCTCGGCAGTCACGGCGTTTTCTGGACTGGTGGTCGGTCTCATCGGCATGGCGGTCATGCTACTGGGCGGCGACGCGATTCGCACTGGCGCAATGACCATCGGCGACCTCTTCATGTACGTCGCGATGATTGCCTTGTTGACCATGCCGGTTGTCCAGCTGGCGAACATCGGCACGCAGTTCACCGAGGCTTTTGCCGGGCTCGACCGCATTCGCGAGATTCGCGCCATGGCGACTGAAGATCAGGAGGACGCACGCCGTGCGCCACTCCCGGCGCTGCGTGGTGATGTGGCCTTCGACGATGTGACCTTCGAATACAACGTGGGCGCCCCCGTGTTGAAGCACATTTCGTTTACCGCCAAGCCCGGATCGACGACGGCGCTGGTCGGTTCGAGTGGCTCGGGCAAGAGCACGCTCATCAGCCTGGTGATGGCATTCAACCGTCCACTCACCGGCTGCGTACGGGTCGACGGTGTCGACCTCCAGGAGCTGAAGCTCCGCGACTACCGCGGCTATCTCGGCGTCGTGCTGCAGGACAACTTTCTGTTCGACGGCACCCTGGCGGCCAACATTGCCTTTGCCAGGCCGCACGCAAGCCACGAGGAGATTGTCTCGGTGAGCCGTATCGCGCATTGCGACGAGTTCATCCAGGAATTCGAGCAGGGCTACGACACCATCGTCGGAGAGCGCGGCGTTCGACTGTCTGGTGGACAACGTCAGCGTGTCGCCATCGCCCGCGCCATTCTGGCAAACCCGCGCATTCTGATCCTGGACGAAGCGACCTCGAGTCTGGACAGCGAGAGCGAAGCGATGATTCAGGACGGACTGCGCTCACTGCGTAAGGGGAGGACGACCTTTGTCATCGCCCACCGGCTCTCGACGATTCAGAGCGCGGATCAGATCCTGGTGCTCGAGCACGGCGAAATCGTCGAGCGGGGCACCCACGCCGAGTTGCTGTTACTGAACGGCCGCTACCGGCAGCTGTACGACAAGCAATACCGATTCGAGAAGGATCAGTTCATCAACCCCGGGGAGGACTTCACGCCGGAGTTGGAGCCGGTGGCCCCGGCCAAGGTCGGACGCGGGGTCACGGCCCTATGATGATGCGCCGGCGATTTTGCGCGGATCCGGGACAATCGACATACGCTGACGGCAGACGTCACCAGCTGACGAGATAAACCCCAATGACCACATGTCGTCTATTTATCGCACTCGCCGTGGCCCTGCTGTTGCCAGCGTGCTCAACGTCGGCGCAAGCGCCCAAACCCGTGGCTCCCGGGGACGTCGTCGCAACGGTGGACGGCGTGCCCATCTCGCTGGCCGATGTCGACCTCATCGCCATGCAGGAGTCGGTGAGCAACTTCGGATCAGCGCGCCTGGTGCAGGCGCTCTATCTGGCACGACGAGCTGCGCTCACTGACATGGTGGCAAGCCGGCTCATCGCGCGCGAGGCCAAGGCGCGTGGGATGAGCGCTGATGCCCTGGAGCGGCAGGAGATCAAGGGCAAGGTCAAAGGGGTCACCGACGCCGACGTCGAGTTCTGGTACCAGACCAACCCGTCCGCCGTGCAAGGGCGGCCACTGGCACAGGTGCGCGAACCGATTCGGTCGCTCTTGAGCGAGCAGCGCACGTCAGAGGCGCGCAACCAGCTGATCGAGGCCCTCAAGGCGAAGACCAAAGTCACCATGACGCTCGAGCCGCCGCGCCAGACGGTCGCCACGGCCGGACATCCCACAAAGGGACCCAACAACGCGCCGATTGAGATCGTCGAGTTCTCCGATTTTCAGTGTCCGTTCTGTCAACGGGCCAATCCGACCGTCGATCAAGTACTCAAGACCTATGGCGACCGGATCCGGTTTGTCTATCGCCACTATCCCCTGCCAAATCACCAGAATGCGCGCCCTGCGGCCGAAGCCGCGGCGTGCGCGCACGCGCAAGGTCAGTTCTGGAAATATCACGATCAGCTGTTCTCAGCCCCGGACCGCCTGACCGACGCGGACCTCAAGAGGCAGGCCACGACCGTTGGCCTCGACGCCGTGAAGTTCAACACGTGCGTCGACAGCCGCGCGACCAAGGCGGCGGTGGATCAGGACGTCAAGGACGCGGCTGCGGTCGGCGTGAGCGCAACGCCTTCGTTCTTCATCAACGGCCGGCCGCTCGAAGGCGCGCAGCCCTTCGAGGCATTCAAGGAACTGATCGACGAGGAACTCGCGGCCAGGAAGTGACTGAACTCAGGCCGCCAGCAGAGAGAGCCCCTGCCACGCCGAGTACATCAGGGCGAGCGCCGTCGCCACCAGGCACAGCACACCAATCAGCATGTGATCGCCCCGCTCCCTCGAGAGCGGATTGAAGTACGCAGAGAGTCCGTAGCCGCCAAGGAACCCGCCGAGGTGCGCCACGCTGTCCACTCCTGGCAGCAACGAGTAGATCGCCATCGAGATGGCCCACTGCGACGTCTGCGAGCGAATCAAGCTACTGCCGCTCGTGCGGCCGTAGTGTGTAATGGCGCCAAGCAGGCCGCAAATGGCGGCCGACGCGCCCACCGTTGTCACTGCGCCTGTGAGGAACGGGATGTAGGGGAAATACATCCGCATGGCTGACGTCAGCAGAAACCCTGCCGCGCCTGACAGCACGTAGATTGTGACCGTCCGGCCAGGCCCGATGAGCGCAATGGTCGATGGCGCCAGGTTCCGCACCGCCATCATGTTGAAGAAGATATGGAGGACACCGCCATGGAGCCAGCTGGCCGTGAGTATCGTCCACCACCGCCCCTGGATGAAGACCGGATAGGCTCCGCTCATGCCGAACACCGTGAGCGCCCGGCTGCTCGGCGACAGGAAGTTCAACCCGCCACCCATGAAGTCGCCGCCTGAGGCCAACAGCGTGAAGATGAACATCACGCTGCAACCGCCAATCACAAGCGGCACAAATCCCAGGTCCGAACCGAACTGCCGCAACACGGGCCCAAATCCCCACAGGCCCGGATTCGATCGACCGCAGCTGTAGCACTTGTCGTCGTTGACGCCAACCAGCGACCCGCACGACGGGCAGACGACCGAGCCGGAAGTCTTGCGGAGCCTGGCGGCTCCCTATTCGGCGGACACAGACTTCTTCGGGCGCATATTGCTCGCCAGAATGCGCTTGCGCAGACGGATGCTCCCCGGCGTCACTTCCACCAACTCGTCGTCGTTGATGAACTCGATCGCCTGCTCCAGACCCAGCCTGCGGGGTGGCACCAGTCGAATCGCTTCGTCAGCCGACGAGGCGCGCATGTTCGTCTGCTTCTTCTCTTTGCAGACGTTGACGTCCATGTCAGCCTGTCGTGAGTTCTCACCGATGATCATGCCTTCGTAGACGTGAATCGCCGGATCAATGAAGATCTCGCCGCGCTCTTGAAGATTGAAGATTGCGTACGAGGTCGCAACGCCGGTGCGATCCGCAACAAGGACGCCGTTCTGACGCGCCGCGATCTCACCGTGCCACGGCTCCCACGCCGCAAAGATGTGGTTCATGATGCCGGTGCCCTTCGTATCGGTCATGAACTGCGAGCGGAAGCCGATGAGCCCGCGGGCTGGAATCCTGAACTCGAGGCGCACACGGCCGCTGCCATTGTTCACCATCTTGGTCATCGTGCCCTTGCGCTCACCCACCTGTGCGATGACCACGCCCTGGTGATCCTGCGGCACGTCGATCACCAGATCCTCCACGGGTTCGCTCATCGCGCCGTTGATGACCTTGGTGACAATATCCGGGCGCGACACCTGGAGCTCGAAGCCTTCGCGGCGCATCATCTCGATGAGAATCGAAAGCTGTAGCTCGCCCCGCCCGACCACTTTCATCTGCTCAGGTGTGTCAGTCGGCTCGACGCGAATCGAGACATTGCCCAGAAGCTCGCGGTCGAGTCGGTCCTTCAGCTGACGCGACGTCACGTACTGCCCTTCCCTGCCGGCCACTGGAGAGGTATTGACGCCAAAAATCATAGAGACGGTGGGCTCGTCGATCGCAATCGGAGGAATCGGCGACGGATGTTCGACATCGGCAATCGTTTCGCCGATCGTGATGTCCTCGATACCCGCCAGGCAGACGATATCGCCAGCCGCCGCTTCCTGGATGTCGACACGCTTCAGGCCGTCGAAGGCAAACAGCTTGGTGACCTTGACCGGAATGATCTTCGAGTCGAGCTTACAGACCGAGACCATGTCGCCAATCCTGACGCGGCCATTGAAGATCCTCCCAATGGCGATGCGTCCCAGATACTCGCTCGAGTCGAGATTCGCCACGAGCAGCTGCAGGCTGGCATCGGGATTCCCCTTCGGGGGCGGCACGTACTTGACGATGGCGTCAAAGAGCGGCCGGAGATCCGTACCGGCGCCATGCATCTCCGTGCTCGAAGTCCCAATCTTGGCGTTGGTGTAGAGCACCGGAAACTCGAGCTGATCTTCGCTGGCATCGAGATCGATGAAGAGGTCGTAGATTTCGTTGAGGACTTCCTGCGGGCGCGCGTCCGGGCGGTCGATCTTGTTGACGACCACAATCGGCGTCAACCGACGCTCGAGAGCCTTGCGGAGCACGAAGCGGGTCTGCGGCAGCGGCCCTTCCGATGCGTCGACCAGCAGCATGACACCGTCCACCATCGACAACGTGCGCTCGACCTCGCCGCCGAAATCGGCGTGGCCCGGCGTGTCCACGATGTTGATCAGGATGTCTTGGTAGTGGACCGCGGTGTTCTTGGCGAGAATCGTGATGCCGCGCTCACGTTCAAGATCGTTGCTGTCCATGGCGCGTTCGGCCACGCGTTCGTTGGCGCGGAACGTACCGCTCTGGTGCAGGAGGGCATCAACCAGTGTGGTCTTCCCGTGGTCAACGTGGGCGATGATGGCGACATTACGGCGGAGCGGATTCGCAACGGGCATCTTGCCAGTATACCGGCGCACATGCCCTCTCAGGAAGCTTCAGCGATTCTGCGCGATCAGTTCGTCGGCGGTCGTGAAGACAGGCTCAATGTCTACGGGCACGCTGGCCAACCTGTCGAGCATGCGTTGCACGGCCGGGCGGACCACGCCAAGCCGGTCGCCGAGTGCCTTGGCCCTCTCGTAGTCACCGGCCGCCTGCATCGTCATGATGTCGTGCGTCAGGCCAATGACGCCTTCCCGGATCTTGCTTTCGTCCACCGCGAAGGTGCCGTCCGCCCTCACGACGAACCCGCCCTGGTCGAGCAGGTAGTTCAACTGGACCGCAATGCCCTTGCCGTGCGCCTCGCCGATGCCGAACCGGATCGACCGAAACGCCGATGCGAGATAGGTCGTGTAGAGCGCCTGCTGCATGGACCGGGGCGCGACACCTTTGTCGATGAGATGCTGGAGCGCATAGAGGCCCGAGATGTCGGCCTTGGCCTCCTCGAGGAAACTCGACGCATCCTTCAGCTCTTTCCGCACGGTCGTCTCTCGACCGTTCACCGTAATGTTGTGCGGACCGAGACCGTGCATCATCTCGTGCACGACGATGTGTGTGAAGAAGGCCTCGAAGGAGAGCTTGGCCTGATCCGCCGGCGACAAGGCGACCTTCGAGATCGGCAAGAGCGTCTTCGAAAACTTCGCGTCCTGCACGTTCTTCAGCATGACGCGCTTGGCCCCCTTCTCTCGGAGCACGCGCTCGTCGTTTGGCAGGTTGAAGGCCGCCGTCTGGACACCACGATTGGCATCGCCCGCGGCGTAGATCTCGTTGACGACCACCAACGGCGCCAGCGCCCCGACCTTCTTGTTGCGTAGCGCGGGGTCGATCGGAAGACGGTTTTCGATCTCCTGCAGTTCACCGCTGAACTTCTGAATCTTGGCCGTCTCGGCGTCGTCCTGGACGGTAATGAACGCCTCGAACGCCGCCTTGTAGTTAAAGAACTCGTCTTCGTAGACCTCGTAGGGCCCGATGGTCGGCTCAATGGCGCCCTGAAGTTCCATCCACGCAACGTCGCTGTCGTAGTACTCGTCGGACAACAACGCGTCGGCACGCTTGGTCAAGTAGGCCTTCAGCGTCGGCTGGGTCGACAAGGCCGACGCCTCACGCAGCAGCTCGGCGATGCGGGTCAACTCGACCCGGTACTCGATGCTGTACGGCACGACACCGAGTTGGCCGGTCGCGCCACGACTGATCACGCTGAAGAAGCCGGTCGCTCTGGTGCGCTCGGCTTCGGGCAGGCTGCCGATCCAGCGTTCAATCTCGGCCTTGGTGACCCCTTCCGGATAGAAGGTTGCGCCGAGCGGCTTGGCAGGTGCGCCCGGTACGAATGGGCGATGGTGATCGAGCCGGTCCCACGGGCCCTTGTTGATGAGGAAGTAGCGCAGTCGGGCACGGTCCTCTGGCGAACCGCGACGCGACAGATCCAGCAACATCGCGACGTTGCCGCTCCACACCTGGCGCAAGAACAACGCGTCGACCAGCTTCGACGCCTCAACCAGTTTCGCCAGCACGCGTCGGTCGCTGGCTGACAGGGCGGACAGGTCCGCCTTGATTTCGGTCGGCGCAAACTGGGCCGCCATGCGCTGCAAGTCGGCGGTGGACGGCACGCGTGCCTGGGCCATCAGCACGGCCGCGCCTGCCAGCCACAGCCCCGTCATCACTCTGAGCGTCGTCATGCCCGGCATTCTATAGCGCCGCTCCTTAATGGCCGCCCGTCAATGCACACCGCGCGATGAATGCAGTGCCGCAGGGTCTGCGCCGAGCCGGCGAATGGCGCGCTCCCACATCTGGTCGGCTGCCGTGTCAAAGAGCAGCCCACGATCAACGTCGCTCAGCAGCCACGCCGACTCTTCGAGCTCCGCCTCGAGCTGTCCCGGCGCCCAACCGGCGTAGCCAACGATCAGACGCGTATCCGCGGGCGGGTTCGGCTCGAGCAGCCGACGCAGCAGGTCGGGCGAGGTCGACAGAGACACGCCTTCCGCGATCGGCGTGCTGCCGTATAGTTCGTGCTCAATTGGCGGCCCGCCAATCAGCATGCAGCTGCGCTCAGGTTCCACCGGCCCGCCGATCCACACTTCGAGCTCGCGCTCGGTGGACACCGGAGGGTCAAGACTGACCACCACCCGCCCCGTTGTCAGCAATCGACGATTCACCACCAGGCCAAAGGCACCTTCCTCGCTGTGCTTGCACAGCAGGATGACGGTGCGATTGAAGCTCGGATCGGTCAGCTGCGGCATCGACAACAGCAAGGCCGGCGCCAAGGACGCGCTGCTCTTCATGCCTCGCCTTTCATGCGGCGGTTGTGTTGCGCGATGCGGACGTTGCGCCGCAACCCGACGACTCTGGCTCGCTCCATCGCACTTCCCTTGAGTTCCCGCTTCAACATCGAATCGGGTGTCGCATCGAGCTCGTCCAACGTCGCGCCATCCCAGAGGGGGCGCGGCTGCCAGGCGCGATCCACAGAGACCGGCGCCATCCGATTCCAGGGGCACACTTCTTGGCAGATATCGCACCCGTAGACGTGATTGCCGATCACCTCGTCGAGTGGCGGGGCAATCTCGCCGCGATGTTCAATCGTCAGATACGAAATACAACGCCTCGCATCGAGCACCGCCGGACTGACCAGTGCCCCAGTCGGACATGCGTCCAGACACAGCGTACACGTACCGCAGTGGTCGAGCGCTGGGGCGTCAGCCGGCAGGGGCAGGCTACACAGAACCTCGGACAGGAAGAGGAAAGAACCGAGCTGCGGATTAATCACGCAGCAGTTCTTACCGATCCAACCAACCCCAGCGTACTGGGCGAACACGCGTTCCTGCACCGGGCCGGTGTCCACGTAGGGAGCGGTCTCGAACGCTGCTGGGTGCTCCTCATGCATCCAGGCGACCAACGCATCGAGCCGGCGCATCAACACGTGGTGATAGTCATCCCCCCAGGCGTAGCGCGAGATTTCGGCTCGCCCGTCGTCGGCAGACGCAATGCTGAACGGTCGGTCCGTGTTGTACAGCGTGGCCGTGACGATGACGCTTTGGGCCGACGGCAAGGCCTGACGAATGTCGGCGCGCTGTGCCGCCGAGCGCTCCAGAAACGTCATCGAGCCGGCATAGCCGCGCGCGATCCATTCCTCGAAGAACGCGAGTTCTGGCAGCGCCGTGGCTGGCGCAATACCGCAGGCATCGAAGCCCAGCTTCGATGCCTGCTGCTTGATGGAGGCTGGCGTCAACGGCATCGTCGCGTACAGCGCCTGGCGGCCCTGACGGGCCGCCCCACGGACACAGGCGCCCCGGAAGGGGCCGTGCTACTTCTTCCCGACCAACTGACGCAACACGTACGGAAGGATGCCGCCGTGACTGAACGCCACCAGTTCTTCGGGCGTGTCGATACGCACGAGCGCGTCAAACTCGATGGTCTTGCCGGTGCCGACGGCTTTCACCTTCACCGTGCACGCGGGCTTGAGCCCAGAGGCGATTCCGAGAATCTCGAAGGTCTCATGCCCCGTGATCCCAAGCGACGCCGCGTTGGCGCCACCGGTAAACAGCAGCGGAAGCACACCCATATTCACAAGGTTGCTGCGGTGGATACGCTCGAAGCTCTCGGCAATCACGGCACGAACACCGAGGAGCGCCGTGCCCTTGGCCGCCCAATCGCGAGACGACCCTGAACCATACTCCTTACCTGCCAGAATCACGAGCGGGACTCCGGCCGCCTTGTACTTCATCGCGGCGTCGTAAATCGTCATGCCCTCGCCGCCAGGCTGATAGGTGGTAAAACCGCCTTCGGTGCCGGGCGCGAGCTGATTACGCAGACGGGTATTGGCGAACGTGCCCCGGATCATCACCTCGTGATTGCCACGACGCGCGCCGTATGAATTGAAGTCCGACACCTGCACGCCGTTGGCGATCAGATACTTGCCGGCCGGAGAGTCCTTCTTGATATTGCCGGCAGGCGAAATGTGGTCTGTCGTGATGCTGTCACCAAGAATTGCCAACGCACGTCCACCGCTGATGTTCTTGAGCGGTGCCGGCTGCATGGTCATGCCGTCGAAGTACGGCGGGTTGCGCACGTAGGTCGAATCCGGCTCCCACGCGAACACGTCGCCAGTCGGCACATCTAGCGTCTGCCAGCGCGAGTCGCCGCTGAAGACGTCCGCGTACTGGCTCTCGAACATCTCCTTGGTGACGGCCATCAGCATCGTCTGCTGAATCTCACGCTCGGTTGGCCAAATGTCGCGCAAGTACACCGGTGCGCCGTCCTTGCCCTTGCCAAGGGGCTCGGTCGTCAGGTCCTTCTGCATGGTGCCAGCAATCGCGTAGGCGACCACGAGCGGCGGCGACGCCAGATAGTTCGCGCGGACGGCCTGTTGAATGCGCCCTTCGAAGTTGCGGTTGCCGCTCAGCACCGAGGCCACAACCAAGTTACGCGCGTCGATCTCCGCCTGCACTTCGTCTGGCAGCGGGCCGCTGTTGCCGATACACGTCGTGCACCCATAGCCGACCAGGTTGAAGCCGAGCGCATCGAGATAGGTATCGAGGCCCGCCTTCTTCAGGTACTCAGTGACGACCTTGGAGCCGGGCGCCAAACTCGTCTTCACCCAAGGCTTGCTCGAGAGTCCCTTGTCGAATGCCTTCTTCGCCACCAGACCGGCAGCGATCATGACGCTCGGATTCGATGTATTCGTACAGCTGGTGATCGCCGCAATCACCACAGAGCCGGTTTCGAGTTGGCCGACAGCGGGCAACGTGGCCACCCCGCCCTCGTTGAGCATGGCGCCAGCCGCCGATGACGCAGACTTCTTCACCTGCAGCGAGTCGCAAGCGCTCAGGAATCCTGCCTTTGCGTTCTTGAGGGCGACGCGGTCCTGGGGACGGCGCGGACCGGCAAGACTCGGCTCCACGGTGGACAGATCGAGCTCGAGGATTTCAGTGAAGTGCGGTTCGGCATCGCCTTCGTGGCGGAACAAGCCCTGCGCCTTCGCGTAGGCCTCGACCACCGGCACGCGATCAGCACGGCCCGTGAGTCGGAGAAAGTCGAGCGTCATCTCGTCGATCGGGAAGATCGCAATCGTCGCACCGTACTCGGGGCACATATTGGCGAGCGTCGCGCGGTCGGCGATGGTGAGATGCGCCAGACCGGCGCCAAAGAACTCGACGAACTTGCCGACGACACCGTGCTTACGAAGCTTCTCCGTAATCGTCAGCACCAGGTCGGTGGCCGTGGTGCCTTCCGGCAGCGAGCCCTTCATGCGGAATCCGAGCACCGGCGGAATCAGCATCGAGCAGGGCTGGCCGAGCATCGCCGCCTCGGCTTCAATGCCGCCCACGCCCCAACCCACAACGCCGAGACCATTGACCATCGTCGTGTGCGAGTCGGTGCCGACCAAGGTGTCCGGATATGCCAGGACACCGCCCTCGGTCTGGTCCGTGCAGACCACACGCGCGAGATACTCGAGATTGACCTGGTGCACGATGCCGGTGTCTGGTGGGACCACGCGAAAGTTACGGAAGGCGTTCTGTCCCCAGCGCAGGAACGCGTAACGCTCCTTGTTGCGCGAGAATTCGAGTTCCGCATTGAGCTGGAACGCATCGGCGCGGCCAAAGTAGTCGACCTGCACCGAATGATCGATGACCAGTTCCACTGGTTGAAGCGGATTTACCTTGTTTGGGTCGCCACCAAGACGCTTGATGCCGTCGCGCATCGCCGCCAAATCTACAACGCAAGGCACTCCGGTGAAGTCCTGCAACAAGACCCGCGCCGGAGCGAAGGAAATCTCCCTCGCCTCCTTGCTGGCCACATCCCATTTGGCCAGCGCTTCGATGTCGGCCTTCTTGACGAAGCGTCCATCCTCCTGGCGCAGCAGGTTCTCAAGCAGAATCTTCAGTGAAAACGGCAACCGGGCAACGCCAGGAAAACCCTTGGCCTGCAACGCCGCGAGGCTGTAATAGTGGATCTGCTGATGGCCGACGGTAAGAGTGGATCGCGTTTCGAAACTATTGGCGCTCGACATCGAAGTCCTCAGAAAAAAGCCAATCGTACCACAGCCATTTCACCGACCGGCGCGAAGCGCGTCACGGATTTCCGTGAGTAGCACTTCTTCACGGCTTGGCCCAACGGGCGCGGCCGGCGGCGCGGCCGCGGGCGCTCGGCGCATCGAATTCATCCCCTTGATCACGAGAAACAGCGAGAAAGCGACAATCACGAAGTTCACGACGAGATTGATCAAGGTCCCGATGTTCAGCGTGATGGCACCAGCAGCCTTCGCAGCCGCAACGGTCGGATAGGGGCCTGCAGTGGAGCCGTCCTTCAGCAGGACGAACAGATTCGAGAAATCAAGGCCGCCAGTGGCGACGCCAATCAGCGGCATGAACACATCGGCCACGAAGGAGTTGACGATGGCGCCAAACGCCGCCCCGATGATCACGCCGACGGCGAGATCAACGACGTTGCCCTTCATCGCAAATTCTTTGAATTCCTTGAACATTGCATCACTCCATTGTGGTCAGAATCTGAAGAATAGACCGACTCCCACGACGGGAGCCGCGTGCCTGCCGCCGTCAATTGCCACTCCGCCGTTGAGCACGGATACCCGCGCGTCAATCCGAATGCCGGACGATTCTATCCAGCCTCTGCCTCCGCGGCGCAGCCAATAGTGCGCGCCACCGCCGGCATAGATAGAAGAGCCCGTGTTGATCAGGGTCTGCCCCTCATTCAGTTGCCGGAGGTAACCTCCGCCAGCCGCTAGGAAGGGCTCGAACGCTGCGCGATGTCGGCGCGGCATCGCCAGTCGAATGCCCCCTTCGACCAGGTACTGGGTCACGGGCTCAGAGGCGGTGAGATTCGGCACACCTTCGACGTCGTTGCTGATCGCCACCGACAGTTGCGTTCGGTTCATCGAGAGCGTGGACTCGATGGCCAATCGGCGCGACAGTCGCGCGCCAACGTTCACCACCAGACCCGGGGACGCATCGAGCGACGAGGCGGTCTGAAAGACCGGTACGACCTTGTCGTTGGGGCCTACCTCAGTCGCTGTCACCGACGGGAAGTGCACAGCACCGCGCCATCCGAGCCCGGCCGCCAGTTCAACTCGCGCCTCACGCCCAGCCTGCGCCGTCGCCGGCGCCGCCAGCAGGACGCCCGCGAGGCAGCCCCCCCACACCGCGCCACGCGCCCCCATCATCGTGGTGTCACCGCAACGGTCACCGTCCCGCTGTCACCGCCGCGGGGCACGATGATGATCTTCGACAAGAACCTCGGGGCAAATTGCACGTCAACCGGTTCGTTGCCGCCGAAGAAGCTTTCGAGATCGGCATCGTCAAGTGGCTCAACACGAAGCAGATGTGGACCCGGGCGCAGGCCCGTGATCGAGAAGGCGCCCGCAGTGCTCAAGGAAAAGTTAGCGACCTGGGCGCCAGTGGCAACATCAAATGCCACCACGTGCGCGCCAAACACGCCGCGACCATTCTTGAGCACCCGTCCAGAAATACTGCCCGTCGTCGCCGTGAATTGCGACGTCGGATACAAGTCCGAGAGCCCAGCAATGTCATCGGCATCGAGCGTCCGCGCCGTGATGTCTCCGACGCCTATCGCGATGGGAAACATCACCGAGCCGACCGATGTCACGCGCCGGCCGCTTGGCGACACTGTCGTCTCACCAATCGCCGAGTGCCCGAGACCGTTGAAATGGCCGATTTCATGCACGGCAATGGATTCGACGTCCCAGCGATTGGCCACTGGCGAAACACCGGCCGACCAGGCATAGGCGGAGTTGAAGAACACATCAGACTCCAACAGTTCACCCGTCAACTCGTCAATCAGATAGCTCGTCGTCGCCAACACCTGATCAAGCGCAGGTTCGTTGAGAAACCCGAGCGTCGACAGGCCGTCGTCGTCGCCAGGGCGGTTGGACGTAAAGCCGGCGAAACGATACGAGACCGTGGCCGTCGGCACGACCTCCCAGGCGTTGAACGCGCGCGAGATGGCCGCCTGGAAATCGGCGGCCGAGACATTCGGGAGGGCTTCGTGGCTGACGTAGTACGGAACCGGCACAGCGCCATTCCAACGCAGAACCTTGGTGACACCACCGACCTCGATCCCGAACTTGAGATAGGCGTGTGCCGGCAGCGGCGCCACGATCGAGAGCACCGCACACCACCCCACCACGAGCAGACGCAAACATCGGGTCTGTGGCACTACTGCGCTCCCCCGCTCAACGCGCGTACTTCCGCTTGAAAGGCGGCGAGTGTCGTCGGCAGCCGTGCGGCACTGCCGCGGACGACCTGACCGCTCACACCAGGCACCAGCGGTGGCGGCAACACCATCACGGAGTCAGCCACCCCCTGCACGACACGGAACACGCCCTGGCTCAGTCCCAGTACAAATGGCACAGACGGCCCCCTGGCACCCAGGAACACGACCACGTGCTGCCCGACAACGAACGTTGGCGCACCCATGACGATGTTCCGATACCGACCGAGGACGCCACCAGGCACGCGGAACTGCACAGTTTCGCCAAAGCCGCCTTTCAGGTATTCGTCGGTGCGGAGCGTGACGAGCGTCTCGATCGACCGGCGCCCAGGGGTCCATTGCGCGTCGACCGCGACAACTCGCCCGCGTGCGATCGCCAGTGCGTCACGGCTCAGCTCACCAAGGTCAGCCGGCACGATCACCGTCGCCCGCGCGGGCGTGGGGGCCACCAGCAGGCTCGCCGCCCAGATGACCGCAGTCGTCGCGGCACGAAGCCACCGTCTCCTTCGGAACCTGTCTCTACTCATGATGCACCCATGACTTGCAGAATCGATTCAGCGGCACGCTGGCTCGCGCCTGGTGTGCCGAGTTTGAGTCGGACTGCTGCCAGACCGGCCCGCATGCGCGCCGTCGCTACCGGATCGGTGAGTAGCGTAATCGCCTCGCGCGCCACCGCCTCGGGCGTGAAGTCGTCCTGAATCAGCTCAGGCACCAGACGTTCGCCCGCGATGAGATTGACCATCGCGAAGGTGTCAAGCTTCACGAACGGGCGCCCCACCCGATAGGTCAGGCTCGACAGTCGATAGACGACGACCATCGGCGTGTCGTGCAGGGCGGTCTGGACCGTCGCCGTTCCAGACGCGGTCAGTGCCAAGTCCGCAGACGCCAGCACGGTGTCGGTGTCATGTTCGACGACCGCAGCGCCAGGCAGGGCGCTCGCCGACGCAAACAGTGCACCGTCAAGATGCGGGGCCCGGGCAATCACAAACTGCGCAGACGGCACGCGGGTGCGAATCAGTACCGCGGCACGCACGAGATCGGGCAGGATGCGCGAGACCTCATTGGTGCGACTGCCCGGCAACACGGCCACGGTGGGCGCCGACGGGTCAAGATGCAGACCCGACAGGAACGCGGCGCGGGTCTGCGTTGGCTTCGCCAGATCGATGAGCGGATGTCCGACAAACTCCACCGGCACCCCCGCTTGCTGATACAGCGCTTCCTCGAACGGAAAGATGACAAGCATGCGATCGGCAATCGCCTTGATGGTCTTGATGCGCCCGGAGCGCCACGCCCAGACTTGCGGGCTGATGTAATAGACCACTGGAATGCCCAATCGCTTGATCTGCTTCGCGAGTTGAAAGTTGAAATCGGCGTAGTCGATCACCACCAGCGCATCGGGACGCTGGGCGCGAGCCGCCGCCACAAGGGTCGTGCGCACCCGCAGCAGCTGGGGGATGTGCCCGATGGCCTCGGTGAGGCCGGTCACCGCAAGGCCGCGGAAATCCTGGATCAGCCGGCCACCCGCCGCCGCCATCTTCGGCCCACCCATGCCAAAGATGTCCATCTCCGGCGCACGCACCCGAAGTGCGCGAATGAGCGCGCCGGCGTAGAGATCGCCAGACGCTTCGCCGCACGACAGCAGGAGCCGAAGGGTCAAGAGGGACGCTTGAACAGTTGCGGCGACAACGGGCGGTCGACGATCACATCGAGGACCCGGCGCTCGATCACAGGCCTGCCCCCAACGCGTACCGTCGCCTTGAAGGCAATGCTCACGCCGTCGACCATTCGATAGTCATCGAACTCTTCTTCGACCAGCGGACTGCCCATGCCTCCGGCCACGTAGGTCTGTCTGGCGATTCGCCCGGTCTCCGCGTCGACATAGAGCACCATCGGCTCCAGCCGCGGGCCGGACACCTCAACGGCCCGCAAGGTTGCACCCACCTCCCGCCTGACGTCTGGAAGGACTCGAGCTCTGAGGTCACCGCGCTCCACCGCGAGCAGTGCCGAAATGGTGTCACGCTGCAAACCCATCTCGAGGTCGCTCTTCATGCGCTCAGGCACTTCGCGCGTCCCGCGAGGGTCGCGCAGCCAGGCGGTCGTGCCGTCAAACACCTGCAACGTGCCACCACGATCGCTGGTGGTCTCGACGCGCACCTGATTCGGATACGCCAGCTGCGTCATCGTCTCAATCGCGGGCTGACTCGCGTTGTCTCCCAAGCCCGTGGCCCGAGCAGTCACGGTGATCGTCTTGAGCGCCTTGAGCCTGGCTAAACCACCTTTGGCTTCAATCACACGCGCCACCAGTTGCGTGGCCGACTCCGCCGCGCCGCCGCGCGGCAAAGACACCGACTGGTTCCCCGCTGGCGTGTAC